>NZ_CP011994.1:692000-1038000 GCF_001632845.1 Ectothiorhodospira sp. BSL-9 | reverse complement strand
CATGCCCCTCAGTTCCGGTCATCGTCCTCGGGCTCGACCCCCAACTTCTGGCGTTCGAAGGCCACCGAGAAAGCCGCGATCTCTTCCAGGGTGAGATGGATCTCGCGTATGCCGATGTCTCCTTCCTCGATGGCCTCGCGGCCCGGGTGGTCGTCGCGGTTGAGCCACTGCCAGGTGATCTGGCCTGGGTAATACACCTGCAATTCGGTCCATTCCGCCTCGGCGGTGTCCAGGTCGCCCTCCACACGCTGGGCCACGATGTCGGCGTCGTCCACGCCCAGGCCCAGGGTCTGCGGGTGTGAGACCAGGTGCCAGCGGGCACCGGAGGCATCGGTGTGAACGGCAAAGGCCACCTGATAGCGTCCGCCGTCCTCCAGTGACTTGCTGTCCAGCGGGTTGGGGGCGTCCAGGGTGCGCGTCAGGCGAATGCGCCAGGCCCCTTCCTCGTAGCCGCCCGCGGCGGCGATGGCGCCTCGGCTCCCGGTGGGCTGTCTCAGGAAGCGCTGGGGCAGGACATCGCCCTCCTGCCAGTCGTGATCCGGGTCGAAGGGGGCGGCGATCTCCTCGGAAAGGTAGTACCAGTCATCCTGTCCGTAGTCACGGTCCATGAGGCGTTGCCGATCCATGGCCTTGAAGCCGGTGATGCCGGGATTGAACATCCAGGCGGGGCGTTCCGCCTTGTTGTCCCAGTTGTCGGTGAAGGGTCCCTGGCCATCGCTGTTCAGGCGGTAGTGCAGCACGTAGTTGTTGTCCGCATGCCCCACCGGGTGGCTGCGATGGGCGCGCCATTGCCACAGGTCCAGGAAATATCCCTGTTCGCGCAGGGCCTGTATCTCGTCATCGGACTTGAGCGTGTCCCAGGAGACTTCATCATCGGCTGCGTCGCGGCTGGCGGGCAGGTACTTGCGCACGTCGGAGCGGCCCATTTCCTCGCCCAGCACGGGATGCGCGCGCACTGCCTCGCCATCCGCGGCATCGGTGAGTGTGCGCATGCCCTCATGGACGGTCATGTAGGCGCCATGTTTGCCAAAGTGGGGCACCGATCCGTCGTCCAGCATCATGGAGATCCGATCCTCGTAAAGTCCATGGGGATCCGGCCCTGGAGATCCGCGCCCGTAACGGACCCATTCACCGTCCTCGAAAATCCAGTACTGGTGATACCAGCTGGGGTTGTCGGTCTCGAACTCGTAACGGATCTGGATATGCTCGTCGTTGTAGACCGCTCCCACCCGCAGGGTGCGCAGACGCTCCTCCTGGGCGGGTAGGTACACGTTGCGGGCTTCGTCGACGAACTCCGGCTCGGCGGCCAGGGCGGAACCCGTCACGGTCATCGCCAGGACAGTGAATACCGTACCCGACAGGTGAAGCGGCCGGCGTTTCATGGGGTCTCCTTGATCGAAAGCAATATCCACCGATGCCTCGACCCTATTCGAGGGTTCTACAAGAAATCAAGCATGGCCAGGGCATGCTGCCACCGCCCCGACTCCCCCACCGGGGGAATAGTCCGCGTCGAATCAGGTGGTGATCAGCGATTAGGGGCGGGAAACGACCCAGAGCGGTCGCTCGGTAGGAGTGGATGAGAGACTCCAATTGCCTGCACAGCTGACAGTCGAACGCCCCCCCCCGTTTAGGCACGATGTGACCGACTGTATTCGCGCTGGAGGAGCTCATCAGCACAGTGGAACTATACTTGCTGAGTGCGTATTCTGTGCGTAAACTGTGCATCCCTGGATTATCCTGTCTGGAGTAACGTCATGACCGCCATCTTCGCAGACGTGCTCGAATCGACGCGCGAAGTCGGTACTTCGCGGTTCTCCGCGTCGAATGTCGCCAACATTCTCGGCATGCAGCAGCAAGACCTGGCCGAGTTGGCGGGTGTCCATCGCAACACCCTTCGCACCCACCCGGAATCCCCAAAACTCCAATCCGCACTGCGTGATCTCATGCGGGTGTTGTCGGCGGCCATGGCAGTGGAGTCGGATCTGCAGCGAGCCATCTTCCTGGTCAAGAACGAGCCCATTCCCGCCTTCCGCCACAAGACCCTGTTGCAACTCGTACAGGAAGGTCGCACCGACGACGTGATTGGCTATCTGGAGTCGATCAGCACCGGTTTCGTCGGGTGATCCTCGTTAACCTCCCTGCCGGTACTATCTTATTCCGGGCGCATACCCCGCAGTGGGCCAGCAGACCTCACCCTTCCTGCCGCCCTGTACGATGTGCTCCTACACTGTGACGCTCCGAGATCTGGTCGACCTTCGCCAGTTGTATCGTGGGGAGCCCTGGGACGACCTCTGGCATGATTGGCGGCACCTGAAGTTCGATCTTCACATCGAACCCCCCCACTTGGGTTCTTGCAGACATGGTGTTGGCCCGTGGCTGCACCGGTATCCTTTTTCCGAGCCAGGTGCATGAAGGTGGTACGAACCTCATCGTGTACTCAGCCCGTCTCAAGGATGGGAATTCGGTCATGGTGAACGATCCGGACAGGCGGCTTCCCCGCGACCAATCCAGTTGGGTGCGCTGATGACCTGGCATACCATTGGCGCCGCCGGCCTACCATCATCTGTCGGTTGCCTTCTCGGGGGCATGCGCGCATCGCTGGCTGTCCAGTACCGGTCAGCGCACCTGACGGGGGAGGGGCGCTGACCGGCCCAGGCGTATCAGCATTCGGTGCGTTCGGCCATCTCCAGGGCGTCATCGACCTCGATGCCGAGGTAGCGGACGGTACTTTCCAGCTGGCCAATGAGCTTGCCCTTGTTCCACGGGGCAGGGTGGTGTCGGGCAGTCTTTTCCGAATCGTTCATGGTCAGTTTCCTCGTTTGAGGTGGAGGAAACACAAGCATGGGCCCACAGGGATGGCGGTGTGCGACCCAGAGCGGCCGCCGAGCCGTTGCTCACGAACGACTCCTCACTGCTGCCCTGCGGACGCCCGAAAACTTCCATATTGCGGGCATCCTTTTTTGGGATATTGCATGCAATTCGTGCCGGCGACCGGAAGCGCCCATAATCTTGCGAGTCCGAAGCAGGGTTGCGTTGCTCTTCGAGCCTTACTCATAATGTGCACCATGAGTTCACAAATAAAGGGAAAGCTGAAGGTCGTCTTGGAAGCTGTTCCCGCCGGTTTTGTGGTGGATGCGCGCTGGCTGGAGAACCACGGCGTCAACCGGTTCCTCACCCGGAAATACGTGGATCGCGGCTGGCTGGAGCGGCTGGAGCGCGGTGTCTTCCGTCGCCCCACGCCGCAGCCAGCCCCTCCAGACTGGAAGAGTTGCATCCTGTCTCTCCAGAAAATCATGGGTTATCAAGTCCATGTCGGCGGCACGTCCGCCCTTGACCTCCAGGGTTACCGCCACTATCTTCCGCTGGGCGCGCATCCGCCCGTGTGGGTCTACGGCAGTGACACGCCAAGCTGGCTGTCGCGCCTCACCCTCGACGCACCGTTCATCAGCCGCCCCCTGTCCCTGTTTGATGACCCGTCGCTCGGTCTGACGGAATACAAACACGGCAATGCCCCGACTCTGCCCTGGGGCTGGACGCTCCGAATATCTTCGCCGGAGCGCGCGATCCTCGAAGCACTTGACGAACTGCCCGCGCATGAGAGTTTCCATAACCTTGACATGGTTTTCGAGGGGCTGGCGACGATGCGGCCTCGCCAGCTGACGGCGCTGCTGCAGAGCTGCCGCAAGATCAAGCTCAGACGTCTATTCTTCGTCTTCGCCGACCGCCACAAACATGTATGGCGCGAGCGTCTTAACCCCGACGACTTCAACCTCGGCACGGGTGACCGCGCCCTGATAACGGGCGGCAAAATTCATCCACGCTACCGCATCATGGTCCCGCCCGAATTCGTCGATATCCCAACGGGAGATGCCGATGGCCCGTGACGCCTATGGTGCACAGGTCGCGCTTCTGGTGCGCCTGCTGCCCTTCATCGAGGCGGAATCCGTGTTCGCGCTCAAGGGCGGCACTGCCATCAACCTGTTCTACCGCGACATGCCGCGCCTGTCGGTAGATATCGACCTGACCTACCTGCCGGTCAAGGACCGAGCGGAAAGTCTGAGGGAGATCAACGAGACGCTCGACAGGATCATGGACGCGGCCAACGCCGGCATTCCGCGTCTCCGCGCGCAGCGCATCGAGGGTGGTAGTGGCGGCGCCACCCGTATCCGAGCCCGGCTCGACAGCGCCGAAGTCAAAATTGAAATCTCACCCGTCACGCGTGGCGTCGTGCACGATCCTGAACGCCGCGCGGTCGACTGTGTGACAACACCGCGCGATTCCTGCTCAGCCTGCATGACGGCGAACCTGATTTCGAAGCGATCGGCTTGCCGCAGGCACAAACCCTTCCAGCCGTGCGCTGGAAACTCTTCAACCTGAAAAAGCTTGCGCGTGAGAACGCAGCCAAGCATGCCGCGCAGCGCGTGGAACTCGAAAATCTTTGCCGCACCTCGTAGCCCGTCTGACCGTGGGGGTTGTTAGCGAGCAGGGTAAGCTGGGTTTGATGTCCTGGCCACTGCCGAGACCGCCCGTGGTTGGCCAGCTTCCGGACTCTACGACTCCCAAGGCGGGGTGCGATCTAGGCCGTGCCTTGCCGATTGCTGTCTCTTGCCGACCCGGAGCGGCCAGTCGATTGGAACCGTAAGCACGGCCGCACCGCAACTTAAAGCTGACATTGGACTCGTCTTTACTCCCGCGCCAAGGGCAATAGCCGCGATCGCGTGGAGGCGGGGGGCATGCGATGAGAAAGGCTGCGGGCAAGATTCATGATCATGCATGACGAAAGATTGAGCATCCGTTTGAGCCGGACAGTGGGATGGTTCCGGTCGTCTATCAGGAATCAGGGCCGGGTGAGGATGTGCTGCCGGTACGCTTCAGGTGAGATACCCACGACGTGGCGGAAGTGCCGCGCCAGTTGCGCCACGGAGTAGCCGGCGGCGGCAGCCACTGCTGTTACCGGCAGGGAGGTATCGGTCAGGAGTGTCCGGGCGTGCTGGATGCGCAGCTGCGTCAGGTAGCGGTGTGGGGGCAGGCCATGGCTGTGGCGAAAGGCTCGGGCAAAATGCCAGGGGGACAACCCAGCGACGTCGGCCAGATCCTGCAGCGTAAGGTGCTCATCCAGATGGCATTGCATGTACTCGATCACGCGGGCGGACAGGTGCGGCGCCAGGCCGCCGCGGTGCGTGTCGATATGTCGCGCCTGCTCCGCCAATCGGGCCACCCGCACCACCAGCGCCGCAATCATGCTGTCGATGAAAAGGCGTGCAGCGGGGTCATCGCGCGCCATTTCCGGCCATAAGGCGTCCAGGGCCTGGGCAATCAAGGGGTCGTGGTGATGCCGGGTATGCAGTGGACCGAAGTCCAGCGGGTCGTCGGCATCCCGCTCAAGACAGGCACGCGCCACATCTCCGGGGATACCGACAAACCGCAAGCAAGCCCGATCGGCCATGTGACAATAGCTATGCACCTGCGGGGCGATCACCACGAAATTCATGGGCTGCGCATGCCCGGAAAACGGACCCGCACCCAGGTCGCAGGCATAGCGGAACGGTGGCCCGACCAATTGGCTCAACACCAATTCCGGGACCACGGGCATCACCAGATCGCCGGGAGCCTGGATGCACTCGACCATGGGCACGGGTAAACCCTTGGCCGTGCGCGACTCACGCAACATCGGCGCGGCCCGGGCCTGGGTGTAGAACTCCAGCATGTTCTGCGACGGTTGCGGCATGGGTCTGAGTCCGCGTCGTCCTAGTCAACTGCTTCGACTATAGACCGTTTCAAGCGGTTCGCCGAGCACACGCTCCAGCAGCGTCTCAAATGCAGGCTCGGCCTTGTCGACAGCTCGCTGCAGATGTTGACGGGCTGCTGGATCAACCGTGATGATGTTCAACGGGCATCGGGCCCATGAATAGCATCATGGCCAATCCGAGCAGGATGAGCACCATGCCCACCGGGCGGACGATCCTATCGCCAGCCTTGCCTGTTTTCTCATAGAGCATCAGCAGTGCCAGCGGGGCCATCCAGGCAAGGTTGGCGATACCCACGGCGAACATCACCAGCATGAGGGCCCAGCAGCATCCCAGGCAGAACAGGCCGTGCCGAAGGCCCACCCTCAGTGCCGCGGGGATTCCCCGCTGGTAGTGTGCCATCAGGAAGGCAACCGGGTGGCGGCACTTTTCCATGCAGCGATCCTTCAGCCCCGAGAACTGGAAGGCCCCCGCCAATATCAGCACGCCACCGACACCCACCTGCGGCCGGGATGCCAGCCAGTGCCATTGTTCGACCACTGCGTGAACGCCCAGGTAGGCCAGGGATGCCGCGATACCAAAGCCTGTCCATACAATGAGATATCCCACCAGGAACACAGATCTGGCTGCGACGGGGTGAGGCTGTGCTGCGGCCATGTGACGAAAATGGCCGATCATGGGCAATGTGGAAGGCAGCATCATGGCGGCGATATGGATCTGCCATGCCGCCAGAAAGAGTCCGACGCTCGCCCATGCGGCCATGCCCGGAGTCAGCAGGTGATGATGATGGACCCAACCCGGGGTGCCGGTGAATTCGGAGGCCAGAGCCAGCGCCCAGGCCAACAATATGGCTGTCAGCACCAGCGGCGACGCCCTCCATACGCGCCGCGCTGGGGCCTGGGCCATCGTATTCACGGCTGGTGCTCCATGTGCCAGGCGGTTTGAATTGAATTGCGCCCCTCGAAAGACCAACTCATGTCGTGATTCGGCAGGTTGACCCGATAACCCGACGATTTGCCGATATAGGCTGGTGCATCCTTGATGGTCGAGAAGGCACTATCACGCAGCGTGGCTGTCGTGCCATCCGGAGACGACTGGATGGGGGAGATCTGCGCCTCGACGATACCCGGAATCCGGAACTGACCGCTCGCCTGATTCACTTCGTGGATCACCGGAGCACGCTCCACGGCCACCAGTTCCCCCACCAGTCCCGCCAGGTCAGCCAGGCCCCCGCCCAATTGACCGGAAAAGGCGGAGACCAGGGCGTTGTACTGGTCGTCGGTTGCTTCATCGTCGATGATCAGGACACTGCGCCAGCCGCCGGCCAGGGCATTGCCGGGGATATGTGCCACATTGACAACGGTCCGGCCAGAGACATCCTGATCGCCAATCCTTCCTTTATCCAGATGAAAGGCGATGACGCCAAGGCACTCGCCGCCATCGGGATCTTCACCGATAAAACAGGGGCAAGGGACTCCGCAAGAGCAGATTTCCAGCAATGTACCGTCGAGCTGGTAGGTGGATTCGGCTGATTGTTGCATGGGTACGCTCCTGTCGCCGGTCGATCCGGTCGTCGAGACATACCGTCATTGGTTCTCTGACTCGTACGAGGATGGCCTCTTGGCGAGTTGGGATGAGACTTGCAACTCCGCGCGAATGTCCATCATGAGTGCAGCGGAGGCCTCTTGAGGATAATCCCCAAGTCAAAAGATCAACTACTATGCCCCGAGTAATAGCATAGATTTTCCAGAAGTGAAGCATGGACCTGATCGTGTTCAGTCACTTCCGTGATGCATCCGGGCCAACTATCGACCGGGGCGTCTGGTGAGCGGATGGGGCAGGGTGGCCCCCCCCCTGGCTGAAGCAGCCCCTGTTGGGATTGTGTCGAGTAGGTCGTGTGCCGCGAGCCTGGGTCGCTTCGACCAACTGCTCCGAGGATAGACCGTGCCAAGCGGCGTGCCGAGCGCACGCGCGAGCAAAGCATTGAACCGCAAGATCCGCTATCCGAGCGCAAGATTCTGCAAGCCGTTATTCGACCCACCGACTAGGCTCGAGATCAAGGGTGCCAGTCTAACCCGAACCGCGGCCTTCCCGTCCCGTGCGGCACCGGGTTGTCGTTACAGAAGCACCCGACACCATGTGCACACCCACACTGGACGGAGGCTGACCATGAAAAGAATCCTACTGACTTTGTCAACTGTGTTGTTCGTCGCCGGGGCAGCAGCCCAGCACGACGATATGCATACCGACGTGCCGATGGATGCCAAAGAGCAGATTGGCACGGTCGCATTCGGGGCAGACTGCGTGGATGAGGCGCGACAGGCGTTTGATCATGCCCTGGGATTGATGCACCACATGATGTATGTGCAGGCGCGTGACGAGTTTGCTGCCATTACCGACGCCCATCCCGATTGCGCAATGGCCCACTGGGGCGTGGCGACCACGCTGTTCCAACCGCTGTGGGCCACGACGCCCAGTGATGACGAGATTGCCCGTGCCCGAGACGCCATTGAGCAGGCGCGTGCTACGGTCGACGATGAGCGTGAACAGGCGTTGATCGAGGTGACTGCGGCCTACTTCGAGCCGGAAACCGACCGGGTCTGGGATCGTCTGTCGGGCTGGACCGATGGGATGTCCGCCGCGTATCAGGCTTATCCGAATGATCACGATATCGCCGCGCTCTACGCCCTGTCGCTGCTCACCGAGGCCACGCGGGCTGAAGACCGTCACGCGCTGCATGACGAGGCCGAGGTGATCCTCAAGCGCGTGTGGGAAGAAGAGTCGACCCACCCCGGGGCCGTCCACTACGCCATTCACGCCACCGACGCCGACGGCAGCGCCGAGAACGCGCTCGAGATGGTCGAGTCCTACGGCAAGATTGCGCCCAACGTGCCGCACGCATTGCACATGCCTTCGCACATCTACGTGCGCCTCGGCGACTGGCCACAGGTCATCCACTGGAACGCGCGCTCGGCCGAAGCTGCGCGGGAACAAGATGTCAACGGCGCAATCTCCTTCCACTACATCCATGCCGTCGACTATCTCGTCTATGGCCACCTGCAGCGCGGCGAGGACTCGGTCGCCGAGGACATTCAACAGACTGCCTTCGACCAGGGTCGCCACCAGGGCACGTTTCCCGGCGCTTTCCACCTGGCCGCGATTCCGGCACGGCTGGCGGTAGAACGGCGCGACTGGGAAGCTGCGGCGGCCATTGAGCCACGCGTACCCGACTACATCGCCTGGGAGAACTTCCATTGGGCCGAGGGCTTGAGCTGGTTCGCCCGCGGTCTGGGGGCGGTCCATACCGGTGATCTGGAAGCGGCTCGCGAGGCCGAGCAACGCCTGGCCGATCTGGCCGAAGGGGCCGAGTCGGCCCCAGACGAGCGCTTCTCGATCTACATCGAGGCCGACCGGCGCATCCTGGCTGGCTTCATCGCGCATGCCGAGGGCGACAACGAGGGCGCCGTGGAATTGATGCGCACGGCCGGCGAGCTGGAGTCCTCGGTCGAGAAGCATCCGGTGACGCCCGGCGCATTGTTTCCACCCTACGAAGCGCTCGGCGAGCTGTTGTTGGCCCTGGATCGGCCAGGAGAGGCCCTGTCCGCTTTCGAGCGCTCCGACGGGATGTGGCCGGGTCGTTACAACACGCTGATCGGTGCCGTCCATGCCGCCGAAACGGACAATGCCCCTGAAGCAGCGGCGCGCTGGGCAATGCGTCTGGTAGAGGTGGCACCGAACGCCGAGCGAGAGACCATCGACCAAGCCCGGATGCTGGCGCAGCGCGACTAAGTCGACCCTTCAGGAGTCATCCGGCCTTCGGCCGCTGGCGTGTAGCTTCTTCGGCGATGACCGACCGCAGCAGCCAGCGGCCAACGCTGCATGGCCGATTTCCCTTAATGGAATCGTCCGCCCCCCCTTAGCCAGTCTGGGGGCGATGTGCCCCAGGTGTCCCGATCTGCGACATTGAGCGCGTCACCGTCCAATCACGCCGGTAGACCGTTCCGCTTGCTCTCTGGACCGGGCCACATGGCGTCGTACGCATTTTTAATCGAAACCAAAGAGGTTATACATGGCGACCAAGACCCTTCCCCCCGGGTTCACAAAAGCGCTCGAGTTCCCGCTGGTCGCAGCCCTGTTGGGCCGACGTTCCCGGCGTTTCTTCCGAGGGGCCGAAATCCCCGATGGTGTCCTCGCCTATAAATCTCAGCACGAGCACCTGCCTTTATCCGAACTGGAAAAACTTCTTGTGGTCACGGCTTGTGCAGGCAACACGGGCTGGCACAACATGATTTACCGCGCCGAGCTTTACGCTCCCCAGCTTTCCAACTACGCAGGGGCAGCCGCCGGGAGAACCTTCCCCTCGGCAGCCGGATTCCACACCAGTCGAACCTTCTTCACGGACGATGATGGTGTCTACGTGCTGGAGAACCGCGATAGTGCGCCCCCTGCCGAGCGGGGTGAGGACGGCGCACTCGATCTCGACGACGTGCTCGACGAGCTCCGCGGTTGCATCAGAAAGCTGCGGGACGGTCGGCTTCCCCTCCCGACGGAGGTCCCGCACCTCGAAGCCCACAACACCTGGGCCGCCAATCACTCCGGGACGCTGCTGGTGATCCCGGTCGGAGACCTGGCGCAGCACGTCCTCTTAAACATCTGCTACATGCTGCAGAACGGGCTCGTCCTTACCGACGACATCAACGGGCGGTCGATTCCCGGCATCGAGCGGTTCAGCAGCATGGTCGATGTCGAGAACACCTGGCCGATTACCTTCGTCGAGCAGTGGTCCCTGTCCGAGCTCACGGCCGAGCTCTCCACCAGCTGCTACGCGGGCATGTTGATGCTGCAAGCGATGGGGTTGGGCGGTTGGATGTTCAACGGCATCGACCCCTTCAGCATGCTCGGTGCGAGCGGCGAGGACGCGGTGCCCGGCTTGGGCTTTCGCTACGACATGGACGACCGATGGCCATACCCCAATGTCACGGGTCTGGAAGGTGTGATGGAAGCGTTCTGCCCGCCTCACTACCCGGACATGCGGGCGGCTGTGGAGGCGGTTTGCGAGAGGAAGTTCGGCCCCGGCGGTCCATTCAATCCGAAGACCCCCGGGCCCTGGAAGGACTCAGCAAGAGTACGCTCTGCTGCGCAGGTACATGATGAGGAATTCCGGTCGTGTGTGGCACTGCAGGCCCAGTACGTCTTCGACACCTTTGGTAGGTTTCCGGGGACGGTGCCCTCAATCTTCGTGATGCCGTATCTGCAGGCGCATCATCTGGATCTCGAGTTTTATGACCGCTTCTACAAACCGGGGGCGTACCTGGAAACGCATGCACAACACATGGCGCAATGGCATGGAGAAAACGGATAGCAACTGTAAGGCGAGCTGATGATGACATTATCCGTTCTTCAACCGCCGGAAACATTGAGTGGACCCTTGCTACTCCCCTTGCGGTAGATCGCAGCCCCTTGATAAATCGACCCCAGTCAATGCGAAAAGCACGTCCAGCCAGCCCGGCCCGCTGCGCACGGCGTGGCCGCCATGTCCCAAAACGAACCTGCCGCCCGCATCTGGCATCCTGGCGGGGCGGGTGATGGGCGAGGATATTCACCAGGACAATGCCTTCTACGACTCGATTGGGGATGCCTGCGACGTCGGCCCCATGGTGGTGCGCGTGCTCACCGAACCGGGCCGCAGCGTTGGTCGCATGCCAATCCGGACCGGGCCTATCGCCTACAACCCTTCGGTGCGCGGATGCTGGCGCATGCCACGCATCAGGGCTTCACCATCCCCACCACTATGGAAATTGGCAACCTCTACGGCTCGCCTGACTATGCTCCGTTCTTTTGTGCTCGCCTCGCCAGGGTGGAATTCTAAGTGCCTCCACATTCTCCTGTGCCCCTTCACACAGACGGACCGGCAGGCATTCCTCGGGCTCGTCGGGAGGAAAATAGTCAACGGGGGCTGAAAGGCCCCGGCGTGCAGCCGCAGTGGGCCTTTGCTCAATCGGCTTTCGACTCTGACCAACTCGTCCATGGAAACGGACGCTCGTCCGATTCACCCGTGAGAAAGCGGGCGGTGATGGCCAGCCACCGTGCGAGGCCTTGACCGAACCAGGCGATACCTGCGTTGCGCTCGTTGGTGAACAGCATCCAGAAGAACTGGAGGATCGCGCAAATTCCCAGCACGGTCTGGGCGAGATTGACCAGCAGCACCAGGATCAACATGATGAGGCCATGAAGCCAGAGGTTTCTGGGCGGGGGTTGAACAGTGTGTCGTGTTGAATTCACCGGTTGTGCTCCTGGCCAATGTCTGCGGGGGTGGCTTACTCCGATCCCATACCACGGTACCGGCTTGATGCCAGGGATGTCCGGTGTCGAGCGATGCGACGAACCATGTCGATCCTGAACCCATCGAAGAACCCGTTGACCACCTGCCATGTTGGAGGTTGTCGCGGTTTTCTGCTGGTTGCGCTGGCCCTGCTTGTCACGGCCTGCTCGGCATCGGTGGATCTGCCGGAGAGGACCGGCGAGTGGTTGGTGGACCTCGGTTCAGTGTATTGCAGTCCCCTCCCGGTGGTCAGTTTTTCCGCCGACCGGGAGTGGATGGTGTTCTGGACTCGATATTTCGATGGCGATGCCGATACCGGCAGGCGCTCTCCCATCACATCGCCGGCACTGCTGGAGGTGGATGGCCGGCGGCTGGTTTTGCCTGCAGGGCCGGTGGATCGCTTTGATGGCCCATCCTTCTCCCCATCCAGCCTGTGCTGGGACGACGCCGGAGACAGCGTATTCGTGCGCAGCAGTGGCCAGCCAGGTGATGCGAACCGCGCCTGGTATCGGGCCGATGTCGGGCCCGACTCGAGGCTGGTTCCGGTCTCCGCGCCGCCCGAGTCCTGCCGCCGCTCACCCGAGGTGGAATGGCAGTCGCACCGCGAGGTCGTCATTCCCACCGAAGTCCGTGGCGGGCTGCAGGTGATTCGTGACGGCTGCTGCACGGCTGAACTGCGACTTGCGGATGGTCGTCTGCTGGTTCGCCACGAGGCCCGCAGCGCGCTGTCGGATCTTGTTTCGATCGGAAGTTACGCTTGGTCGGATTCCAGAACCCGGCTGGCTTACACGCTGCACGAGGAAACGAGCTGGCGCTTCGGACAGCCGACCCGCAGCTTCGTCCTTGAGGAGCCTGAGCAGCCGGATCTGCTGGACGGCCAGGTCTACGCTTTTGCCTGGCGCGGCGATGACGAGCTGATCGGCTGCGCAAACCGCCCGCGCAGTGAAGGCGGCGGCAGCAGTCTGAAGCGCTGGCGCTTCGAAGCGGCCCATCGTTGATGCGATGGGCACGAGAAAGACAATGACCAGAGGTGCTGCCGGGCTTCGTGGCGTCCAAGGCTCTGCCTGGCTCTATCCCATTGCCCCAGGGGGGGACGCCTACGTGAAGTTCACTCTGCGCTCGGACGGGGCTGCGCTTGGTCCTGCGGTGACCAGACAGAACAGGCGTATTCCTCTCGCCTTCCCGCTGCTGCGGACGGCGAAACAGCGACCTGCGCGGCAACCACCTAAGCTGCTGCTATCGGAGACATGTCCGTTTATTTTCACTGCGGCCTGTTTCGAAGCCCGCGGATCCCCCCCTTGGGGTTGAGACTCTACATAATCCGGAACTCGTCATAATTGCGGTTATGCTGTGCTCCGCATAACCGCAAGAACTGGAACTTCACCGGCTCCGAGAATGGTGGCCACGCCCTGGCCATCTTGCTGACCCTCCTGGAAACCTGCAAGCAGAACGGGGTGAACCCCCGTCAGTACCTGATCGATGTGCTTGAGCGCATCCAGGATCATCCCGCCAATCGCCTCCACGAACTGCTGCCCTATCACTGGGAACCGCGCACCCAGGCCTGCGGGGAGAATGCCAGCGGGGAGTGAGGGTTGGGTATACGTGCCCTACCGGACACTTACGATTCTGTGGGACAAGGATCTTAGGCGACGTTGCCCGGTTGCCTGGATCAACTATGATGATGTTCAAAGGTCATCGGGCCCCTGGATAGCATCACGGGCAATCCTGGCAAGATCAACACCACGCCCGCCGGGCGGACGATCCTGTCGCCAGCCCTGTCTGTTTTCTCGTAGAGCATCAGCAGTGCCAGAGGGGCACTCCAGGCAAGGTTGGCGATGCCCACGGCGAACATCACCAGCATCAGGGCCCAGCAGCATCTCAGGCAGAACAGGCCGTGCCTGAGGCCCACCCCGCAGCGCTGGATCGGACTGGACATTCTGTACACAAGGGCTATAAGCCAAGCAAGAGAGTAGGGATTACCCTTGAGTCACACACAGAGGAGGTCACTACAGTCCTATCGAGATGACGTTGCAGTTTCATGAGGAGTATACCCATGCATGGTGAATATCTTCGGGGCCATTGTCCTCAAAAGGGCGTGTTTGGCCAGCCCGGTCGTTTTGGCCGGATGTTTCCGCACCTGCGCTCCCTCAAGGAGTCGCATCTCCCTCAACCTGCACAACCTCATGCCCTGGGGGCCGCCGATGGCCCCATGAAGGACGAACTTGGGGACGAGGGCGACAATCCCGGCATCCCCGCCGGCTTCACCTTCTTCGGTCAGTTTGTCGATCACGACATTACCTTCGACCCCACCTCCAGCCTGGAATCCCAGAACGATCCTCAGGCGTTGCGTAACTTCCGCACCCCCATGATGGAACTGGATTCCCTTTACGGGGCAGGTCCGGCGGCCCAGCCCTACCTTTATGATGGTGAGGGCCGGTTCCTCACATCGGCCGAGGGCGATCATGATGTCCTCAGGAACCACCGTGGCACCGCCATCATTGGCGATCCCCGAAACGATGAGAATCTCATTGTCTCCCAACTGCACCTGGCCTTTGCCAAATTCCACAATCAGGTATTTGACGAGGAGGCAGCCCGGGATTTCGAGGAGGCCCAGAGACTCGTACGGTGGCATTATCAGTGGATTGTCCTGCACGACTATTTGCCACGTATCTGTGGTCAGGCGCGGGTGGACGACATCTTGGATCACGGGCGCCGCTACTACTGGTTTGCCGAAGAGCCATACATGCCGGTGGAATTTAGCGTCGCCGCCTTCCGCTTCGGACACAGTCAGGTACGGGCCGGCTACCGCATCAACGCCACCGCAGGTGGGGCACGACTGTTCCCGGCCGAGGCAGATGCGCCGCGAGACGAGGGACTCAGCGATCTTCGTGGCGGAGTGCCTGTTGCCAGGGAACACACGGTGGACTGGTCGAGTTTTCTGGGAGATGGCCAGGGTGTTCAGCCCAGTCGCCTGATCAACTCCCGGCTCAATGAGTCGTTGCTATTTCTGCCGGATTCGGTGGTGCCACCGGGCATACCGGATGAGGCACGCTCACTCGCCGCCCGCAATCTCAAACGGGGTGCTGCCTTTTCCTTGCCGTCGGGGCAATCGGTGGCAGCCTGCATGGGGGCCGATGTGCTCAGCCAGGAGGAACTCTGGGGCCATGTGTCCGGACTGCCAACACCCCTGCCAGTACCCGCACCGTTGTGGTACTACATCCTGCGCGAAGCCGAAATGCGCGAGTCCGGCCAGCACTTGGGCGAGGTGGGTGGCCAGATCGTGGCCGAGGTGCTGATTGGTCTTCTGGAAGGAGATCGGGCGAGCTTCGTTAATCACGCCCCCCATTGGAGACCCACCTTGCCCTCCAAGGAAGAAGGGCACTTCACACTGGAAGATCTGGTCAACATTGCCCAGCGCAGTCACCAATCCCAGGCCGCCGCCTGATCAGCATGTGACGACCTTGTAGTCGATCTGCAAGACACCATGGGCATGGAAGCCCGAACTTATGCTGGCCTTGGTGGTTTGCCAATTCAGGGTGTGTTGCAGGAACACCGTGCGCTGGCGCTTTCTGGGGGGCAATCGCCGGAAGTGAAGCCGATGGCGGCGCCGGTGGAGATTATTTGTCGGGATGGACAGTGGGAGCCCGGACGTAACCACGTAGCGCTGTGGCCTTGGCAATCCAAGGAATTGTCGGCGGCCGAGTTGAGGATCTACCTGCTTGAGATTTCCACGGGAGGCGGGGTGCGTCTGTTGCTCGAGCCGATGGGCGCCAGTTCCACTGCACTGGCCCCGGTCGCGGTGATGCCGGGCGAGTTGATCGAGTGGTAAGGGATCCACCTGCACCATCTTGGGTGGTAGAACGATTCCCCAGAGGCGACCTCAATGGCAAGCGGGCACATGCTTTCGGCGCCATGGTGCGACGCACGCTACTGACGGTTTCATTCCGGCCGAGTAGCGCCAATGCTGGCGATCGGGGGTCCCGAATCGACCGAAGCGGCTATTCAGTGGGAGGTGGTGACAGGCTGCAGTCTGCTGTAAAGCTGACGCCCGAGACCTTGAGGGTTTTACCCGGCATTGTTTTGGGTTGTGGGTGCCACTCGCTCAGGACTTGGTAGAGTGGCCCATAGTGTCGCTGTCGTGGACTTCCAACGGGATGGTCCCGATGGCTTCAGGGGAGTATTCGCTGGATCCAGCCGGCCAGGCGACGTGTGCGCGGCGAGAAGAGCCTGGGGGCGTAGAGCGTGTTCACCGCTCGCCGATGGACTTGCGCGCGCGTGGGATAGGCATGGATGGCAGCCGAGATCTGACTGATCTTGAGCCGGGCTTGCATGGCCAGCACCAGTTCATGGATCAGCTCACCGGCCTGTGATCCCAGAAGGGTGGCGCCCACCAGCCTTCCCTTGTGAATGACCAGCTTGGCCGAACCGGCCGTATCACCGTCACAGACCGCCCGGTCCACATCACGGAAGGGGAACCGCGCAACCTCGATGGCCATGCCCAGGGCTTGCGCCTGGGTCTCGGTCAATCCCACGTGCGCCAGTTCGGGTGCCGTATAGGTCACCCTGGGCACCACTCGATAGTCGGCGCGTTTGGGAAGGCGGAAGACGGCATTGGCGATGATGATGCCGGCCTGATACTCGGCGACATGGGTAAAAGGATACGGCCCGCAGCAGTCGCCGCACGCATAGATGTGACGCTGGCTTGTACGCATGCGCCGATCCACGCGGATCAGCCCGTTTTCCACCGCCACGCCAGCCGCCTCCAGGCCCAGGTCGTCGATCTGGGGGCGTCGTCCGGTCGCCACAAGCACGGCGTCGGCTGGCACCTGGAAGCCACCTTCGGCATTTCGCCCCTGCAGAAGGATTTCCCCTTCTCCAGAGATGATGGATTCCACCGCGCTGCCGGTGGCCACGGAAAGGCCTTCCTCGCTGAGTTGCCGCGCAAGCTCTCGCGCGATCTCCGGGTCTTCCCGCGGCAGAAGCGAGGAGGGACGCTGGAGCACCGTTACCCGGCTACCCAGTCGAGCGAACGCCTGGGCGAGCTCCACGCCCACGGGGCCACCCCCCAGCACCGCCAGCCGCGCGGGTAGCTGGCGCTGGTCGAAAACCGTCTCGTTGGTCCAGTAGTCGATGTCGGCCAGACCGGGAATGGGGGGCATCGCCGGTCGTGAGCCCGTGGCGATGACCAGTCGCCGCCCCCGAATCCGCTCGCCATCGACCTCGACCGTGTGTGGGTCGATGAACCGGGCCATTCCGAAGCGAACGCAAACCCCGTAGTTGCGGAAGCGTTCCGGGTCATCGTGTTCCCCCAGGGTGTTGATGGATGCTCGCACCCGATCCATCACGCGGCCCAGATCGACTTTTGGCGTCATCGCCTGCAGACCGTATTGATCGGCGCGCCGCATCTGATGTGCCACCGCAGCCGAGCGGATCAGTGTCTTGCTCGGTACACAGCCGTAGTGGAGGCAGTCACCGCCGAGCTTCTCGCGACGTTCGATGAGCACCACGTCGAGGCCCAGCTGCCCGGCGACGCTGGCGATGACCAGTCCGCTCACGCCACCGCCGATCAGGATCAGGTCATGTGATTGATTCATCTTGCTCTTTCTCTGCACAAGGCCCACGAGCGTAGTCCAAAATTTGCGTTGTCGTCTCTCCGGTATCCAATGGCACTCATGCCATGACCATCCGTAGTATCCGCAACACTTCTTGCTTCCTTGATGGGCAGAAATATCTCTAAGTATTAACCCGTTAGGTATTCATCCGAATGTTGCTCAGAGGTGATGCGACCTATTCTGAAATCAAGCTCAAGGCACACAGCAACAACGCCTTGGGATGAGACCAGAAACCGCGAATGGAAGGAGAATCACCATGAAAACCCTGACCTTGAAAAACAGCCTCATTGCCGGTGCCGCCACAATGATGATCGCCACCACCGGCCAGGCCATTGGTTCCGAGTGGGACCACCTGCTGCAGATCTACGTGCCGGCAGGCGCGGCATACCAGACCACCCTGACCACGCCGCCCAGCGAGACGCGCTCGGAGGGCAATAGGGTGGTCGGTTCAGTCTATGACCCGCACCTGCAGGCCTTCGTCGGCAAGGTGGAGGGCCAGCCGGTGGGATCAATCCGTTCACCCGCACCCTCCCAACCCGCCGAGGCCGTCACCATCACGGGTAGCCATTACGACCCTCAGCTGCAGGCCTTTGTGGCCACGGTTGAATGATGATCGCCGACCCCCTGGAGATGCCGGTCGGCACCTCCAGGGGTGGCAGGATGAACCCTCAGGATGCAGAGTCGCTGTGGTCCGAGGTACCGTGGGCGGCAGCCAGATCAAGGTACCAGCGCGGCTGAGCCATGAGCTTCAGTCGCTGTGCCGGCAGCGGTGTCGCCCGATGCTCACCCCGCTGGATACGTGCCAGCACCTCATGTTTCTCCGCACCCGCCACCATGAACCAAAGGTTCCGGGCATGATTGAAGACCGGATAGGTGAGGGTGATGCGCCATTCTTCCCCCTCCGAGGGTTGCACTGCCACCACAGGGTGGCGATCTTCATGCAGGGCATCCGTGTGCGGGAATAACGAGGCGATGTGTCCATCCGATCCCAAACCCATCAGGGCCAGATCAAAGATCGGCCAACACCCGTCAGCACTCCTTGGCAAGGATTGAAGGCGGGCCGCGTATTCAGCTGCGGCGCTGTCGGGATCGTTACCGGCGTTGAACATGATGTGTACCTGGGATGACGGGATCGGTACTCGCGAGAGCCAGGCCTTGCGGGCCATGCCCGCGTTGCTGCGGGGATGATCGGGTGCCACGCAGCGCTCGTCACCGAAATAGATGTGCCAGCAGGACCAATCGGTCTGTCCAGCGGCGGCTGCCAGCTCTTCATACAATCGCTGTGGCGTGCTGCCACCGGAGAGGGCCATGTAAAAGTGACCGCGCTTGGCGATGATGTCATTGGCCAGCCTCAGGCAATCGGCGGTCGCAGTGCGTGCCAGAGTGTCAGGGTCGTTGAAGACCCGGGGATTGTCTATCCGCTCAAGCATGGGGGTTCACCATCGGTTTCAGGGCCGATTTTTCCACTGGCGGCCGTCGCGTTGCATGAGTTGCTCGGCCGCCTCGGGGCCCCAGGTGCCAGCGGCGTAATTGGGGAATTCCCCGGGTGGCATCTCACCCCATACCTGGAGAATGGGTTCGATGACCGCCCAGCCCCCTTCAATGCTGTCGGCCCGCTGGAACAGCGTGGCATCGCCGCGCAATGCATCGAACAGCAGGGTCTCATAGCCGGTGCTGGGCCCGAGTCCGAAGCGGTCCCGATAACAGAATTCCAGATCTGCATCGGCAATACGCACCGAGGGCCCGGGTTGCTTGGCCCCAAAGCTCAGGACGATGGCCTCTCTGGGCTGAATCCGCAACAGCAGTCGATTCGGGGTCAGGTCCTCCACGCCGGTGCTGCGGAACATCATGGAGGGCACTGACTTGAACTGAATCATGATTTCTGTCTGGCGCACGGGCATGCGTTTTCCGGTTCGCAGGTAAAAGGGCACGCCGGCCCAGCGCCAGTTGTCGATTTCCAGGCGCATGGCGGCGAAGGTCTCCGTGGTGGAGGTCGGGGCGGTGCCCGACTCCTCGCGATAGCCCGATACGTTTCCCTCGTCCTCCAGGTGTCCCGGACCATACTGGCCCCGTACCGTCCTGTTCAGAACCTGATCGGGCGTCAGGGGCGGTATGGCCTTGAGCACGTCACCCTTGGCGTTGCGCACGGCTTCCGCACTGAAGGAGGCAGGTGGCTCCATGGCGATCAGGGAGAGCAGTTGCATCACGTGGTTGGGGGTCATGTCCCTGAGTGCGCCGGCGCTGTCGTAATAACCGGCGCGATGGCCGATCCCCAGATCTTCGGCCACGGTGATCTGCACGTGGTCCACATAGCGGCGATTCCAGATGGGCTCGAAGATGGCGTTGGCAAAGCGAAACACCAGCAGATTCTGCACGGTCTCCTTGCCCAGATAGTGATCGATCCGGTAGATCTGGCCTTCATCCAGGCCTTCCAGCAGGCGCCTGTTCAGTGCGATGGCCGAATCCAGGTTATGGCCAAAGGGTTTTTCGATGATGACCCGTTTCCCGGCCTGCGGATCTCGCCTCAGGATGTCGGCCTCACACAGGTGTGTTACCAGGGGCGCAACGCGACTGGGGGGCGTCGCCAGATAGTGCACGTGGTTGCCATCGGTTCCCCAGTGTGCGTCCATCTCGCGTATTTGTTGGGCCAGACGCTTGAAGCCTTCAGGATCGTCCCAGTTCAGGGAAACATAGCTCACCCGTTCCAGGAGCCAGCGCCAGCTCGCTTCATCGAGTCCCCCCTTGAGGTGTGGGCGGACGGTCTCGTTCAGATATTCCCGAAAGCCTTGTTCGGTGAAGGCCTTGGACGACACACCGATGACCCCGAAGGCGTCCTGGAGCAAACCGTCGCGGGCCAGGTGATAGAGGGCGGGTAGAAGCTTGCGCTGGGCGAGATCGCCCGAGGCGCCATAGATGATCATTAGCCCGGAAGCGGGGGCCCTGGGTACCGAAAGGGTGGGGTTCTGCATTTGACGGACTCCTGCATCGGCGTGATTTCCACTCATTGGGACTCGGTATGGCCACCAAACTGATGACGCATGGCCGACAGGATCCTGTCGGAGAAGCTGTGCTCCTGGCGCGAACGGAAACGCGCATACAGGGCCGCCGTGAGCACTTGAGCGGGCACGGCCTGTTCCACGGCGGTCTGGACGGTCCAGCGCCCTTCGCCCGAGTCCTGTACATGGCCGGTAAAGCCACGCAGATCCGGATCTGCTTGCAGGGCTGCCGCCGTCAGGTCCAGAAGCCATGATTCCACCACGCTGCCGCGTCGCCACAGCTCAGCGATTGCAGCCACATCGAATTGATAGCGATAGGGCTCGGGCGCCTCGGACGTTGCCGCGCTTTCAAGGATGTTGAAACCCTCGGCATAGGCCTGCATCAGCCCATACTCGATGCCGTTATGAACCATCTTCGCGTAGTGCCCGGCCCCCGAGGGGCCGCAGCGCAGATAACCCTTCTCCGCCGGTGCCACCGCCCCTTCGCGTCCCGGCGTGCGTGCGCTGTGGTCGTTACCGGGGGCCAGGGTTTCCAGCGCGGGCTCCAATTGCTGGAAGGCCTGTTCGGCGCCGCCCACCATGAGACAATAGCCACGCTCCAGGCCCCAGATACCGCCACTGGTCCCTGCATCCAGCAGAAGAATGCCCTGCTCTGCCAGCGCCCGTGAGCGGCGGACAGTGTCCTTGAAATAACTGTTGCCGCCGTCCACGAGCACATCGTTCGGGCTCAGATGCGGAGTCAGTGTCTCAATGACCGAGTCAGTGACCGCACCGGCCGGGACCATCAGCCAGATGCTGCGAGGGGGACGCAAGGTTGCCGCAAGTTCGTCCAGGGATTTTGCCGGATGCACCCCGGGTTGTTCCTGTGCCAGGGCATTGGCGACCTGCGGATCCCGGTTATAGACCACACACTCATGGCCATTGCGTGCCAGGCGTCGCGCCATGTTGGCGCCCATGCGCCCGAGTCCGATCATGCCAATTTGCATGGGTGTTCTCCTGTGGTGGGATGGGTATTTGCCTCAATCTTGCCTGCAACGGTTTCAAGTAACTGAGCATAGGCCGACTTGAAACCGTCGATCCCCTCCTGGCGCAGCCGCGCCGTAATACTCTTCAGAGGGATACCCAGCAGGGTCAAGGTCGTTAACGCGTGTTCGGCCTTGGCCACGCCCTCCGATAATGTCGGGTCGACCCGACCATGATCACGGAACGCCCGGTAGGTTGCCGGGGGCATGGTGTTGACCGTCTGTGATCCGATGAGGGATTCCACGTAATGGACGTCCGACATCGCCTTGCTTTTGGTGCCGGTGCTGGCCCACAGAAGACGCTGCGGTCGTGCGCCCATCTCCGCCAGCGCTCTCCAGCGAGGCGTGGCCACGAGACCAAGGTAATCCCTGTAAGCCAGGCGGGCATTGGCCACGGCGACCTGGCCCATGAGTTTTGTGGCTTGACGGGCATTTTCGCCGGAAAGCCGAGTATCGAGCCTTTGCTGTAACGCGGCGTCCACCGCCGTGTCGATGCGGCTGATGAAGAAACTGGCTACCGAGGAGACCGTGTTCAGGGACTTGCCCGACACGGCACGACGTTCCAGGCCACTCAAATAGGCCTCTGCCGCGCGCCGATACAGGGCCCGGTCAAACAACAAGGTCACGTTCACGTTGATGCCATCGGCGATCAGCTTTTCGATGGCGTCAAGACCTTCGCGGGTCCCAGGGATCTTGATCATGACATTGGGGCGTTCCAGTGCCTCCCAGAGCCGGTGTGCTTCCTGGTAGGTCTCCCGGGCTGACTCCGCCAACGTGGGTGATACTTCCAGGCTCACATAACCATCCGTACCCGAGGTCCTCGCATGGACGGGTGCCAGCAGATCGGCGGCATCGCGGATATCCTGCAAAGCCAGGGATTCATACACGCTGAGCGGGTCAAGTTCACCCTGTTCCACTTTGCTCTCAATGGCCCGTTCATAGCCAGTGCCGGAGGCGAAGGCCTGCTGAAAGATGGCTGGATTGGAGGTGATGCCGCACAAACCGTCCTCCCGAATGAGACGTTCGAGGGTGCCGTCGGCGATCATGGTGCGATCGATGGCATCCAGCCACGGGGATTGCCCGGCGGTTTGTAGCTGCTGTAACGCGTGTGTCATGACGGGCCTCCTGGGCGGGCTGATTTTGCCGTTGGCAATTGTCCTGCGGATGAATCTCCTGCGGTCTTTTGAGATGACGCCTCGCTGGATTGCACATCACCGGTGATGAGGCGGACGCCGCGGCCGAAGGTGAGGTAGGACCAGAACCAGTTGGCTGCCACCATCAGGCGATTGCGAAAGCCGATCAGGAAATAGATGTGGGCCAGGCCCCACAGCCACCAACCCGGGTAGCCCGAGACCTTCAAACGCCCAAAATGGCCCAGTGCCGAGTGGCGACCGATGGTGGCCAGTTGGCCCGGATTACGAAAACGGAAGGGGCCGGGAGCAGGACGGTCCCTGAGGCGCGAGGCAATGTGACGCGCCGCATAGCGCCCCATTTGCTTGGCGGCGGGCGCCACGCCCGGTGTGTGTGATCCGTCAGGGTTGCGGTGGCTGGCGACGTCGCCCAATACGTAGATAGTCGGGTCCTGGGGCAGACGCAGTGTCGCGTCCACCGGTATCCGTCCAGCGGGGTCTGTTTCCACCTTGAGCCATCGCCCGGCGGGGGAGGCCCGAACCCCGGCGCTCCAGATGACCGTATGTGTCGGGAGCACGCGTGATCCGATTCTGACGCAGTTCGCATCCATCCCGTCCACCCGGGCGTTCAGGATCAGTTCCACGCCCAGTCGACTGAGGGTCTTGGCGGCCTTGCGCGACAAGGAGGGTGGGAAGGGGCGAAGCAGGCGTTCGTTGGCATCTACCAGGACGACACGGGCATTCTCCGGCTGAATGTTCCGAAAATCCCTTGCCAGGGTGAACCGGGCCAGTTCGGCCACAGCTCCCGCCATTTCCACGCCGGCGGGGCCGCCTCCCACGACCACAAAGGTCATCAGGGCCTCCCGTGCGGGGATATCTTCTTCCATTTCCGCCTGCTCGAAGGCCAGAAGGATGCGGCGACGCAGTTCGATGGCGTCTTCGATGCGTTTGAGACCGGGTGCCCACTGCTGCCAGTGGTCCTTGCCGAAATAGTTGTGCGTGGCCCCGGTGGCCACGATCAGGTCGTCATAGGGCAGGCTGCGCCCGCCCACGGTGTGAACCTGTCGTGTCCGCCGGTCGATATCCTCGACGGTGTCAAGCAGCACACGAACGTTGGGAAACCGGCCCACAATGCCGCGAATGGGCGCGGCGATGTCAGCCGGTGACAGGGCCGCGGTGGCCACCTGGTAGAGCAGGGGTTGAAAAAGATGGTAGTTGTGACGATCGATGATGACGATATCCACCGGTGCCCGGGCGAGCTTCAGTGCTGCGCTCAGTCCGGCGAATCCGGCACCCAGGATCACCACGCGATGGCGGTGGTTGGCACTGTTCGAGATCAGGGTCATGACTCATGCTCCCCGGTCAGTGATCGGGGCCTGGCGAATCAGGCTTCGCCCAAGCCCCGATCAGTCGCGGTGACTCAGGATTGGTTGCCGCGCAGGATGAAGCTCAGTGCCAGCAACAAGAGCACCACCTGGAACTCCATGCCGCCCATGGGGTGACTGTCGCTGGCGACGAAACTCCACTGCCCCCAATGGACCATGGCGATGGCGCCAACCAGCACCGGCGCGGCGGCCAGCCCCGCCAGTCGCGTGACGATGTCACCAAGGCGGTTACGCACGGTGGCACCGACAATGATGCCCACGCCCGCCAGCACCTCCGCCAGAGCGACCAGGAAGGCGACCGTCACCGGCAGGTTCATCATGGCGGCAAAGCCGCCAATGCCCATGACGAACTTCTCCACCCCGTGAAACAAAAAGACACTGGCAAACCCGGCGCGCAGGAGCCAGTGGCCGTGGCGCGCAAGGATGGCATTGACGTTTTGAGAGGTGGCTTCATAGTGATTTGTGTCGATACGGGTGTTCATGTCTGAATCCTCCGGATTGTCTGGATGCAGGCGCTTTCGCGCCCTACGGTGTAAAGCCTAGGCCTGCTGTATTGCCACAGGTATCCGGTGTTCTACCTACGTATTCCCCCGAATGCGCGTGGGAGGGGGAGGGGGCTATGCTGTGCCCAGCAACGTGGGCCCCGTTTCGCCCGTATGGAGGATGTTCACTGTGAATCCATCGAACAAACCGGCCGCATCGACTCAAAGCCATGGCCTGTGTGATCACCGCACAGACTCAGAGGCATCCGCAGACTGGCGTCTCTGGGGGCCCTATCTGTCGGAACGGGCCTGGGGAACCGTGCGGGAGGATTACAGTGCGGACGGCGAAGCCTGGGATTACTTCGGCCATGACGATGCGATCATGCGGGCCTTTCGCTGGGGCGAGGACGGCATCGGTGGGCTGTGCGATGCACAACAACGTCTGATCTTCGCGCCGGCCCTGTGGAACGGTCGGGATCCGATCCTGAAGGAACGTCTGTTCGGGTTCAGCGGACTGCAGGGCAGCCATGGAGAAGACGTCAAGGAATACTACTTCCACCTGGATGCCGAACCTGGCCATCGCTGGCTCGCTTACCGTTACAAGTATCCCCATGCCGCGTTTCCCTACGACTGGCTCAAGGCGGAGAACGCTCGCCGCGGTCGTCGTGACACACCGGTCGATCTACTGGAGAGCGGCGCATTTGATGAGGATCGTTACTGGGATCTGGAGATCACCTACGCCAAGGCCGGTTCAAGGCAGATCCTCATCTGCCTTGAGGTGCACAACCGGGGGCCGGTGCGGGAGACCTTGTATCTGTTGCCGCGCCTGTGGTTTCGCAACACCTGGAGTTGGGGCGACGCCACCCAACGGCCCCGGCTGCGCGCTGTTGAGCCCTTGGAGGGGGCCGCCTGGGCGGTTCGTGCCGAGCACGCCACGTTGGGCACTTACCTGCTTCAGGGACAGGAGGCAGCCGACAGCCTGTTCACCGAAAATGAGACCAATTTCGAGCGACTATGGGGAGAGCCCAATCCTCAGCCCTTCGTGAAGGATGCGTTTCATCGTTATCTCATCGCGGGGGAGGCGAAAGCCGTGAATCCTGAACGGGTGGGTACCTCCTTCATGGCTTGCCACCGCCTCACCGTTGAGGCGGGCGGGAGCGCGCGCCTTCATATGGTGCTCAGTGAAGCCTCTGTGCAGACACCCTTTGCCGACTGGGAGTCGGTGCGCCGTCACCGTCGCCAGGAGACGGACAGGTTTTTCGACGGTCTGCTGCCCAACGCCGACCCGCAGGACCGTCGCATCCTGCGCCAGGCACTGTCGGGGCTGCTCTGGAACAAGCAGTTCTATTCCCTTGATGTGGCCCGATGGCTCGATGGCGACCAGCATCCCCCGCCCCCGGAGCGGGGGAAGGTTCGCAATGGCCATTGGCGCCACCTCAAGGTGCAGGCGATCATTTCCATGCCGGACAAGTGGGAATACCCCTGGTTTGCGGCCTGGGACCTGGCCTTTCACAGCGCCAGCCTGGCGCTGGTGGACGTGGGTGTGGCCAAGCAGCAGTTGGAGTTGTTGCTGGGGGAGCAATTGTTGCACCCCCATGGACTGATCCCTGCCTACGAGTGGGATTTCGGTGATGCCAATCCACCGGTCCACGCCATGGCGGCCCTGAAGGTTTTTCGGGCTGAGCGGGTGCAGTCCGGGTGCCAGGATCACCGTTTTCTCAAGCGCGTGCTCCACAAACTGTTGCTGCACTTTGCCTGGTGGATGAACCGCAAGGATCCTGATGGACATCACCTGTACGAGGGCGGTTTTCTAGGGCTGGACAACATCTCCGTGTTCAATCGGTCCGAGCCACTGCCGCCGGGGCATGTGCTCAAGCAGGCCGATGCCACTGGCTGGATGGCCATGTTCGCCCTCAATCTCACCCTGATGGCGCTGGAACTGACGACGGAGGATTCCGATTGCGAGGACATTGCCATCCAGTGCTATACGCAGTTCTTGAACATTGCCGCGGCCTTGTCCGGTGGTCGCGACGGAGCACCCTCGCTCTGGGACGAGGCTGACGGGTTTTACAAGGACCTGGTGCTGGCACCCGATGGCCAGTCGGCGCATGTGGACGTGTACTCCTGGGTAGGCATTGTGCCGCTGTTTGCCTGTGAAGTGGTGGATCAGCGTCTGCTGCGGTCGGCGCCCCGCTTCGCCCGGTTGCTGGCCGAGCACGGTGGCGGTGGTTTCGATGGTCATGTGGTGTGTGCCTGTCCGGAACACGAAAACGAACGGGGTGAACATCTGCTGGCCCTGGCCTCGCCCGAACAGGTGACACGTATCCTGCAGCGGGTCTTGGACGAGGGACAGTTGCTGTCCCGGTTTGGCGTACGCAGCCTCTCCCGCGAACACGCCACGCATCAGGATCTGGGTAACCTGCCGGGTATTGGACACGCGCACATCGCCTATCAACCAGGCGAGGCCGACAGCGGCATGTTCGGCGGCAACTCCAACTGGCGTGGACCTATCTGGTTACCACTGAATTATCTGTTGGTGCAGACCTTGGAGAAATACCACCGCTATGCCGGTGCAAGCCTGACCCTGCCGGCCCCTTGTCTGGATGGTGAGCCCGTCACCCTGCGCCAGGCAGGGGAAGTCATCGCCCAGCGCCTGGTGAATCTCTTCCGGCGGGATGCTCGGGGCCTGATCCCGGCATTCCCCCCGGATTCGCCGTTGCAGAATGACCCCCACTGGCAGGACATGATGCTGTTTCACGAATACTTTCACGCCGAGACCGGCCGGGGGCTGGGGGCTCAGCACCAGACCGGATGGACGGCGCTGGTGGCCAATCTTCTTCTGAGACGGTATCGGGAGGAAGTACCCGACTATTGGCAGGGCTCCTCCGGGCGATGAGTGATCCGATCGCCCGCCCATGGCGTGGACAAACGGGCCATGTGGCGATCGGATCACCGCAATCGTGGGCATGCATGGGTTCAGAAGCTCACCCGCACGGACCCCTGCACCCGGTTGACGTCACCACTTCCTTGACCGTTGATGCGCCCCTCGATGGAGCGCTCGGCCCAGATGTATTCCAGTCCGACCATCACGTTGTCCATCACGTCGTGTAGCAGGTTCAGGTGCACGGATTGAACCTCCTGGTTGACCCCCGCGTAGGCATCTCCGGGGTTGTCGGCCGCAGCATAGCTGACGACCGCATTGCTGCGCGTGTTCTGGTTCCACCAGTGGCGATAGGCCACGTAGCCTCCATAGGCCTCCAGGGTATCGAGCGTGCCGTCCGCCTCGATGAAGGCATCGGGGAACACGTTCAGCCCCAGATAACGACCCATGGCATTGCCGTAATTGAGCTGAAACCTGAGATCATCGCTCGCGCCGATCTTGACCAGGCCTGTCAGACTCAAGGCCGCCCCCCACACGTCGTCATCGATGTCCCGGTCGATGTCGTCGGAGGTGCTGCGTTCGGCCCGCAGGTTGCGCACGATGCCTGCCACTGAGCCATGTCCCCAATCACGATGCACGTTGTACCGGGCGACGATGTCCGGCCAGCGATCATCCCGGCCACTGCGCACGTTGGTGCCACTGTCTTCCACCGTCAACGTGGTGAAGGGCTGTTCCAGGGATAGCATCAGGTTGTCGGATTCGCCCATGGGGCGTGTGTAGCGGATCTGGATATTCCGGTTGAACAGAGTGCCCACCGGACCCACGAAGTCCAGCGTCTCGGGCTTGGTGGTGACGTTGTAGAAGGTGCCCCAGGTCTGGCCCGCAGTCCAAGGGCCCAGGCTGACGAAGGCATGGCGCAGTCGCGGCGCCTGGTTACCCACCAGTCGATTGCGGTTCAGTTCGCGACTGTCCATGAAATCCAGTTCGATATGGGTGACCAGGTCATCCCCGTCGGTGGGTGTGCGGGTTCGCAGATAGAACCGGGACTCGCGCACGCTGTAACGGGTGACGTTTCGAGTGTCTTCCTGCCCATCCAGCGGGATCAACGCGGGGACCAGAAAGGTCTCACTGGCATCGTCGGCGGCGTCGTTGGTGCGGTCCGTGAACATGGCATCCATCTTCACGTAGCCGCCAAAGTCGATCTCCGTCTGGGACCAGGCCGCGGTGGACCCGCCTGCCAGCAAGCTGGCGGTGATGCAGGCCATGAGTCGGGTGGGGCGGGCGGTGCAAGGCTTGTTTGGGTGCTTCATGGTTTTCACTCCCGGAGTCAGCGGTCTTAGGGATGCCGGAGCCAGGGAGAAAGGCCTTGAATCCCGGGCTCAACAGGAGCGTAGGATTCCGGGGTGAGTGGGGTAATGCGTTGTTTTACTTAAGTGTTTTTGCTTAGAGGCTGGCGTTGGCGCGCCTCTGGGTAAGTATTCCTACGCATGGGTGTCTGGGTGGTGGCGGCCTACTCTGTCCCTGTAGGTCGTTGCCGTGCTCGACCTGGACAGGACCTGGAGATCTGCCATGCCCATCGTTGTATTGATCCTGGCCGGCATCGTGGCGCTGTCTGTCGCATCGCTATTCTGGTTTTGGCCGCCCGTGATCCTGGCTACGGTGGCGGGGGTCGTCCTGGCCCTGGTGGCCCTGCGGGATCATTTTCAAACCCGCCACTCCCTGCGCCGCAATTTTCCCTTGTTTGCCCGCGGGCGTTGGATGATGGAGGCGTTACGGCCTTTCGTGCGGCAATACTTCATCGAGTCGGACATCGATGGGGCGCCCATCAGCCGCATGTTTCGCAGCATCGTCTATCAGCGGGCCAAGGGGGAGATCGACAGTGTGCCCTTTGGCACCCGGGTGGATGTCTATCGCAGCGGCTACGAGTGGATCGGCCATTCCCTGGCGGCCATTCCCGTGGATAAGGTCGAACCGCTGCGTGTCAAGGTGGGTGGGCCCGACTGTCGTCAGCCTTACAGGGCCAGCATCCTGAACGTTTCTGCCATGAGCTATGGTGCCTTGAGTCAGAATGCCGTTCTGGCGCTCAATCGGGGGGCTTGCAAGGGCGGCTTTGCCCACAACACGGGGGAGGGGGGTATCAGCCCCTATCACCTGCGGGAGGGGGGCGATCTGATCTGGCAGATCGGCACCGGCTACTTCGGTTGCCGGGATCGCGCGGGCCGATTCTGTCCCGACACATTCAGGGAGAATGCAGTCAGGGATTCGGTCAGGATGATCGAGATCAAGCTCTCTCAGGGGGCCAAGCCCGGCCACGGGGGTATCCTGCCCGCCGCCAAGAATACACCGGAGATTGCCGCGATCCGCGACGTTCCGGTGGGTGTGGAGGTGGAGTCTCCACCCACCCATAGCGCCTTTGATTCTCCCCTGGGTCTGATGGTTTTCATTGGGCGCCTGCGGGAACTCTCCGGCGGCAAGCCCGTGGGTTTCAAACTGTGCATCGGCCGGCGCAGCGAATTTGTCGCCCTGTGCAAGGCCATGGTGGAATCCGGAATTGCCCCGGATTTCATCACGGTGGATGGCGGGGAGGGCGGTACGGGGGCTGCGCCCCTGGAATACACCAACTCGGTGGGCATGCCACTGCGCGCCGCCCTGGCGTTCGTTGACGACTGCCTGACCGGTTTTGGGCTCAGATCCTCGGTCACCGTGATCGCCTCGGGAAAGATTCTGACGGGATTTCACCTGGTCAAGAATCTGGCGCTGGGCGCCGATCTGTGCAACAGCGCCCGGGGCATGATGCTGGCCTTGGGGTGCGTGCAGTCACTGGTGTGCAACAGCAACCACTGCCCAACGGGGGTAGCCACGCAGAATTCCCGATTGCAACGAGGTCTGGTGGTGAGTGACAAGGGGGATCGAGTCGCCTCTTACCATGCCAGGACCCTGCGGGCGACCGCTGAACTGATCGCCTCTGCCGGCCTGTGTCACACCCTGGAGTTGAACAGGACTCACATACACCGCCGGATTGATCAGCATGCCATCAGGCGCTATGACGAGATCTTCCCTTACATGCCCTATGGCGCACTGCTCAAACAGCCCTTGCCACCGGAGTTTGCCCTCTATTGGGAGGAGGCAGACGTGGACCACTTCCTGCCCCGGCATTGTCTCACCCGCACCCGCTCTGGCACTGAAGAGGTGCTGGAGCGGGTTTAACGGTATTCGGGATCAATCCGGGTGTGAAGCAGATTGTTGGCATAGGTGGCCAGGGTGAATGTGGAGATGATGGTGATGATCTCCAGCAGGTCCTCGTGGGACACGCCCCGTTCCTCGAAGAGCCCCACTTGCGCCCGACCCAGGCAACCGCGACGCTCCATGATCTGGCGCGTGGCCTCGAGTAGGTATCGGTAGCGATGCTGACCCAGTGGCCGCCTGGCCACGACTTCGGCGATGGTTCGGGTGTCGACACCGGCCCGGGCAGCCTCCCTGGAGAAGACGCCCTGGCAATAGGTGCACTCGTTGTGCACGGCCACCTCGAGAACCACCAGGGCCTGCTCATCCGGGGGGAGCCTGCCATGGCGCTCAAGCAGATGCTCCAGTTGTACAAAGGCCTCCAGTGACAGCGAATGACGATCGAGTGTGCGGTAGAGATTGGGAACGGTGCCCGCAAAATCCGCAGCCACCTGTTGCAGGGTGCTACGACTTGTTTCACTATCATGATCGTATTGTGTCATGGGTGTCGGCCTTTGCATTGCGCCCGCTGCGCGCCTTGGGGAAGGTCCCGGTCGTGGTTCAAGGATGGCACTGCCTGGCCAGCTTGGCTATCCGGGATAACCACAATGCTGGCCCTTGGGCTTCAACGCCCGCCATACATGGCTTGGGGCACAGGATTGGTGCATCGGGTCGAGGGTCAGCCATGAAGGGTTGGGTAAAGACGCTGTCCGGGAATCACTTATGATCCTTGCCGACGCCATTGCGAACAGCGCACAGGGCATTGCTCAGTTGTTCGAGGAGCTCTACGACCCGGCATTCCTGATCGACCCGGCTCAAGGGCGTTTCATTGGCGCCAATGCGGCGGCCTGTCGGTTTCTGGGGTATTCGGCCGAGGAATTCACCCAGCTGACCCCCACGGACATACACCCCCACGAGATCCCGCGGCTGGATGCCTTCATGGTGTCCGTGCGTGAGCATGGCCGTTGGGTGGCCGATGATCTGTCCTGTCGCACCCGGGATGGATCCCTGTTGCCTGCGCAGGTGCGGGCAACCGAAGTGTGCATCGGGGGGCACGTCTACGTCCTGACTGTCGTCCGTGATCGACGCGAGGAACAACTGGCGGAATTGGGTCGATCCATCCGCAAGCTCACCCACGACCTGCGTAACACCATGGTGGCATCCCGCCTGATGGGGGATCGACTCTGCCGTCATGAAGATCCCATGGTCAGGCGCAGTGCGGAACTGATCACGCGTTCGGTGGACCGTGCCGTGAACATGTGCCAGCAAACCCTGGAGGTGGGCAATGCCGAAGAGCAGCAACCCCAGCGGGAGCGGTTCTTGCTGGGGGATGTGCTTGAAGAGATCCGTGCGGCCATCGGCCCCGAAGAGGTGGCCCGTGCCTCCCTGGATACCTCGCAAGCAGCGGATGCAGAGGTGGATGCGGACTTCGATCAGGTTTACCGTATTCTGCTGAACCTGGTCCGTAATGCGCTGGCCGCAGGTGCCTCGCGCCTCCAGGTGATCGCCAGTCGTGAAGCCGACTCGTTGCTGATCGACCTGTCGGATGACGGCCCGGGTATCCCGGAGGCGATGCGCGCTCGCTTGTTCTCGGAAAAGTCCGGCTCACGAACGCCTGGAGGGGCGGGGCTGGGCCTGGCCATCGCGTGGGAGTTGGCGCGTAATCACCAGGGAGATCTGCTCCTCCTGAACTCGGGTCTGGAGGGAACCACCTTTCGGCTGGTATTGCCTGCAGGGCCGACGCTGGAAGGGACACCATCAAGGCCTCAGCCTGGCGCCAAGCGCCCTGATGGTGACCCGATGCCTAGGCCCTGATCCCTCGGCTCGGCGGTCAACCCGATGCCGAAGGTTCCCAGCGGCGAGCCGCAAAGGGTTCATCCAGCGTGGTCGCGGTGACGTGGTTGGTGTAATTGCTCAGGGTCTTGAGGCCTACCCCCAGGATGACTTCCAGCACCTGTTGGTCAGTGAACCCGGCGCCCAGAAAATCCTCCACCTGTGCATCCGACACCCAGCCACGCTGTTCCACCACCGCTAGGGTGAACTGGCGCAATGACTCCAGACGCGGATCCTCGAGCACTTCTTGCGCCCGCAGCGCCTGGGTGATCTTTGCCGGCACTTCCGACATGTCCGCCGTGATGCTATGGGCCGCGACGCAGTAGTGGCATTGGTGGCGCGCGCTGATGGTGAGCAGGATCACGTGGCGCTCGATCACCGTCAGGCTGGTCTGTTCGAACAGGTTATTCAGGGTGAGATAGGCCTCGGCCAGTTGAGGGGAAGTGGACATGGAGCGAATCAGGTTGGGGATCATGCCGAACTTGCTCATGCTGAGTTCACGCGCAGGCTCAGGGACTTGAGCATCCTCGTGCAGGGGAAAACGGTCTTGGGTCATGGTGGCCTCTCGTGATGGATCTGAGTGTCGTTCCCTGTTGGGAGAAAGTGGCGGCCGCTACGTCACGTCGTGTTACGTAGTGCCCGCCTGGGTGGTCGTCATGGGCGGCGGTACCACCGCGCCAGGGCATGATCCAGGGAGGCCCTTCCTGGCCCCCAGGTCATGATGGCCAGCAGCATGGCGGCCCAGGGCAAATGATGCGTGGCCCACGCATCGGGGATGGTCAGCTGGATCACCAGGGTCATCAATAGCAGGCCGAGGGCCGCAAAGCGGGTGCCCAGCCCCAGGATCAGCAGGATTGGCAAGAGGATTTCGCCGATGGCCGCCAGATAAGCACTGAGAACGGGCAGGGGCATGGTATAGGTCTCGCCGAACAGGTGCAGCTGGAACTCGTGCTCGAATAGCCAGCGGGCCCCCGGGGAGAGTTGCAGGCCGTCCCACTTGGTCAGCCCCGATCGCCAGAAGGGGATGGCCACGGCGATCCGCAGCAGAAGGGCCGATAGCGAGGCGGGCAGATACCCAAATCCCCGCGCGGTGGCGTCGACAAGGCGCACCAGGGACTGGCCGGCTGATTTGCCCGGATGATGGATCGACGTGCTCATGGACACTCTCCTCTGCCAGGGGTTGCCTGTCGCCGATGTGGCTCGGCTCAGGACAAGGACTTTTCATCGATGGCCGTCGTCGGCAGCATGCGGTGTTGATACTCGCTGCAGGCCAGGGCCAACCGAGCCAGGTGGGATGCGCTCTTGGCCCCCATCTTTTGCATGAGATTGCTGCGATGGATCTCCACGGTGCGCACGCTCACATCCAGATCCCGGGCGATGAGCTTGTTGGGTTTGCCATCCAGCAGACCCTCCAGAACGTCACGCTCCCGTGGGGTCAGTGAGTCGAGCCGCGCTTGCAGATGGGCGACTTCCTGGGCACCGGCCCGTTGTTCGGCATCCCGCTCCAGGGCATCGCGCACCGCGTCGAGCAGCGCCTCATCGCCGAAGGGCTTTTCCAGGAAATCCAGGGCGCCTTCACTCAGTGCCCGCACCGCCATGGGAATGTCTCCGTGGCCGGTAATGAACACGATGGGCATACGGATGTCCTGCTCCTTCAGCCGACGCTGCAGGGTGAGACCATCCATGTCCGGCAGGCGCACATCCAGGATCAGGCAGCCGGGGGTCTTTGGTGTCACGAACTCGAGCACCGCCTGGGCGTCGCCGAAGGCGCGGACATGAAAGTCCTCGCTCTTGAGCAGCAGGCTCACCCCGGCGCGCACATCCGGATCGTCATCCACGAGATGAATATGGGGTGTTTGGGTTGGCATGATGCGTCTCCAAAGGGAGGTTGAAACGAAATTCGGCCCCGCCTTCCGGCAGGTTGCGTGCGGTCAATTGCCCCCCGTGGGCCTCGATCAGGGATCGGCTGATGGACAAGCCCAACCCCAGTCCCCCTTCCTTCCAGGTGGCGAAAGGATCGAAGAGTCGGGGCAGGCGTTCGGGGGGGATCCCCGGTCCCGTGTCGGTGACAATCATGGTCAGGCCATCGCGCGTGGAGGCCACCTGAAGATCAATGCGCGCTGGACTCCTGCCCTGGACGGCGTCCATGGCATTGCGCAGCAGGTTGATGAGCACCTGTTCCACCTGTAGGGGAACCACGGAGACCCTGGGCAGCGCGTCGGGGAGATGGACCGTCAATGGGATATGGCGCCGGTTCAGTTCCGGTCGCAGCAGTTCAAGTACCGGATGCACCAGGTCACGGGGCGATACGGGTTGTTGCTCGGGGGTTTGACCGGCTGCAAAGGCACGCATCTGTCGCACCGTTTCTGCAGCCCGGTGGGCACTGGCGTCCAGCTGCCCCAGTGCCTCCTGGAGGGCATCCATCTTGCCCTGGGCCAGCAGGCGCTTGCAGGCCTGGGCATAGCTTGATAAGGCACATAAGGGCTGGTTGAGTTCATGGGCTAGACTGGAGGACAACTCGCCCAGCGTGCTCAGTCGTCCCGCCCGGGCGAGATCCTCCAGGTAGTGACGTGCCCGCTGCTCTGCCGCCTCGCGCTCATGGCTCAGGGCGTTGAGCACCAGTCCGGTCAGGACCAGCAGGGCCAGTTGGGCATTGAGGGACAACAGGCTCTCGTCCAGACCCATGTCAACGAATGGCCCCAAGCCCCAGCCGGTCCCGGACAGGGCGATGAGCCCGGCGATCAGGGTGAGCGTTACGGTGATCTGAACAGGGCAGCGCACCGCTGCCAGCATGATGAGTGGAAAGACCGCGTAGGACAGCGGCATGGCGATCCCCGCAGGCAGCACGCCGGAATACACGAGCGCAGCAATGCCGGTAATGCCGGTCGTGAGGACCACCGCCTTGATCCATACCGGTCGGCTGAGACGGACCGGCGCCCCCAGCCAACTGATGAGCGCCGGCGCCACCAGCACCAGTCCCATCAGGTCCGCCACCCAGCACAGCCACCAGGTCTGGGTGAAGCGCACCTCCTCCAGGCCCACGGCCATGCCCCAGGCCCCGGCCAGGGCCGCCAGCCCTGAGGACGCCACGGCGCCAACGCTCAGGAACAGCCACACATCCCGCAACCGATCCAGTCGCGGCCTCATGATCAGGCGCCGCAGCAGGTGACCGCCCAAGGCCACCCCCATCAACGTGGCCGCGACGATCCCGACCGCTTCGAGCGGGGGCACCACTTCCAGAGTGAACTGCCAGGTGATCAGGGCGGCGGCGATGCCCACAGCAGGCAGCATCCAGTAGCCGTAGAGAAACACGAAGGCCAGTCCCACACCGGTGGCAGGCCACACCAGGGGAATGCCATGGGCATCGGGGGTAAAGACGAACCCCCACATGCCCACGGCATAATACAGGGTGACCAGCATCAGGCTGCGCAGTAACAGGGCCATGCCGTTGACCGATACCACCCGGCGCCAGTGATGTCGACTCAGGGAGAGGGGGAGTGTGTTCATGTGCGTGGGCCTGTCAGAACCGAAACGCGGTGACGCCGCCACTGCCCACCAGCCTCTCAAGGCTGGCCTGCAGATCGAAACCGGGGTGCTGGGTGGCCTGGTCGACCGCCTGTGCCAGGCGGCAACCTGCGCTCAGGGCCTTGACAAAGGTTGCCGTGCCCAAGGGAACCCGGTGAACCTGGACATCCATGTGGGGCCTGCAGACGAGGGTGGCCTCAGCGCCGCTCTCCAGATCGATACGCTTCACCTGGGCATCATGGCGATTGGTATGCCAGATGGAACGGGCCGGCCAGGGGGACTCGAGCACGCGCAGGGAGGGGTGCAACCCAAGGTGCAGGTGCCCCACTTGTTCGGGCGGTATCCGGGACAGTGCCTGGGGCGGCAGTGGCGTCTGATCCTGGGCATGATAGGCACGGTGCCAGGCCCACTCGATGTGCGCCACATCGCCAAGATAGGGTAGGCGAGCGGCCGGTTCAAAGTAGTCGATAAAATCGGGAAATGCCTCTCCATAGTCGATGAGTACCGGGCTTTCAGGCAGCACCTGCCCCACAAAGCGGCGGGCAAGGGCATGAAAGAATGATTCTCCCACCAGCCGCTGGACCACGGGGTAGAGCCGGGTCACGGCTTCCACCAGGCTGACGTGCACATTGTTGCGATAAACGCCAAACCGCAGTACTGGCGGCAGGGAACCATGGCCGCGAACCCCCACGGGCAGCGGGGTGTCGGGCTGGCGCAGGGCCTGCACGAAATCGGCCTCGTATTCAGCTTGCAAGGGCATGGCCTGCCTCCTCATCCAGGATATGGCGATCCAGCAGATGCTGAGCCCTGCGGGACTCATCGAACAGGGTTGGCCACGAGGGGATGTGGTTGTCCCATTCGATGAGCACGGGCAGGGGGCCGGTGAGTGCCAGGGTGTGGTCCAGCAACTGCCAGACCCCGGCGGTTGCGGGGCGGTCATGGGTGTCGATGAGCAGCGGCCGACCCCCGTCGTCCTGTTGCTGATCGTGGCCGGCCACATGGATCTCGGCCACCCGATTCATGGGGAACGCATCCAGATACGCCTGGGCCTCAAAGCCATGGTTGGTGGCGCAGACCTGAACATTATTCACGTCCAGCAACAATCCGCAGCCAGTGCGGTGCGATACGGCATCGAGAAACTGGATCTCGCTGATGGTGCTGTCTGCCAGGTCCACATAGGTGGACGGGTTTTCCAGCAACAGGCGTTGTCCGAGCACGTCCTGCACCTGATCGATGTGGCGGCAGACGCGATCCAGGGTCTCGTCGGTGTAGGGCAGGGGCAGCAGGTCGTTCAAGAATCCACCCGAGTGAGTGGACCAGGCCAGGTGTTCCGAAAACAGCCCGGGGCGATAGCGGCGCACCAGCTCAGCCAGTCGGTTGAGATGCTGGCGGTCCAGTGCCTGTGCGCCACCGATGGAAAGCCCCACACCATGAATGGAGAGGGGGTAGCGCTCGCGGATGGCCGTCAGGTAACGATGAGGCGGACCACCGGCGCCCATGTAGTTCTCGGCGTGGACCTCGAACCAACCCATCTGGGGAGCTTGTTCAAGGATCGTCCGGTAGTGTGCCGGTTTGAGGCCCACGCCAGCCGATGGGGGGATGGCATCTGCACCGGCCAATGTGAGGGGGCGCGTCGGATCAGACATGAAACCTCCCGCGATGAATTGGAGTACCGCATCCTTGCGGTGTGGATATCAAGACGATGCCGGGCCGGTCTCTCAGGACCGGCTCGGCAGATCCCGGTCCAGCGGTTCCAGGCTGCCTTGCCGGTCGCCCGGGAGTTCAAGCTCTTCACAGGTGCCAGCGGGTACCAGGCTCCAGGCGTTGCCCTGGTAGTCCTGGGTGGAGGTCCCCGAGCAGGAGGTGCCCGGCCCGGCGGCGCAGTCATTCTCGCCTGCAGGTGAAACGCCGTAGCATTTTTCCATGGTGGCCGAGGACGCCACGGCGCTGGGTGCATACACGGCGCCCGCCACGGCCAGGGCAAAGGCACCGGCCATGCTGGCGGCGGAGAGGGATTGGGCGGTATGTTGGGTCATGAGGGTGCTCCTTGATCAATGAATAGAACGCGCGGGGCCTGGGGTTTGCTCCAAGCCTGGTTTTAGATTAGGGGGCACGGCCTGAAGGGGTAATTCGTAGGAATACCTAGTGAGGCGGCTCGACGAGGCATTGGCAGGGCGTTTCACGCTGGCTGGAACAAGGCCATTAATCCATGCGTGAGTCAGGAGAGGCGGGCATGTTCAACGATCGGGAAAAGATGCTTCGCTGCCGCCTGTTGTTTCCCGGATTACTCCAAGCTCCTTGTCCCACGCTGATTCTGGATGCAAGGCGGATTTTTCCGGACTATGAGGTTCGGAGGAGGACCTCCGCTGGCGAACGGATGCGGGTGAGCGGGTGCTGAAAAATACTGCATTGGCCGCTAGACTGAGGGACAAATTCATTGGGTAAGCCGAGATGTCTTCTGCTGCGCCGCCCCCTTGCGCTAGCCGGCGTCAGGTCCGGGTATCGGCCATCTTCGCCGAGCAATGGGATGACGGGTTTGGTGCCCGGGGCTGGAAGCTTGATGTGCCTGGCGCGGGGCCCGACGTGATAGCCACGACCCCATACACGGGGGAGCGAATCCCCACCTCTGTCTTCGTCCACGACCTCGTCGATCACCACCTATGTGGCTTTCAGCTGTCTGGCTACCTCGATGAGGCCGGCGCGCTGATCCAGTTGGCTCAGCGTACCGGGTCGGACCCAGTGCCAGATTTCCAGCAGATTATCGACGAGGACCTGCTCACCGGAACTGTCGAGGGGCGGGACTGGCAAACTCTGCTACCGGCGCCGCTGATAGTGTCGATTCCCACCGCAGCCAGCCCCAGCGCGGGCATCCAGGATTTACGTTGCAAACTCGGCGACGGCCTTCTCCGGGCATTGTTCACCGCCGGGTTCGTGCGCGAGGGCTGGCTGCGGTGGGACACTGCCCGGACCACCTGGGAAGCGCACGGGCTGGACTATGAGGCGCGTCCACGCATCGCCCTTGCGCTGCAGGCACTTTTTGAGTGGATGGATACGCGGGTGAAAGACCATGGCTGGTCTCATGCCCGAGGCGAATTTTTCATCGGCAATCATGCCGTTGAATTTGGTTTCAAGGAGCCGGTCGCCGATCTGCACTGGGTCTCGGTCGAACAGCCGCAGGATCCACTGGAAGATCACGAATCGAATTGAAAAGAGGTTCCAACGCCGATCCGTGTCCGAAACGGAACTCATCGCATGCACAGTCGGACCAAGCGAAGTATCAGATATCCAGACCTTTCTTGGGTTGGACCCCAGTTGGGAAGGGGCGCCGCAAGCCACTACACCACTGCGACGAGACGGAGGGGGCCTGGACTGATCCTGCCCGCGCACCCCGCACTTGTGACAGGTCCGGATGTCGATGCCCGATACTAGGCCTGGCAACGCGGCCCACTGGTCGGCTTGGCTTCCTGCAGCGGTCAGGACGTATGCCCGATGCCTGGTTAGATCTGCGCGCCGGTTCCACCCCCTGGGAATTGGAGCCAGCCGGTGACGCAACCAGTCTGAAGGCAGGCATGCACATTGCGCTGGATTTCTGGGTGCCGCCCTTCAGTAGCCCGACCAGTATGGAGCGGGCGACTCTGAGAGACACCATCAATCTGCGTCATTTCATTGAGCGCGACTCTGAAGCGAATCCGTAACGCACTGTGCCCGCTCAGGATCCAGAAAAGCCAAATTCAGGCCGCATCTTTCATGATCGGCTGCCACGTTCGAGGTGGAGGAAACACAAGCATGGTCCCACAGGGATGGCGGTGTGCGACCCAGAGCGGTCGCTCGGTAGGAGTGGATGAGAGACTCCAATTGCCTGCACAGCTGACAGTCGAACGCCCCCCCCCGTTTAGGCACGATGTGACCGACTGTATTCGCGCTGGAGGAGCTCATCAGCACAGTGGAACTATACTTGCTGAGTGCGTATTCTGTGCGTAAAATGTGCATCCCTAGATTATCCTGTCTGGAGTAACGTCATGACCGCCATCTTCGCAGACGTGCTCGAATCGACGCGCGAAGTCGGTACTTCGCGGTTCTCCGCGTCGAATGTCGCCAACATTCTCGGCATGCAGCAGCAAGACCTGGCCGAGTTGGCGGGTGTCCATCGCAACACCCTTCGCACCCACCCGGAATCCCCAAAACTCCAATCCGCACTGCGTGATCTCATGCGGGTGTTGTCGGCGGCCATGGCAGTGGAGTCGGATCTGCAGCGAGCCATCTTCCTGGTCAAGAACGAGCCCATTCCCGCCTTCCGCCACAAGACCCTGTTGCAACTCGTACAGGAAGGTCGCACCGACGACGTGATTGGCTATCTGGAGTCGATCAGCACCGGTTTCGTCGGGTGATCCTCGTTAACCTCCCTGCCGGTACTATCTTATTCCGGGCGCATACCCCGCAGTGGGCCAGCAGACCGACAAGCGGCGCGGGTGCCGCAATCCAAGGGGGACGCTTTAACCGAGACGGCGTTGAGGCACTCTATCTATCGCTGGACGAGGTGACTGCGTTGCGTGAGTACCAGCAGACCTCACCCTTCCTGCCGCCCTGTACGATGTGCTCCTACACTGTGACGCTCCGAGATCTGGTCGACCTTCGCCAGTTGTATCGTGGGGAGCCCTGGGACGACCTCTGGCATGATTGGCGGCACCTGAAGTTCGATCTTCACATCGAACCCCCCCACTTGGGTTCTTGCAGACATGGTGTTGGCCCGTGGCTGCACCGGCATCCTTTTCCCGAGCCAGGTGCATGAAGGCGGTACGAACCTCATCGTGTACTCAGCCCGTCTCAAGGATGGGAATTCGGTCATGGTGAACGATCCGGACAGGCGGTTTCCCCGCGACCAATCCAGTTGGGTGCGCTGATGACCTGGCATACCATTGGCGCCGCCGGCCTACCATCATCTGTCGGTTGCCTTCTCGGGGGCATGCGCGCATCGCTGGCTGTCCAGTACCGGTCAGCGCACCTGACGGGGGAGGGGCGCTGACCGGCCCAGGCGTATCAGCATTCGGTGCGTTCGGCCATCTCCAGGGCGTCATCGACCTCGATGCCGAGGTAGCGGACGGTACTTTCCAGCTGGCCAATGAGTTTGCCCTTGTTCCACGGGGGGCAGTCTTTTCCGAATCTTTCATGGTCAGTTTCCTCGTTTGAGGTGGAGGAAACACAAGCATGGGCCCAGTGGGATGGCGGTGTGCGACCCGGAGCGGCCGCCGAGCCGTTGCTCACGAACGACTCCTCACTGCTGCCCTGCGGACGCCCGAAAACTTCCATATTGCGGGCATCCTTTTTTGGGATATTGCATGCAATTCGTGCCGGCGACCGGAAGCGCCCATAATCTTGCGAGTCCGAAGCAGGCTTGCATTAATCTTCGAGCATTACCCATAATGTGTGCCATGAGTGCACAAAAAGAGGGAAAGCTGAAGAGTGTCTTGGAAGCTGTTCCCGCCGGTTTTGTGGTGGATGCGCGCTGGCTGGAGAACCACGGCGTCAACCGGTTCCTCACCCGGAAATACGTGGATCGCGGCTGGCTGGAGCGGCTGGAGCGCGGTGTCTTCCGTCGCCCCATGCCGCAGCCAGCCCCTCCAGACTGGAAGAGTTGCATCCTGTCTCTCCAGAAAATCATGGGTTATCAAGTCCATGTCGGCGGCACGTCCGCCCTTGACCTCCAGGGTTACCGCCACTATCTTCCGCTGGGTGCGTATCCGCCCGTGTGGGTCTACGGCAGTGACACGCCAAGCTGGCTGTCGCGCCTCACCCTCGACGCACCGCTCATCAGCCGCCCCCTGTCCCTGTTTGATGACCCGTCGCTCGGTCTGACGGAATACAAACACGGCAATGCCCCGACTCTGCCCTGGGGCTGGACGCTCCGAATATCTTCGCCGGAGCGCGCGATCCTCGAAGCACTTGACGAACTGCCCGCGCATGAGAGTTTCCATAACCTTGACATGGTTTTCGAGGGGCTGGCGACGATGCGGCCTCGCCAGCTGACGGCGCTGCTGCAGAGTGAAGTGGACCCCATCCACTGGACCACCTGACAGGGGGGTTAAGCTCTAACCGGGGTTGTAGCTCTCAGGCGTCAGGCCGCCCGAGTCAGAGGTTGGTTGAAGTAAACCTCATCCGGTGTTGCGTCGTCCAGCCCCTGATGGGGCCGCTCGGCGTTGTACCAGGTGAAGTACTGCTTCAGATCCTGGCGTAAGTGGACGCCATTATCAAAGGCCTTCAGGTAGACGCACTCGTACTTCACGCTGCGCCAGAGCCGCTCCACAAAGATGTTGTCCTGGTAACAGCCCTTACCGTCCATGCTGATCTGGATTTTGTGGTCTTTCAGCACCTGGGTGAACGCCTTGCTGGTGAACTGGCAGCCTTGGTCCGTGTTGAATATCTCGGGTCGCCCATGGCGTGCCAGAGCCTCCTCAAGGGCATCAATGCAGAAGTCGGTGTCCAGGGTGTTCGACACACGCCAGGAGAGCACACGACGACTGTGCCAGTCCATGATGGCCACCAGGTACATGAACCCCCGGGCCATCGGGATGAACGTCACATCGGTCGCCCAGACCTGGTTGGGACGATCGATCACCAGATCCCGCAGCAGGTAGGGATAGATCTGGTGGCCCTCGCCCGGTCGACTGGTGCGCGGCCTCGGATACACGGCGTGCAGGCCCATCTGGCGCATCAGCCGCTGGACTCGCTTGCGGTTTACCGGGTGGCTCAAGCGGTTGAGGTAGGCCCTCATCCGCCGCGAACCATAGAACGGCCTTCGCAGGTATTCCTCGTCAATCAGGCGCATCAGCTCCAGGTCGCTATCCTGGGTCGGCTTGGGCCGGTAGTACACCGAAGAACGGCTGATGTCGAGCAACTGACACTGTCGCCGGACGCTGACATCAACCGCCTGCGGCTCCACCAGGGCCTGTCGCTGGGCCCGGCTCAACGACCGAGCCTGCGTGATAAAAAATCGCGTTCCACCGTCAGCTTGCCGATCTCACGGTACAGGGTGTCGATCTCCTCCTGAGTCTTCTGGGCCGCCTTGCCCCCACCCTTGCCCTCGAAGATCCCCGTCGCCTTGTCCAGCAACTCACGCCGCCACTGACTCACCATGGTCGGATGGATCTCGAAGCGGGCTGCCAGCTCCGAGGTGGTCTGTTCCCCTTTGAGGGCTTCAAGGGCCACCTTGGCCTTGAAGTCGGCGCTGTATTGCTTGCGTTTCCTGCTCATGATCAGATTCTCCTGTCGGAATGATCAGAGCTTAACCCCTGGTCCGAATCTTGGGGTCCACCTCAGAGCTGCCGCAAGATCAAGCTCAGACGTCTATTCTTCGTCTTCGCCGACCGCCACAAACATGTATGGCGCGAGCGTCTTAACCCCGACGACTTCAACCTCGGCACGGGTGACCGCGCCCTGATAACGGGCGGCAAAATTCATCCACGCTACCGCATCATGGTCCCGCCCGAATTCGTCGATATCCCAACGGGAGATGCCGATGGCCCGTGACGCCTATGGTGCACAGGTCGCGCTTCTGGTGCGCCTGCTGCCCTTCATCGAGGCGGAATCCGTGTTCGCGCTCAAGGGCGGCACTGCCATCAACCTGTTCTACCGCGACATGCCGCGCCTGTCGGTAGATATCGACCTGACCTACCTGCCGGTCAAGGACCGAGCGGAAAGTCTGAGGGAGATCAACGAGACGCTCGACAGGATCATGGACGCGGCCAACGCCGGCATTCCGCGTCTCCGCGCGCAGCGCATCGAGGGTGGTAGTGGCGGCGCCACCCGTATCCGAGCCCGGCTCGACAGCGCCGAAGTCAAAATTGAAATCTCACCCGTCACGCGTGGCGTCGTGCACGATCCTGAACGCCGCGCGGTATCCCCAACGGTCGAAGACGAATTCGGCTATGCCACCGTCCAGGTCGTGTCATTTGAGGATTTGTTCGGTGGCAAACTCCATGCGGCGGTCGATCGCCAGCACCCGCGCGACCTTTTCGATATCAAGCTGCTCTACGAACACGAAGGACTGACCGACGCGCTGTTCCGCACCTTCCTGGTTTATATCGCCAGCTCCCCGCGCCCGACGCATGAACTGCTCGCGCCCGGACTGAGCGATCTGAACGAACCCTATGCCAAGGAATTCGTCGGCATGACGACCATCCCGATCTCCGTCGACGAGCTCGAAGCGACCAGAGTTCGGCTCATCACCGATATCCGCGGTCGACTGTGTGACAACACCGCGCGATTCCTGCTCAGCCTGCACGACGGCGAACCTGATTTCGAAGCGATCGGCTTGCCGCAGGCACAAACCCTTCCAGCCGTGCGCTGGAAACTCTTCAACCTGAAAAAGCTTGCGCATGAGAACGCAGCCAAGCATGCCGCGCAGCGCGTGGAACTCGAAAATCTTTGCCGCACCTCGTAGCCCGTCGGACCGTGGGGTTGTTAGCGAGCAGGGTAAGCTGGGTTTGATGTCCTGGCCACTGCCGAGACCGCCCGTGGTTGGCCAGCTTCCGGACTCTACGACTCCCAAGGCGGGGCGCGATCTAGGCCGTGCCTTGCCGATTGCTGTCTCTTGCCGACCCGAACCGGGCATTTGGCCTGCGCTGACCAGCGGCCGCAAACCGCTTTGAACCGGGCAGGCTATTCCCACCTTTTGGGGATCAGTTCAACCTCTTTATCATGCATCAGAAGTTGTTGGCGATCGGGCTGTGCCTCCCTGAGTTGGAATGCGGAAACGGCGGCAGAAAGCTGTTCTGCCTGATCCACCAGGGATTCTGCCGCGGCGGCAGCCTCTTCCACCAAGGCCGCGTTCTGCTGGGTGACGTCGTCCATCTGCGACACTGCCTGGTTGATCTGCTCAATGCCCTGGGTCTGTTCATCCGATGCTGCCGCGATTTCTCCATTGATGTCGCTCATGCGCTTGATGGCCCGGATGATTTCCTCCATGGATGCACTGGTTTCATGCACCGCGCGGGTGCCGTCCTCCACGATGCTGACGTCTTCTCTAATCAGCGACTGGATCTCCTTCGCGGCGGCTGAAGACCGTTGTGCCAGGGTGCGGACTTCACTGGCGACCACCGCAAAGCCTCGTCCCTGTTCACCCGCCCGGGCAGCCTCAACGGCAGCATTGAGCGCCAGGATGTTGGTCTGGAAGGCGATGCCGTCGATGACGCTGATGATGTTGGTCATCTTTTCGGAACTGGCGGTGAGTTCGCGCATGTTCTCCATGGCCTGTCTGACCTTGTGCCCCCCTGATTCCGCCATGGTCTTTGCCTGATCGGCCTGCTGGCTGGCCTGGCGGGCGTTATCGGCATTTTGCCGGACCGTGCTGGTGATTTCCTCCAGGCTGGTGGCGGTCTCTTCCAGGCTGGCAGCCTGTTCCTCGGTCCGCTGGGACAGGTTGGTGTTGCCCGTCGAGATCTGCCCGGCGCCCGTGCTCACGCAGAGGACCGCGTCGTTGATCTTCAGGATGATGTCGGAGAGTTTTTCCGCTGTATCGTTGGCTGATGTGGCCAGTACCGCCAGATCACCGGCGTACTGGCCTTCAACGCGCAGGCTCAGATCACCCCGGGCCTGGGCGATCATGACCGTCTGGATCTCGTGGATGGCCTCTTCCAGGGCGCTGACGGAGTCGTTGGCCATGTGTTTGAGTTTCAACATCTGCCCGGCGGCATCGGCCTCGATCCGGTGTCGAAACACGCCGCCTGCCATATGCTCCATGACGCTGATGATGCCCTTGGTACTGTCATCCAGCGAATGCATCCCGGTAGAGGCATTTTCCAGCATGCGGCGGAACTCGCCCTCCACCCGATTGGGGTCGATGGACACGCTGAATTCTCCGGTCCGAAGGGCCTGCATCACCTTGGCCAGTTCATTCATGGTGAGCTGGATGGTATCAGCGCTTGCATTGAAGCCCGTCTTCAAGCTGTCCAGGTCGCCGGCATAATCACCTTTGATCCGTGAGCCAAAGTCACCGCTAGCCAGGGCGTGGACTGCCATATTGACTTCTTCAAGGGCTTGTCGTTGAGATTCGAGCAGGGCATTGAAAGAGGTGATCACGGCGCCGATCTCATCTCGCCTGTGATAGGTGATCCGCTCATTGAAATTACCGGTGTCGCGTACCCGTTCCACTGAATCCACCAACAGTCTCAACGGTCCGGTGATCCCGCGTGTGATCAGGATGCCCAGCAGGGCGGCTAGCAGCACGCCGATGATCATGGCCGCCAGACTGATGCCTTCCAGCCAGCGCGCCTGGGAGAGGCCTTCTTCCACCTCCACTGCGGCAGCTCTCATGTTCAGTTGCACCAACTGGTCCAGTGCCTGGAAGGCGGCCTCCTGATGGCGCAGCGTTTCTCCCATGGTTTGGGTGGCAATCTGCTGCCACTGTGCGGTGAAGTCTCCCTGTGGGGTCGCGCGCCGCATCTCATCCAGTTCATGGTGCAGGGCGAGTATGGTGTTGTTGGCCTCCAGCCAGTTGGGCAGGGTGGTCTGAAAGGCCTCCCAGGCCGCCGCTTCCTCAGCCGTCTTGGGCAGCGCGTCATAGCGGTCGACTGCCTGGCCGTATACGTTGCGGGCTTCTTCAATGGCCTGGTACTGCACGGTCCGTTGCTCCTGCGTAGCGGTCTGATCCATCAGCGTGCGGAAACTGCCCACCAGGTCGCTAAGCGCCACCTGCATCTCCAGTACGGTCTGCACCGACGGAAGTCGCAAGGAACCCAATTCGCCGATAGCGGACTCACTCTTGACGGCTCCCCAATAACCCAGGCCTCCCAGCGCGAGTGTGATGAGGGCAACGGTTGCGAAACCGGCGGAAATTTTTGCTTTGATCGACATTGGGGCTGTCCTGGGAACAATCCGGGAATGCTGCGCTTGAGCTCCCCATGGTAGGGCATTCACTCAGTGGAATTCTCGTCTTCAGTGACTGCCCTTGATAAACCTCAACGTGGTGTCGCAGGCGTCGGGTAGCGAGGCGACGTTACCGCCGCCCCGTTCCATAAGAACCGTGCGTGCGACTTTCACCGCACACGGCTCAAACCTTGGTAAGGTGAGTGTGATCACCCGAATTGATGTCCTCCTGATCACGTTCGTTAAGGGGCCTGATCAGCAAGACGCCGCCGGCGCCCGGGAGGGAGTTCGGCGGCGTCTTGGGCGTAGGTCTTGGGAGGACGTCAGAACGGAGGGTTGTCTGGGTCCTCGGTCGGGAGGGGGACGTCGGACAGTAAGCTGAGCTGGGTCATATTTTCCTGCGAGCGTTCGTCGTGGTAGCGGTGGATCTGCCCCAGGTAGTGGGATTCGAACAAGATCAGGAAGTCGTGGAGCAGGGCCTGCAACTCGACGACAGCGTCGTCGCTGAGTTCGGGCCAGGGCAGGGATTGCGGATGGAGGGTTGCGGGCATGAGGGTCTCCAGGGGTTCAACGGCTTGCGGCGGCACGGCGCGGAGTGGGTTTTTCTGCGGGGGCGAACACGTCGAGGTAGAGTTTCTCGTCGAGCTGCGGCAGATCGCGCTGGGCGGCCACGGCGAGCAGTTCGGCGGCCAGGGTGGTGAGCAGGCGGTAGTTGCCGATGGCGTGGTCACACAGGGTGTGCTGGAGCGTGGGCGTCATCAGGCTGGCGTTGCCGGCGGTGTTGAGCAGATGCTGCAGGCAAGCCAGGAGTTCCTCGCGGCTGGCCGCTTCGGTGACCAGACGGGTGCGGATGCGGGAGCCGAGCGGGATCAGTTCCTCGCGGCGCAGCTTCTCGGGCAGGCGGGCATCGCCGGCAAGGATCACGCACAAGAGCGTCTGTGAGTCGAAGCGGGCGCTGGCCATCAGGCGCAGTTCGGACAGGACCGCGGGACTCATTTCCTGGGCTTCGTCGATCAGGAGCACTGCGCGCCGGCGGGTGGTGTCCAGATGCGCGAACCAGTTCTCGCGCAAGGCCTTGAAGCCGCCCCAGCGGTTGTGTGGGCGCAGGGGGACGCCGAAGAGATCGCCCATCTCGCGGTAGAAGTCGGCCAACTGGCTCTGCGGATGATGGATGGCGACGACGGTGAGATCGGGCAGCCGTGCCAGGCGTTCCGCGATCAGGCGCAGAACCACGCTCTTGCCGGTGCCGGGGTCGCCGTTGATCATGGCGAAGCCGCCTTCGCGGACCAGGCCCTGTTCGATGCGCCAGTAGAAGTCCTCGACGCGTGCGGGCACATAGAGCGCCTCGACCGGGATTTCGGTGGCGAATGGGTTCCACTTCAGCCCATAGAGGGCCAGTAATTTCGAGTTCATGCGGAGTCCTCTTCGGGGTCTGGGGTGGGCAGGTAGGCGGGCGGCAGGCCGGTGGCGGCATAGTCGGCCAGCAACTGGCGCAACAGCGGCGCCATCCCCGAGGGTGGCAGTGGCGTGAGCGCGCGTGCCGCAGGTGGCCGGACGCGTCGTTGTGCGTTGGCGTTGGCGGATTTGTCGAGCGGCAGCACCGGGCACAGGACGGTGCCGGTGCGGGGATCGACCAAGTCGACGCGGGTGCGATCCCACCGCGCGTAGCGCAGCGACACCCGGTCGAGGTGCTGGTAGCGGGCGGGGATCTCGAAGCGCTGCCCCTCCAGAGACACCGTGCCATCGGAGCGTCGCTGGCGGCGGGTGACCTCAACACGGAAAGCATCGGCCAGTGCCGCGACCGGCGGGCAGTCCCGGCTGACGTTCGGCCCGGCCAGATAGCGTTTCAGCGGGGTGGTGTCGAGTTCACTGTGGCGGGTGCGGTGATACTCCTGCTCGGCCCAAGCCTGCGTGGTCTGGTTGAGCACATCGAGGGTGAGTGGGGTTTGTCCCTCCAGCATCGGCATCAGGCGACCTTCGATACGCCCCCAAAGGGACTCTTGCTTCCCGTTCTGGTAGGGAGAATACGGTAGCGTCGTCTGGTGCAGCACACCCAGGCGCTGCAATCCGGCAACGGTTTCCTCGGCGATCATCGCTGCACCGTTGTCCGTCATCAGGGCACGCGGCAACCCGCGCTTCATGAGTGCCTGGGACAGGCCGTGGACGAGGCTCTGCGCCGTCTCGTCCAGGTACCACTGCAGGTGGCAGATCAAGCGCGAGCGGTCATCCAGGATGCCGAGCAGGTACGGTTTGACCCAGGCGCCCTCTCGGGTCAGTACCTTGCGCGAACCGTGGTGGAAGTCCAGGTGCCAGAGCGCACAGACATGGTCCAGCTCGTAGCTGCGCACCTCCAGCGCTGCGAATCGGTCGCGGGCGAGGATCGCGCCGTCGGTTGCACACTTCGGCCGCGCCTGGCGGAACATCCCGTGCGCCTTCAGATAGCGCCGCACCGTGGGATACGAGGGCATGCAGACCTCGCTGTCGGCCAGGTCCACGCACAGGTTGTCGAAGTGCAACTGCACCGTCCAGCCCGGATGTTCCCGGTATTGCTGCACCAGGGCGGCGATCACGGCCGGCGTCATGGCGGTGAAGTGGCCATGCGGGCGGCGCTGGTTGCGCAGTGCCGCCACCGGGTCGGGGGCCGACCGTGCCGCGTAATACCAGCGCTCCAGTGTGGACACCCCGAAGCGCACCTCGGTGCCGGTGACGGGATGGCGCCAGACGCGCTCGGCCAACGCCGCCAGTGCCGCCCGCAATGCTCCCGGTTCCGGCGGTGCGGCGAACAAGGGACCAATGATCGAGAAGCGCAAGCGCGCCCATCGATCACGCAACAGAGGATCGTTCGGTGGATGCACGTTCGTCTCCCAATATGCGCGGTGCCGGCGGCACCACGACCGGGAGAGAAGGCTACGCAGCGGGAATCGGTTCGACCATTGGCATCCTCTGCGGGAACTCAGCGCCCCTCGGGCGCCGTGATCGTGAGTGGGGTGAGCAAGGCCAGCAGGCACCGCAGCGGTTCGTGTTCCTGGCCGGGCAACTGCTCCAGGAGACCGTTCGGCAACCGTGCCGCAGCCACCGGCAGCAGGAACCGCGCACCCAGCACCCGCCACAGCGAGGTCCGCACAAAGTCTTCGCGCCACCACCGCCGCCACCGTGCCAGGGTGCGCCAGGGAATCGATAACGCTTCACACAACGCAGCCGCCGCCGTGCCGTGCCCGGCCGGCCGGGTTGACCCCAGCACCACCACCCAGCTCAGCCATACGCGCCGCCCCAGAAAACGCACCGACTGGCTGGTCGTCCGACGTCGGCACTGGCTGCAGCAGAAACTCAGCCGCGTCGCGTATTCAGCGCGGAACGCAGGCGGGCAGCCGCGCGGCTTGCGTGGATAGTTGGCGCGGTGTAGCACGCCGCCACACGGGCACCCGGCCGCCTGCGCCTCGGCCGCCAATGCCTCATCGATGTGGATTAGAAACCGGAAAAACTGGGGATCGGACAACGGAACATGGCACACTGTGAGTGTCTCTTGGCTTGGTAACCAGAGACTCCCCCAAAGGGCGCGTTCGTTCAAGCTCCCCGAGGGGGATCCCCCCTCAAACCTCACCCTGCGTGATCATTCCACCCGCAAACACCCTCAGTAAGGGTGATCGTACTCAGTAAGGCGCTGTGAAGCACCCGGCAGTACATTGGGGAGTCGCTGGCCATCACAAGGTAGAGGGGCCAAACCAGGAGGCGGGGAACGCACGTTAGCCCCTATTCGAGGCCTCCCACCCGTTCTAGTAGAGGTTAAGAGGCCGTCCAGAGTTGAGTCCAAAAGGTGCGAGTAACCTTTCTGGTTCGAGCGGGCTTGCGGCCGCTGGTCAGTGCAGGCCGAATGCCCGGTTTGGGCCGGTCAGCGTCCCTGGTGGGAGGAGCGCTGACCGGCCCAGGCATATCAGCACTCGGTGCGTTCGGCCATCTCCAGGGCGTCATCGACCTCGATGCCGAGGTAGCGGACGGTACTTTCCAGCTTGCGATGACCAAGCAGGAGTTGCACCGCCCGCAGGTTCTTGGTTCGCCGGTAGATCAGCGTGGCCTTGGTGCGGCGAAGTGAGTGGGTGCCGTACTCCTGTGGATTGCCTCCGATCAGTCCCACCCATCCCTTGACGATGCGCGCGTACTGTCGTGTTGAGAGATGGGGCGAGCCTCCGGCTTGGAAAGAGGTAGCTGCCACTCGTCAGGCCGGCTTTGGTGATCCAGGCCGCGACTGCGGCTCGGGTTGGCTCGGTAAGTTCGAAGCGGACGGGTTCATGGGTCTTCTGCTGAACCACGCTGGCCCGGGTCAGGATTTCCCCACCACGGGCCACATCGTTCACCCGCAACTGGACCAGGTCACAGCCCCTGAGCTTGCTGTCGATTGCCAGGTTGAACAGGGCGAGTTCCCGGATTTTCCCCGCCAGTTCCAGTCGAGTGCGTAGGGCCCAGATCTCTCTGAGTTTGAGTGGCGGCTTCTGGCCAATGAGCTTGCCCTTGTTCCACGGGGCAGGGTGGTGTGGGGCAGTCTTTTCCGAATCGTTCATGGTCGTTTCCTCGTTTGAGGTGGAGGAAACACAAGCATGGGCCCACAGGGATGGCGGTGTGCGACCCAGAGCGGGCAGTCAACGGCACAGGATGAGCGGCTGTAGCCGGACGTAAACCTGCCACTGGCGGGGGTTCGGTATCGACATCGACACCTGCCCGGCCTGCGGTTTCGCAGTGCGGATCATCGCCCGCATCAATTTCGCCGGCCTCTACTTTCAGCAGGGGCGGACCCGCCCGCGAGGCCCTCGAGCTGTGCGTGCCGGTGGAGGGCTGGCTAAGTAGTCATTGCAATGTAGACATGCGCGAGACCTCGCTCGGCTTGCGGCCGGGCAGGCGCCGTTATGCCTCCTCAGACCATACCTCCACCGGCTCTTATTCCCAGAGTGCCTCGGCATCCAAGTGTCGCGCGAGTTCCATGGCGTCGTGCAGAACCCGTCCGACGACAACTTGATCGTGCTCCACCCGGTAAATCAAAAAATGTCTTGGACGGCGCACAGCGCCGGATTCCGTTCGGGCGCGCTCCCGGCTCAAATGCAGGTGCCAGGATCGTACGCCGTCGCCAAGCTCCGGTCGTTCGACGCTGCCGGCCCGAGCAGGCTGGCTGGAGATGTCACGCAGCGCGGTGACCAGCAGCGTTTCGTAGCGTTTGCGGGCCGCCTCTCCGAACTGACTTTGTGTCCAGGCGAGGATGTCGATGAGATCCGCCTGCGCGGCGGTGGAGAGTCGATAGCGCGCCATCAACCTGCCAACTTAACCCGGTTGGCGGCCTGCTGCCCCAGTTGGCTCATGAAATCCTCGAGATCGTCCTCGACGATATCGACATAGCGCCCAGCGGTGATATCGGCCCAGCCCTTCTCGGCCGCTTGCTGCAGTGCCTGCAGCTTGGCCGCTTCGAGCCGTTCGCGCTGCTCGATCATGCGCAGCCCGTCGCGCAGCACCTCACTGGCGTTCTGGTACCGCCCGGATTGCACCAGGGTTTCGACAAGCTCTTGCTGATGGTCGCTCAGCACCACATTGCGGGTCGGCATGGCGGATTGACTCCCATGATGGAACCATCCTGAGCATAGCAGTATTGGCATATTATGCCAATGAACGCGCTCAGCCCGGACTCGCTCACACGCCCGACCGCGCGCGTCCAGACCGATCTCGAGAGAGCTTGCAGCGGTATTTGACCTCCAGAGTCCCAAGTGCCCCTTGAGGAACAATCTCCGCAAGGGGCGAGGTCCGTCTCCTCCGCAGTCGGTGGCTGTCCACGACCCGAAGCAGCAAGTCAGCACGAACGGATGGCGGGCTGCAATCGACGGTAAAGCGGACGTGCGGGACATCTCCTCGACTTTGAGATCTAGGCGTGTCGACCACCGACCAAATCGCTCCTGCAAAAGACCTTTCTATGGATCCGAGCGACAATGAGGTCCTCTCAGGTTCAACATGATCAATATAACAAGAATTGACGCGGAACCGCTGTGGCGGCCACTTGCCGAGTGTTCTGAAGTGTCAGGTTTCTTTACAAAGACAAGGTCTGGCTATCAAGGCTGAGTTGATAGTGCACTGTTTTTTTTAAAAAAATGTTTCGCAATGTACCAAACGGCATATAAATTGCCCCCTATCTTCACACCGTGGTGCTTGAAGATTATGTTTCTCGAGCGCAGATCGTGCACAGACCCGAAGGTAGAGGCACGCTCCGATAGCTGGATTTCTGCTTTCACGGAGGCAACTGACAGTAATCTCATCTGTTTTCCCAGAACACTAGCTCTTGTATTCACGGCACAGATTGCATATGCGTACTAGGTCAACTGCAAAATCACATTGCTGGGTGGTGAGGACTATCTTTACGACAACACTGTTACCAACAACGGTTCTGTTCGGGAAGGATGTATCGGTTAAGGCGTTCTCACAATACTCCTCAATTCTAGCTTTATGACCAATGGTCCCTAACCATTTTGGCGACCGACAAAAATGAATTGGTATTGGGATTGACTCAGCCTAAATGGTCTGAGAGGCATCAGCCTCGAGGAGAGCTTATCCTTAGATTGCGGGGCTTGAGATGGGCAAGGGTTTCTGGGTATCGGTGGATGATTGGGCGCTGAATCCCATTCATCGGCCTCTTGAATAGACAGCGTCCATACGGTTTTATCTGCCCCGTACCCTGCGCGACGATGCATGGACCTAACCCGCAGGCGTTCTAACACACCGCAGGAGGTGAACGAATGACTGGTAATTTGATGAAACCGAAGGTTGCATACCTGACTTTAGCAGGGGCAATAATTTTTGCGGTCGGTGGTCAATCGGGGGTAGTGGTCGCGCAAGAGGCATTTGATCTCACGGATGAGAGCGAAATTTCCGATGGTCAAACTTTATTGGATGAGGTGGAACAGCGTGCCCTTCAGCCGCTCGATGGGGAATACGGTTCGGAGGTTGAGCAGCGATGGCGCGCGGTGCTCGCCGAGGCGGGTCTTGTAGAGGGTAAGAATCCACGCGACGTGTTTATCGCCTCCGGTTTTGCGAACGTTGCGATGGAGAAAGGAGCACCTGGCTGGATAGAATCCCGGCGTATAGCGCACGATATCGCCTTTGCACGCGCTAAGGCCGACCTGGTCGCGGCAATGGGTCAAACGATACAGCAGACAGGGAATGCACGCTTCGTATCGAACGCCAGTTTCGGTCAGGGTCATATTCAAAGGGTTGAGGAGGTCGAACAAACGGCCCGTATTCTGGACAAGGCCGCAGATTTGACCGAAACCATGCTGGACACAGCCCTGCGCGAGCTTGATCCAGATTACGATGCGCAACGGTATGAAGGAACGCCTATGCCACAGCGGCAGGTGGCCTTGGAAGACCTCTTTGAGCAGGAGACTTACCGGATCGCATCACGTGTCATTGCGGGTGCGACAACGTTCCGCGTTATTGAGGGGCCGAGCTCAGACGGCTCGAACCACGAAGTTCTCGTAGGGCTGGTTTGGAGCCCGCGGCTGTCCGCCCTCGCATCTGCGATCGGCGAAGGGAGAACCTCCTTGCCGGTTGATGCCGCGCGCACGAGTCTTCAAGAAATGAGGCCCGCGACGGTTGGCGAAGCCGTGGCCGCCATGGGTACGCGGGTTTTTATAGATGAAAACGGGGATCGCGCAATCGTTTCGTTCGCACAGGCCGAGCCGGCACGGGTCAACCCCACGGAGCGTGACATGGCTCGCCGCGCCGCGCTCTCTACCGCGCAAGATCTCGCACTGGGGCAGATCGCCTCATTTGTCGGTGAGAACGTGACACTGGAAAGCGAGGTGGCCTCTACACAGCTCACACAGGTTTACGCTGATTTGGTCCAGCGTGGGGTAGAGATCGAGACTGAGCAGGTCCAGACAATCAGAGCTGCAAGCGGGCGCGTGTCGATCACGGGTGCTCAGCCCTTCTGGCGGGACGTGGTTGAGCATCCCGAGACAGGACAAGACGTGGCGATTGTTGCAGTGTCATGGTCACCGTCCAGCCAGGCAATGGGGGAGCGCATGGGTGATGCGGTGGATGCGGCAAGATCCAGGGGCAGCGAGGCGGGGCAGAATGGTCCTGAAGAAAATGATCAAGACGCAAAGGGAAGGATGTTCGAGAGCCCAGCGGTGGATCCGAGTGCGTTTTAAGGGTCCGACTTGCGTTCAATTATGGGCCCGCCGCATTTGGGCATCAGGTCTGGCGGCAAGTTTTCTAGCCATCGGTGCGACGCTGGTATCCTTGCCGGCCATCGCGTGTGACGCCCCCGAGGTTGTGGAGCTCTCGAGTGAGTCCGACTTTTCCGATTCGTCTGGGCGTGAAGCAGCGCGTCAGGCAGCCATAAGAAACGGAGTCGTCGATGCACTGCAACGAGCCGCTGGGGCAGAGATCGCCCGCAGTGCACAAACTGCGACAACCAGCTCTTTGACCAGCCTCGATCGCGAGACGCGCGATCATCTAGTCATACGCAGCGGGGGGCGTGTGCTGGGCTGGCAGGTCATCGACGAGGAAGATCGTACTTTGGACGGCATGGAGGGCACCACCATTGTCGTCCATCTTCACGTCAAGGTCTGCCCATCGATGCAAGAACCGCAGGCACTCGTGGTCGCGATTGGCGAACCCGTTGGCATTCCGGCTGATCTCTCGGGCGTTATCCGTGCACGTCTTGCCCAAATGTTCGAGGCAAGCGACTCCCTCGCCGTAGTTCGCGAGGCACCTGTTGACACCTATCACGATCTTCGCATCGAACTAGACCACGCTGTGGAGGTGCGCAACGTCGACCATTCCGAGAAGGCTGCGATCTTGGGCAGGTTTCGAGACCCGGAGATGATCGACGAAGGGGCGTTGCGTTTCCAGTTGGTTAGCGTGACAACCACGCTGAGTGCAGTGCGCTTTGTCGACCGCCGAACGATTTCTGAAACCATTGAACGGCGGCGACGTGTTGCACTCGATGTTTCACCCGATAACGCCATTGCTGAACTGCTGGTCGAGGGCGCTACTTTGGCAAGCACGCTGCTCATTGATCAACTTGACGCTGGGGCACTCGACTATGCACGGCGATGAAGAGCCCGTGAGAAAAACAGCCTATCAGGAAATGGCACGAGACACACGTTATGCTACGGAGCAAAGCATGAAAGATGACCCGGACACGAATGTTGGACCCTGCTACCGTTTACCGTCAATAAAGCTACTAGCTAGCGTCGCGCTTTCCGTAGGGCTGGTCACTCCCATCCAAGTCTCGTCCGGCGTAGCTGATGGTATCGACCAGCTTGCGGCTCAAATCGTCGCCCGCTCGGTTGCGGCAGACCGGACAACCATCGCTATAGCGTCTTTCCCCCATGTGGACGATACCTGCAGTGAGCTGAGCAATTTCCTGGTCGATGAGCTTGTCTTGAGCTTTTTCAGCATGCCTGACAACCAGCTCTCAATTATCGAACGTTCGCAACTTGACCGGATCTTTTCCGAGCTCGAACTTTCTCTCTCCGGGGCCGTGGACGTCAACACTACCCAAGAACTCGGACGTGTGCACGGCGTTGACACGCTGCTTGTTGGAACGCTGAGCACTATAGGGGACGATCTGCGCGTTAACGCGCGGCTGATCGACACCGAGACAGCGCAGGTCTATTCCGCTGCAGCCGTCAACATTCCACGCACCTCAACATTCGAGCAACTCATGGAACAGCCCGCCGCCAGCGGCTGCACGATGAGGCCCTCGGGAGGGCGAGGGAATTCCAGAGTACAGGCGAAGGCACAAGGTCGTCCCGCACCGAGTTTCGAGATCTCGCTTCCTGACATCGACGAAGACTTTGAAATAGCCTCACTTGCGGGTAGCTGGTCAGGGCAGCTTAATTGTGAGAAAGGAACATGGGATCGCGCGGTAAGGCTTAGCAATCCATCGCGGATCGGCGCAGAAGCATGGTACTTTCATCATCCCAGGACAAGTAGCAGTCGGCACGCGGAAGTGATCACCACTCTCTCTTACGATATGTCGGCAGGAAGTATCGGAAACAGCTTCATTCTGAATGTTGGCCAGCGCGGCATTCCGCTGCAGTTGATCTCAAAGGGTGTGCTTTACGGGGGATTCGTTCAGGACGAGACAGGAGAGGAGTGCTCTCTTTATCTAGGGAAGTACGACTGATTTCGGCATCTAGGAAAGGATTAACATCCGGGGGGGCGCCGTTGCTGAATGTGCCCTCGCAATCCCTGCTATCCATCTGCCAGCTTCAAGTCCAACTGCAGCCGCTGGTCGGTTGATGTTGACTGCCCGCTCAAGGCCGAGCACCCCCAGCAATGGTTGTCTCTTGCCGACCCGGAGCGGTCAGTCGGTCTCAATTGATGAGTGTCTCCAGCCCTGCCTCAAGCGGACGGTCGTCACCCGCCCTTTGGTGTTGGGGTCAGGTAGGCCAACGCTTTCGTTGAGCTGGGTCTCCTTCTAAATTGATTCCGAGTTTCTGGATGGTTCTACCCCGGTAAGGAGATGTTTGCACCACGACGCGCCAGTGCGTGACCAGGAGTGAACTATGGTTCACAATATGGTCGAACGGTCACGATCCAGACAACCAGTACGTTCGATGCGTGGTTCGAGTCACTGCGGGATCGGCAAGGCAAGGCCCGGATTGCAGCCCGATTGCGGCGCCTGGAGATGGGGCACATGGGCGACGCGAAGGCGGTTGGCAAGGGCGTGCAGGAGATGCGGATCGACTGCGGCCCCGGATACCGGATTTACTTTACCCGGCGGGGCATCGAGATCGTGATCCTGTTGGCTGGTGGCGACAAGGACTCCCAGCAACGGGATATACGCGCGGCCACGACGCTGGCCCGGCAGATTGGAGACTGACGACATGACCGACGTGACGCTGAAGCGCTGGGACGCAGTGGACCACCTCCACACTGACGAGGACATGGCCCTCTACCTCGACGCCTGCTTCGCTGAAGATCCCGGGGACGGAAGCCTGATCCGGGCCGCGCTCGGAGACATTGCCCGAGCCCGCGGTATGACCCAACTAGCCCGGGACACCGGCATGGCTCGCGAGGGACTGTACAAGGCGCTGTCCAGCGAGGGAAACCCTGAGTTCAACACGATCATAAAGGTTGTGCGCGCCCTCGGGCTTCGGCTGCACGCCCAAAGTGCGAACGAGAACCGGGAACCCGGCGTCTCGGTGCAGTCGCGGCCACTCTAATGCGCAAAGCCCCGGTCGTGCCGGGGCTCGGATGGAAATACAGAATCTGCCTATCATCGTTATTCCAGCATCTCGTCAGCGCAATTGCTGCGAGGAAGGAGGTTCTGCATGAAGCCACGGATCAGCATGATCACCCTGGGCGTCCGGGATCTGGAGGAGTCGACTCGCTTCTACGAGCGGGGTCTTGGTCTGCCGAGGATGGATTCGCCGCCCGAGGTGGCGTTCTTCACGCTCCATGGTACCTGGTTGGGACTCTACGGCCGCGAGTCCCTGGCCGAAGACGTAGGGGTGCCTGCCGACGGCACCGGCTTTTCCGGCTTCACAATTGCGCACAACGTCGATTCCGAAGCGGCAGTTGACGAGCTTCTGGAACAGGCGGTCTTGGCAGGCGCTCAACTGGTGAAAGCTGCGCAAAAAGTGTTCTGGGGGGGTACTCCGGCTACTTCGCGGATCCAGACGGCCATTTATGGGAGGTCGCGCACAACCCGCTCTTCTGGGTTGGCCCGAAAGATGAGGATGAACAACCCAGTCCTGCCGCCGGCCCTCGGGGCGCACACGGCTGAGGGCCCGGCGGCAGGTGCCAACGATGAGGAAATATCCTGTCACTTGCTTTCTTGGCCGTTGGGGGCTCTTGCCGATCCTGAGCGGGCAATCAGTTGGGATGGAAGGGTGTCCGGTATCGGACCTGAATCGAGCGCGTCTCACCCTGTGATTGCTTTCATATCAATCACATACACTACAGCTTATTCAGTTACGGCTGTCGTGCTGGTCGGGCACCTGGCAGAACGGGGACGGGTTCCCCGTATGGGTGAGCGTCAGTCGGTGCATGGCGCGGGTGCAGGCCACGTAGAGCAGGTTGCGGTCCAGGTCACTTCGGTAGGTCTTGTCATCGGCCTCGGGCACGATGACCCGGTCAAACTCCAGGCCCTTGGCCAGGTGGGCGGTACAGATCATCACCCCACGGCTCAGTGATGCCGTATTCTCGTCGATGAGGTGGGTGTGGTACCCGGCCTTTTGCAGGGCTTCATGGCCTCGTTTCGCCTGGCGACGGGTCTTGTAGATGATGCATAGGTTGTGGTCTTCCGAGCCCTGGAATGCCTCGATCAGGGCCTTGATTCGATCCATCTCTTCGCGCCGGTTCCTGCAGGCCAGGATTTGCGGTGCTTCACCGTGGCGAGCGACCGGTTCCAGATCCGGGTTATGGCAGATACCCTGGGCAAACCGGGTGATTTCCAGGGTGGAGCGGTAGCTCTTGTTCAGCGTGACGCAGAGCGCCTTCATCAAGACATCCCGGATCTGTCCGGCGCCGGAGGCCCCATAGGGGCTGATGGCCTGATGGGCATCCCCGAGGATGGTCTTGTTGCACTGGAATAGCCGCGCCAGTACGGCGTACTGCACCGGGGTGTAGTCCTGCATCTCATCGATGACCAGATGCTTGATGTGGGGGTAGGGGGCCTTGAGTCCCTCCAGGCGCCGCTTCAGGTAGATCAGCGGAAAAACATCTGCGTATTCCAGCTTGCCGCCCGTTGGTTTGAAGAGTTCCGGCTGACCCATCCAGGTAAAGAAACCCTTGTAGGTCTCCCGCAGGCTGGACTCGTTCATGCGCTCCTTGAGGGCCACCTGCAGCGCCTTGCGCTCCTCGGGTAGCAGGTCGTAGTGATACTGGAAGGCGACCTTCTGTTCCACCTCCCGGGCCATCAGGCGGATGCGCTCCGCAGGTGCCTGCCGTCGGTGGCGCTGATGGATCTCTTCCAGCAGCCAGCCTGGCACCAGTCGCCGGGCAATCCACAGGTCGGAACTGTCAAAGCGATTCGTCTCCATGTGGGCGGCGTAATCATCCAGCCGTTTTAAAAAGTCGGCCGAGGCCTTGTATTCCACACGGGCGCGATGGGCCGGGTCTTCCTTTTCCACTAGGGCGCAGGCCTGCTCGTAAAAGGTCTGGAAACGGTACCGGGATTCCAGGAGCTTGTCGGCCAGGGTGTCCATGCTGATCTGCTGGATGGATTCCTCACCCAGCTCGGGCAGCACGTTGGCAATGTAGTCGGCGAATACCTGGTTTGGAGAAATGATCAGGATGTCCTCGGAGGTGAGGGTCTCCTTGAACCGATAGAGCAGGAAGGCGATTCGGTGCAGGGCGATGGAGGTCTTGCCTGATCCGGCCACCCCTTGAATGATCAGGGTCTGGGTGTGTTCATCCCGGATGATGGCATTCTGGTCGCGCTGGATGGTGGCAACGATATTGCGCATGTGCTCATCCGAGCTGCGGCTCAGAGCGTCCTGCAGTACGTCGTCCACCACGTTCAGGGTGGTGTCGAGCATCATCTCCAGGCGCCCCTGGCGGATGCGGAACTGGCGTTTACGCTGGATTTCACCCGCCACCTCGCCCTTTGGGGAGGTGTAGTGGGCCGGGCCGGTCTCGTAGTCGTAGAACAATGTGGCGATGGGGGCGCGCCAGTCGTGGATCAGGGTGTGATTGTCGGCCTCATCGAAAAAATGGTGCAGGCCGATGTAAATGGCATCCGCTGTGGGCCTGGCGTCGGGCCGGAAATCGAAGCGCCCGAAATAGGGGGTGTCCAGTAGCCGGGTGAGGCGCCTTTTCTGATCCAGCACCGCCTCACCGGTCATCACCGCCTGCTGAATGGACTCCCGGGCGGCGATCTTCTCTACGTGATCCATCTCCGATCGCGCCTCCCAGGCATAGGTCTTCTGTTCCTGGATGTCATCGCGGTAATGCTGTAGGCGCCCGTCCAGCCCCTTCAGGGTCTGCTCGAGGCGTGTCTGCACGTGGCGGAGGTGTTCTTCTTCCCGGGCGCGTTGCGGGTCTTGGGTAGGGTCAGTGCTATTCATGGCGCGAAGAATACCCTCGGATGCCATGCGGGTGAACATTCGGCATGATTCGAATATCTACCTGCACGAAGTGCTCAGTTGCCCCCCGTCCCGATCGGGGAGGGGGGGGCAAAACCGCTACCGCAGGATAATCAGCGGAATCGGCGACCGCATGATCATGTTGGTGGTGGTGCTGCCCACAAACCAGCGCCGCAGCCGGGAGTGGCCGTAGGCGCCCATGGCCAGCAGGTGGATGTCGTGTTCCTGGCGGTAGGCGCAGACGGCTTCCGCCACCTCGCCGCTGCGGATCTCCGAGCGCACATCGAAGCCTTTCTGGGCCAGCGTGCCGCGGGCATTGTCCAGGCGTGAGCGGTTTTCCTGATTGTCCTCGCCCACCATCAGAACATGGGCCTCCAGCCCCTTGAGCAGTGGGCTCTCCGAGACCTTTTCCACCACGGTATGCGCCGTGGCGCTGCCATCGTAGGCGATCAGGAAACGCTCCGGCTCCCGGTATTCCAGGGGGGCTACCAGCACGCCGCGCTTCAGGGTGCGGATGATGCTCTCCAGGTGGCTCCCCACATGCTGCTTGAGCATGTCGCCATCCTTGCCCTGCTTGCCCACCACCACCAGACGGGCCTCCTCCTGGATATCGTCCAGGGCCGCAGTGACGCCATCATTGCGCAGCAGGCTGCCGGGCTCGGCGACGCCGTTGGCCCGCACCCGATCCAGGGCATCGGCCAGGATGGCGCGCCCCTGTTCCCGCAACAGTTTGCCGCGCTGCTCCTCGGCTTCCACCATCTGCTCCAGCAGGGCTTCGCGGCCCCCCAGGCTGAGGTTGCCGCTCAGATCCCGCTGGGATTCGGCATGGGGATTATGGATCACATGCAGCAGGGTGAGTGGCGAGTCCATGCGCCGGCTGGCCCAGGCGGCGTAATCACACACGGATAACGACGAGCGCGAGCCATCAATACAGGCAATGACCTTGTTCATAGGGGCATCCTCCAGCAGGTTAGTGGCCCATGAGCCGGTCAGCGGCATCGGGCTTGTCGTGTACGGCGTGACGGTCGACGATGGTGGCGGTGGCCTCGTTCATGCCGATGATTTCCACCTCGGCACCTTCACGTCGGAAGTTGACGACCACGCGGTCGAGCGCGGCGACGGAACTGATATCCCAAAAGTGTGCACGGGACAGATCGATCGTCACCTTATCCAGATCCTCCCGGAAATTAAAGGCTTGCATGAACTTCTCCGTGGAGGCGAAGAAGACCTGCCCATACACGCGATAGGTGCGGTGCAGGGTGTGTTCATCCGGACGGGTGTCGGTGTCGGCACCCACGAACATGAACTGGCTGACCTTGTTGGCGAAGAACAGGGCCGCCAGCAACACGCCCGAAAGCACGCCGAGGGCCAGGTTATGGGTGAACACGGTCACCGCTACGGTGGTGATCATGACGATATTGGTGCTCAGCGGGTGGTCCTTCATGTTCTTGATGGAATTCCAGCTGAAGGTACCGATGGCCACCATGATCATCACCGCCACCAGGGCCGCCATGGGGATGGCCCCCAGGAGCGGGGTCAGGAATACCACCATGACCAGCAGGTAGATGCCGGCCATGAATGAGGATAACCGCCCGCGGCCACCGGATTTGATGTTGATCACCGACTGCCCGATCATGGCGCAGCCTGCCATGCCACCAAAGCTGCCGGCGACGATATTGGAGATGCCCTGACCCTTGCACTCGCGGTTCTTGTCGGTGCGGGTGTCGGTGAGGTCATCGACGATGTTCTGGGTCATCATGGACTCGAGCAGGCCCACCACGGTCAATGCCAGGGCATAGGGCAGGATGATCCACAGGGTTTCCAGGTTCAGCGGGATGTCCGGCCACAGGAAGACGGGCAGGGTGTCGGGCAGTTCGCCCATGTCGCTGACCGTGCGGATGTCCAGGTTCAGCAGCCATGCCAAGAGGGTGAGCACGACAATGGTCACCAGGGGCGAGGGGATGGAGCGGGTCAGGTAGGGGAAGAGATAGATGATGGCCAGGCCCAGGGCGGTCATGGCGTATACATGCCAGGTGACGCCGGTGAGCTCCGGCAGCTGTGCCAGGAAGATCAATATGGCCAGGGCATTCACGAACCCGGTCATGACCGAGTTGGAAATGAAGCGCATGTAGCGCCCCACCTGCAGATAGCCTGCGATGATCTGCAGCACGCCGGTCAGAATGGTGGCCGCCAGCAGGTATTCCAGCCCGTGTTCCTTGACGAGCGTGATCATGAGCAGGGCCATGGCTGCCGTGGCCGCCGAGATCATGCCGGGCCGGCCGCCGGTAAAGGCGATGACTACCGCGATGCAGAACGAGGCATACAGCCCCACCTTGGGGTCCACCCCCGCGATGATGGAAAAGGCAATGGCTTCCGGGATCAAGGCCAGGGCAACCACCAGGCCAGCGAGCATGTCCCCGCGTATGTTGGAAAACCATTCCTTCTTGATGCGGGTGAGGTTCATGGATGATGTCCTATGAGTGCGAATGCGTTGCCGGCTGGGCCCGGATTATTGCCAAATGAGGTCACGCGCCCCCGTCTGCGATGATCGGAGCCGCGAAGCATGCGGTTGAAGCGGTCGTGTAAGGGCGTTACTGCGCGGGGGCGGTGGCCCCAAGCGATGCCCGAGTGTGGCCGGAATCCAGTGATCCAACGGCAGTCCTCTGGGGGTGCCGTGGAGAGGCCAATGCGGAAAGGACGTGAATAATACACTGCGAACAGGGTTTTGGCCAGTCTGTCAAGCCTTGCGCTCGGCTAAAATGCGGCCTGATGTGGGTCCTGGCCACCGTGTTCTTTGACAGTGACCAGGAGGCGGGAAGGTTGTTTTCTGTCTACACTCGCTTGGTAAATTCTCATCCGATCATTTGTGCGTATGTCCATTTCGAGCCCATCTTCCGCCGAGGCCGTGGTCTTACCTACCGCCTTACGGCACGCCCTGCAACAGGCCCTCAGTGAACCACCGCAGCGTGTACGACGGCTGCATGCCGATGGGCAAGCCTTATGGCTCAAGCAGCCTGAACGCCTGAACTGGCGCTGGCGATTGCAAAAAGGCAACAGTAAGCGCGCCCTCGAAAGGGAGAGGCGCGGGCTGCATCTTTTGGCCTCTACGCGGATGCCCGTAGCGCCTATCGTTGCTGAGGGAGAGACGTTCCTGGCCACTCCCGATGTCGGGAAGCCGATCAAACGCCTGCTACGCACACAGTCCGAGCAAGGCGTCGCGGCCTGTGCGGCGGCCGGGGTCGCGTTGGCAACTTTGCACGGGGCTGGCTTCAGTCATGGCCGCCCGGGGATACGCGACATCTGCTGGGACGGCGCGCAAGCAACCTTTATCGACTTGGAGTGGTTCTCATCTCGGCGGCATCGCAATGCCCATTTCGGGCTTGACGTGTTTCTGTTCCTGCATTCCATTCTCGCCGTGAAACGCCAGATCGGCCCGGAACTGTACGCGGCCGTGGCAGGCTACCGCCAACACGCCCCATCCGAGGCCTGGGCTGCGGCGCGCACCTGGGCCTGGTGGCTGGCGGGCCTGGGGCGTTTGAGCGTCTGGATCCAGACCTGGCGCCCCGACACCGGCGATGTGGTGGCCATCCCTCACACCTTGCAGGTACTGCGCAATGACGTGGGACGTTCCACGCACTACGATAATGAAGGAGCCTGACCCGTCCCCACAGGGGCGGGGGGGCACCACCGCGGCTGCCCAACAGGGCGGCAGTCTGAGCCACCACCCGGGAGCATGGGAGCCTTGAACTGTCGCAGGCGATGATCATAGCGGCTCGTGCCGCCGGCATCATCGATGCGGGTGGCGGGACTTCCCCGCTGGTAGATGAATTGTTTGCAGCGGGATGCAAGGATCCCAAAGTGCAGAATCTCTCGCGCCAGGCCCTATCGCAACCGGTGCCAAACCACAGCCATCTCTATATGGGGTGAGTGTCCGCAGCCTGGGGTTGTGCGGACTTTGGTCCCGGAGAACCGGACGGCAGCTCAGGGCCGGTCAGCGTCCCTGGTGGGAGGAGCGCTGACCGGCCCAGGCGTATCAGCATTCGGTGCGTTCGGCCATCTCCAGGGCGTCATCGACCTCGATGCCGAGGTAGCGGACGGTACTTTCCAGCTTGCGATGACCAAGCAGGAGTTGCACCGCCCGCAGGTTCTTGGTTCGCCGGTAGATCAGCGTGGCCTTGGTGCGGCGAAGTGAGTGGGTGCCGTACTCCTGTGGATTGCCTCCGATCAGTCCCACCCATCCCTTGACGATCCGCGCGTATTGTCGTGTTGAGAGATGGGGCGAGTCCTGCCTCCGGCTTGGAAAGAGGTAGCTGCCACTCGTCAGGCCGGCTTTGGTGATCCAGGCCGCGACTGCGGCTCGGGTTGGCTCGGTAAGTTCGAAGCGGACGGGTTCATGGGTCTTCTGCTGAACCACGCTGGCCCGGGTCAGGATTTCCCCACCACGGGCCACATCGTTCACCCGCAACTGGACCAGGTCACAGCCCCTGAGCTTGCTGTCGATTGCCAGGTTGAACAGGGCGAGTTCCCGGATTTTCCCCGCCAGTTCCAGTCGAGTGCGTAGGGCCCAGATCTCTCTGAGTTTGAGTGGCGGCTTCTGGCCAATGAGCTTGCCCTTGTTCCACGGGGCAGGGTGGTGTGGGGCAGTCTTTTCCGAATCGTTCATGGTCAGTTTCCTCGTTTGAGGTGGAGGAAACACAAGCATGGGCCCACAGGGATGGCGGTGTGCGACCCAAAGCCGACACTCGGCAGCATGAGGCGAGAGGCTGCAGTCCGCTGTGAAGCTGTCGCCCGACACCTCTATATCGCATCAGTAGGGCCGGGGTGGCACCAAGCTGATTACCGGCCGAAGACATGATCCGCTCGTTCGCATGTCCTTCTGTGCAGCCGAACCACGGTGTGGTGCTCCATCGTTGCAAGCGAATTTTTATAACCCGAAATTATGCAACGTCGCTGAAATGAGGCTTAGCCGAGATATCGGAGTGTCAGATTTATTTACATTTACCATATATGGATCAGTAAGCCTTATGATTAGCTTTCTGTTTTTTGGGAAATTTTGTCGTAATAAGTCAAATGGCAAGGTGATTGCATCATCAAGGATGAAAGTAAAATAAAGGGACCTTGACGATCGCAGAGCATGCACATAAGAGAGACCAAAGGGATGCGCCGATCGTGCGATTTATGCTCTAACCGGGGGATTTTAAGATGCTCGCGACTCGCGCTTTCGTAATGCTGGCTCTCGTGTTCGCCTCACAGGCCGCACTTGCGATCCCAATCCAGTATAAGGTCGAATCACTTGGTGGTAATGATTTCCGCTACGAATACACTGTTACCAACGACGGCTCGCTCGGCGCCGGGGTGGCGTTGGAGGGGTTTACGATCCTCTTCGATACCGATCTGTACGACGAAGGGTCTCTTTTGATCGTGACGGCTGATCCGCTTGCATCGGATTGGGATGAGTTCATCTTAGCGGGTGGCCTCGGTGTCGATCCGGCCTACGACGCCTTCGAAGCCGCTATCGCGGTGGGCGAGACGGTTTCTGGTTTTAAGGTCGAGTTCTATTGGTTGGGTAGTGGTACGCCCGGGTCGCAACCATATCAGATCTACGATCCCGATACTTTTGATGTGCTTTTTACCGGCGACACCCAACCCGAGGCGACAGCTGTTCCTGCAACCGGTAGCCTGGTTTTGATGCTTGGGGGCATCGCTGGGCTTGCGGCATCTATGTGTCGCAGACGGCCGCGGGACTTAGTTCCTCGATAGCACTATTAGGAATCGTACTTCCGACACTGCAACTAGGAACTGGGAGACCTTGGCGATGCCGCACTCTATCATGTCCGCCGCATGGAATACCCTGATAACAGTGCTGACACTCGTCTTGGTGACGGTTGCAGTGCCTGCCCAAGCAACGCCCGAGCTATCGATTGAGAACTACGAGCTCGTCTCCTCTAACCGCATCAGCCGTTTCGAGTTCGAGTACACCTACAGCGCCGAGGTCACCAACACCGGAGCTGATGCCCTGGATGTCGCGGCCACGCTCAGCGTCGAAGCGCCGGGTGTGACCGTGCAGGAAGGCGCGCTCAGTTTCGGCGATGTCCCCACTGGGACCAGCGCCCCAAGCAGCGACACCTTTAAGATTCTGCACGATCGCCGGCACAGATTTGGCGTGGACGACTTAACGTGGTCGTTCACCTTCCAGCCAAGCATCTATTCAGTCAGCGCCATCGCTGGCGAGGGGGGAGCGATCAGCCCGTCCAGCCACGAGTTGAGTCCAGGTGACATCGCAGTTTTCAGCGTGACTCCGGACCTCGGCTACGTGATCGACACCGTCCACGGGTGTGGCGGAACACTCGACGCCACACTCTTCACCACGGCTCCGGTTACCACGGCCTGCACGGTAACCGCCGAATTCACGCGGGACGATCGCCCAATCCAGCTTTCAGCTCCAGTCGTTGAGGGTGCGCTGCTACCCGGTTCAACCGCGGACCTCAGTCCGGGGGTGCGGTATTCCGGGGATGGTTTCCTTGAGTTCTCGCTTGTTGAATCGCCGCTGGGCATGACCGTGAACGCGCGTACTGGACACCTCCGATGGACGCCCACGGATGAACATGCGGGGCAGACCTTCACTGTGCAATTATCGGCCGCAGATAGCGAGACGTCATCGTTGGTTGTGTTTTCCGTCCGCGTTGCGCAGCCCACCGTGGTGGCAACGACTTCCGAGGTCCTTGACGACGGGCGAATCCGGATCACCGTTACGGATACTGATCTGGCGCTTGACGGGTTGGAGGTTTTCTTGCCGGAGGACTTCACGGCTTCGGACTATGTCACCTCAGTTACGGACGGGATTCCGGATATCACGCTTATCAATCCCTCCGACGTGCCCAGCCCAGATTCCTTCTCGCCGGAAACTGACATTCTCCTGACAGAATTCTTCCGGATCGATCCCGTCTCCATTGGGACGGATTACATTGGAGTCCTGCTTCCGCCCGTCGAACTGCCGGCTGGACGCTATTCCGAAGAACTCATGCTTTACGTCTACGAACGACCGGTTGGTATTTCGGCTGCACAAGGGCCGATCTGGACAGCGGTGACGCATGGGCTCAGAGTGACCGAGGATGGTCGGGCTCTGATAATGATTGCTGCCACGGGACAACCAATGGTGGTAGGCATATCGGCAGTGATTGCTGCCGCCGCCGAGAGCACCTCTGGGGCATTTTGGTATCGGCTGGCCACTCCGGTCGCAGGGAGAGAGACCGTCCCAATCGAGTGTGAAAGCGATTCGAGTTGGATAGACCTACAGCTATGTACGGTCGAATTCCCCCGCCAGCTTGGTGCGTGTTCGCTGGACGGACTCACCGATTGCAAGGCTAAGATCCGCATACGTGATTTTTCCGAAAACAATTGGACCAATCCGCCTCCTGACTTTAGTGTCCATCACGTCGCGGGTTGGGCTGCTGACGCCTTGGTCAAATTTAACACGTTAGGACTTCCGTTCGACGCATGGACCGACGCGTTGATCTCTACTCGTGATGCCAACATAGAAGTTAAGATAAGAGATATAAGCCGGCTAAGAAATCCATGCAGGTATACGGCACTAGTGAAGCCCGTTAATAATTACCGGGTTTTACATCTCAATGCATTTAACACATGTGCGCGCGAGAGTTCCGTACAGAGAATGAAGTCCGCTTTGGTTCATGAGTATTTTCATCACGCCCAAACCCGAGTCGAAGAAAGGCTGTATCCTCTCTTCGATTGGAGAAGCACCGTGGTTTCCGATGAGGTTCGAGAATGGTTGTATGAAGGTACAGCAGTTTGGTTTCAAGATGAAGTTTACGATCATCATAATTACTATGTTCGCTACGGGATTCTAAGGATCTTGGATCGCGGGCTAGCTTCCAACACGCAGCCTGCAGACGCCTTCGGGTTCGGTGTGCCGGTGCCGGAGAATATGGTGGTGAGCCGGGGGTACGACCACGGTCCATTCTTTAAGTTGCTGCAACGGAGGGGCAATGACGAATATGGCTGCGATTTTACAGCCACAAACTCAGATGAGCGCAACTTCCTCGCTGAAATCTTTACAGGACACTCATCGAAAGACGACGGCGCGGGTCGTCTTCTTGATGCGATCAGCGATCCGAGCTTTTCCTGTGGTTTCGGATCCGTGTTCGGTGCCGACAACAGGATGGCGAACGCGCTGGAGCATTACACTTACGCCACCCAGATCAAGCAAGACATACGGTTACTGGATCGGAGCGAACCGTCCGATTTCGACGATTGGACGTTTGATGGTGAGATCTATCCGCGGCTTGTACCATGGGGGCGCGAGGAGTCAGTATCGAGTGAGCCGGGTGTCACGCATTCACTGAATTTGGCGCCGCTTTCTTCTATTGTAGTGCGTCTCGAAGATCAGCACGGGGACCTTGGGCGCAGAGCGCTCAGCGTCAGGAAAGCAACTGATGGCCACGAAGGCACTACCGCATTTGTGTCATTACGAAACAGCGAGGGTGAAGACCCAAAGCCGGATTTCGTGACGAATGATGGCATGAAGATGTACGGCGATGAGAGTTGGAATGGCTGGTTCTTGACTTTTGTAAACGCCGACCCCGGCCAGCGCAAGGAAGTATTATTTGACATCTTCCTGGAAATTGAGATCAGGGCTCTGGATGCCGATAGCTGCACCGAGTATGGTCTGTGTGGTTTTGAGGTCGTGTTTGCGCCCAAAACGGATTTCTCGGATACGTACGTGGAGATCGACTGGGGCAACGGTGCCCTCCTTTCCCGGGTTTCGGTTCAGGACTGTATCGCGTCTGGAGTATGCCGAGACCAGGGTGATGGGCGGATACGTGTCTGGGGCTCGTACGCGGATCCAGGATCATTTGGCGCATCGCTAAGCTATGCGTTCGGGGAAGGCGCGTGGCAGACGGTACCGGCGGAGTTCTCAGTCACGGCGGTCAATGCGCTCCCTCTGGACGCTACGCCTGGTGATCACAGCGTCACTCTGGACTGGCCTGCACTTCCCGCCGATGAGTACAACTTGTGTCGGTCCGAGACGTCTGTGAGCCACCTGGACAACTGTTACTCCGAGGGCGGTGAGCACGTCGAGGGTGACATCGGCATGCCCCCGCATCTAGTTTCCGGGTTGGCGAATGCCCAAGAGTACTTTTTCCGGCTCGAGGGACGATTTGGCGACCGGCGGATCTACTCGAATGAAGCCACAGCCACCCCGACCGAAGCGGGGGTAGGGTTGCCCGGTACACACCCCCTCAACGACACCGGCATCGACTGGTGCGCCGATGGCGGCGCCAACTTCCTGGGCTGCCCGGTGGCGGGTTATCCTGGACAGGACGGCGAGTTCGGCCGTGACGCCGCCGCCCGCGAGGGCACGCTTGAGAAAGTCGGCGCCGGTGATGCGGGCTTCGACTATACCAAGATTGCGAACGACGGCGCCGAATTGCCAGCCTCGGCGACGCTCGGCAGCGGCCCGAATGAGTGGGCCTGCACCCGTGACAATGTCACCGGGCTAATCTGGGAGGTGAAGACCACCGACGGCGGCCTGCGCGATCGCGACAACACCTATACTTGGTATCAACCCGCCGGACCGAATATGGGCGATCCCGGCACCCAGGATGGCGGCCGTTGTGAGGGCAGCGCCTGCGACACCACCGGCTTCGTGCAGGCCGTCAACGTTCAGGGCCTTTGCGGCACGACTGACTGGCGCCTGCCCACCTTGGGCGAACTTCTTTCGATCGTCCATCATGGGGGCGATAATCTGCCCGTAGATGCGAACTTCTTCCCAAATACCGTTCCTAGGCGTTTCTGGTCGGCGTCGCCGTATGCTGGTCGTTCCGGTGATGCATGGGCCGTGAACCAAGATGTGAGGGAGATCCTTCTTGACAGGGGCTATACCCGTACACAATCGAGTCTCTGGCCCAGCCCGGCTCGGTTAGTAAGTGGCGCGGATTGAGCTTTTCGACCAAGGACCGTGATTATGAAACCTGGACTAAGGGCCGTGATTATGAAACCTGGACTAACTCGCGTGCGATGGCTCCTGACAATCTGTCTTGTTTTGTTCTCTACCGGCGTTGCTGCAGATATCCCTTCGGCCGCCAACGAGTGCGTATCGGACCTTCTGGAAACCACGCCTTCCAGCGATTTCAGACCCGTTTTGGGGGGTATGATGGTGTACCATGAGCCCACCGAGCTTTTCTGGCTAAGATGTCCGGTGGGCATGTCTTGGACAGGCACTGATTGTGCCGGCAGCGCCTCCATGGGCAGTTGGGGGGCAGCATTGGAATTCGCGGAGCAGGAGGGGTCGGCATTTCGCGTGCCCAGCATCAGCGAGTTGCGCAGCATTGTGGAGCTGTGCAAAACAGGCCCTGCCGTAAACGAGGAGGTATTCCCGGGCACACCTTCGGACAGGTTTTGGTCGGCCACGCCTTTTTTATTGTCAGGCAAGGCGCTAGGGGTCTCGTTCGACAGTGGCAGTGATGCGGAGAGAAACATGATTGCTGGAGCGTACCTCAGGTTGGTTGTAAACCTTCCCCGCTGGGTATTAGACCTGTAGTTCGGCAGGCAACGAAAAAACGCAGGCTCCGGGCGGCGTTCGACGAACATGGTTATTAACGCGGCAATCAAACAAATCACTTGATTTCGTGTTTACTTTTCGCAAAATCAGCAACTTACCGGGAGCGCGACGGATATGAATGGTCGCCGGGTTAATAGATCGTGAGAGCGAAGCGAGCGAGCCGCGATTTGAACCGTTTTTTGACAACATATGCTCCTCAGTGCCCAGTAGGCGCGCCATTGCTGCCGCAGGCGGTCTGGGCTCGAGTGCCCGCTCCGGGCCGAGCACTGCCAATGGCTGACTCTAGCCGACCCGAAGCGGGCACCGGGACAATAACGTCGAAGTACCGCATAATGATGGGTAGCGGTCGTTCCCGGAAAACTGCAAAACGAGCCCTAATCCTGCACGCGGGGAAAAGGCTCGCCCTGAAGGCGGCCGTGGGAACGTGCATACGCTGAGTGGGGCTGGGCCCTCGGCGCCCATACCACGTGACCGTGTCGTATCAGCGGTTTGAAATTCAAGAATCGATTCAATCCCGGTCGCCGGCAAATCGATTCCCAGTTTCGCTTATTAACCCGGCGACCATTCATATCCGTCGCGCTCCCGGTAAGTTGCTGATTTTGCCAAAAGTAAACACGAAATCAAGTGATTTATTTGATTGCCGCGTTAATAACACGACCTTGGTTAAGCAAGCTCCACTTTAGTGCACACAAGGCCCGTATACGCAAACCCAATGTTGAACTTAAGATCCTCCCCAAGGCTGACTAGCTCCCACAGGCCGTCATCAAACGCTTCTTCATGAATAAATGCCGTGATGTCAAAATCTCGTACATTGACAAACCCATAGGCACCCCTCTTTTCAGTGAGGCGGCCCCGGTGTCTAATTGGATTCTCTCCGCCATGGTAATCACGAATCTTTGATTTTACCGCTTGGGGAACCTTTGCTCGCCGGAGCGCACTGAAAGTCATACCAGCCGCTTTGCGCTCCGTCGCGTCATCGCTCTCAATGGCGAAACGTGAGTACCAGAACTGCGCTTCATAACTTGAATCCCCTGGTGTGAATGACCGCCGAAAATAGTATGACAATAATTTAGGTGAGGCCTCGTCTGTGCCGCGGAGTAGATCTGCATAAAAAAAGTTCAGGCGATGGTCTGACCGGCGTGAGTCTAGCGCTCGTTCCAGTACTGACTTAGCTTCGGGCTGCCGACCCTGTCGTCGGTATATAGTGGAAAGGCGAATAGCCAAGAACGGGTCACTTGGGTCCTGCCCGCATGCAGTCTCGAGCGCACGTACGGCACGGGGTGTGTCCGCTAGAAGCTCAGCGAATGTCGCTTCGAGCGCAGGAAGGTGACCCTCAGACGGAAACCTCCGTCTGCTTTCCGAAATGGCCTTCTCTGCGTTCCGCACCAAGTGGTCCAGGGTGCGATCTGCTGTTCCCGAATCAGCGATAGCGTCACGGACATCGTCGATCGCGAGATCAATGATTCCGGAATCAGTGTAAGCGCTGTGGCCATCCATGCGGAGAAGGCGTTCGAGAGTGGCTCTCGCCTCCGCTCGATATTGGTCCCTAATGCCTGGATCCGCCTCTGTTTTGGCGCGGTCCCGCCAAGTCGTAGCGAGGCTGTGGAGTATTGAACCATCCTTAGGAGCAGTGTTGCTTGCTTCATTTAAAAAATCAATAGCTTTTCGAAGGTTACCGTTGTCACGTAACCGTTCAAAGTTGGCGATCTGTTGTAGCACGTAGGGATCACGGCCGACGCACTCCAAAACGGTGTCATATATTCTTTGTACATCGGTGGAGTCAGGGAATAGATCTAGAATCGTTTTTGCTCGAATCATACTCCTAAAACTAGTACGATCTGATTGGTATGAAATATTTAGCAAGCTGAGCACGCGGACATATTCATGGTATCTGTCTTGGACAGAGTCGTATGCGCGCTGAAAAACAATATCCGCAATCTCCGGATGACGTGCGGCGTAGTGCAAGTCGCGCTCCCCGTGCCCACTTGCGATAACAACTTTCTCTAGCGGTTTTAAAAACTGGCTCTGGAAATCATTCCAATCGATATCGAAAACTCGGTGAATCAACCCTGCGCGAACCGGTACGCGATGTCGATTTAGAATGCAAACGGTCCGATAGAGGGATCGGGCACGGTCGGATCGAATCGAACGGTATTCGTCATAGATAATATCCTCGAATGGGCGACCCATCGTAACTTCATGCAGGGCAACAAGAAGTTGGCGGCCAAAAGCGTCTTGGAAGCGTTGCACCCTTTCTTTATGCGTTAACGGCAAAAGTGCCTCTCCGAGGCAATCATATTTCTCAAGACGAGTCACAAGAGCGTCAATTTCATCAGGACCAAGATACGGTAGTTTGTACTGAGCTGTAACAAGTTCATCGAGTGTGGAGCATCGGTCGTTCCACTCTGTATACCGTTCGGCAGTGATAATGGTAATAGGAAGAGACCGTATGCGTGCAAATTTGATTAGTCGATTGATCGTGCAAATGCACTGAGCGGCGTTGTCGACGAAAATAAATAAGCGTTCCTGAATGTTGGCGTGTAATTCTTCTAATCGCTCCGGGTCTATTGAGGAAAGACCGGAAACGTAAAAGCATATGCGGCTTTTGTGGATTCCGGCATCCCAAGCGAGTCGGCGCAAAAGAACGCTCTTCCCGGAACCCGCTTCACCCTTGATGACGAATAGATCGGCGCTATCGGTTCGATTGGCTTCGGCAATAACTATTGCATCGGCAAGAAGCTTTCGACAGATTGTGCGTGGGGCATCAAGGTTCTCAGATATTGGATACCATCCTTGGCCATGGCCCCGGTAGAACTCTTGAGGTGTTCCGGTACCTGTTAGAAGTGTCTGTTCAATAAATTGAACGTCATTGGTAAGGAAAGAGAGGATATCTTCGCTGAGAGTATTGTGTGTGCAGAACTTGGATTGGATTGGGTGGGTATCCGGAGTGGTGGAGAACGACAGCGCTCTATGGGGTTCGGGTACTTGGTCGAGTAGGGCCGTAACGAAGTCTTCGAGAGTGCCGTTGAGTGCCCTTATTCGTTTCTGTGCCCAAAGATTGACCTCCGAGATCTTGACTCCCGGTTTGATAAGGTAATATTGTGGCCGGCCTTGGCCGATCGTGCGATCAACGCGCTTGATTATTTCGCGAATGTCAGCGTCTTGTAGACTGTGTCCGACAAAGATCAATGTGTTTTCGTGTGCCAGTTCAAAAAGCTCTGTGAAAAGCCGATCTCGATTGGTGAGGTAGTCGTTATATTGCTCAATATTTAGAATCAGCGGAAGTGATACGTCCCGTATGCGCGTTACGCAGCCATGTAGTTTGTAAAGGGGGACCCGATCGTCTGTTCTTCGTATCTCATCAAGCGGATCGAAGTTGGATAGAATCGGCTGGCAACGCTGTAGAGGATTACCGCTTGCCTTGTAGCTTTCCTCAATCAGGAGATCATAGTTGGTGGTGAAAAGCGCTCGCCAATTGAAGCGGGTTAGGTCGCAATGAAAAGTCGCTGGTTTTATATCGGAAAATTGATCCGCGACAAAGCGCTGTAGAGTAAATAAATCGGATTGGCTTACGGCCAGTTCAGCGACGAAAGCCAGCGAAGTATTTTTGTGGTCACCGGATAGGAAATGGTCAGATAAGAGGATCTTGAGATCCTCTCCCAACAACGGGCTTTTACCAGTAGGAAAGTGAGCACCGTGCAGGATGCCAGCACCGAATATGGGTATTGCCTTTCCTTTTTTGACGGCGTCGAGGAGGCTAGGGTCGAGGTCCATTGATTTGGCCATTTATTGTTTGGGACGTGAAGCGAGAAGATCCAGAGATTAAAGGGGACTTCTATTAATTGCTTGCTGCCGTCAGTAACCCATTGATTTTGTTGGGTGGAAATTCCGGCAAATCGAATTAATAGAGGTTCCCTAAAGCGGTTCGCATAGCACATTACATGATTGTTGTGTGGTTTGCCGGAATCCTTGGCCAACCTCGTCTGCCCTACCGGAAAACCGCCCTAGGGGGCGAGTAATCCCGCGAGGGATGCTGTGAGTAGCGACCAACCAGCGCTAAGTGTACCTGATGGTGTTCAACCATGAAATGTCGGCCCTTCCAAGCAAGAAGTTGGGAGGATTTCCGCGGCCAGAGCCACGGGTATCCACACCGCTTGTGCTCTAGGCCGTGGGCGAGGGCTCAGGATATGAGGGGGGGCGTGTCCCGCTATCCGGAAGCGGAAGCCTCTAGCTGAGTGAGCGCTCTTTTGAAGCTAGAAAAGCCGGGATAGTGGGTGCCAAAGCGCAGCCAGACCTGGCGGGTGTAGTGAGCCATTTTGCCGAAAGGCTGATCAACTGCTTGAGCACCATCCGGGTGCGACGGCGGTTAGCGGGATGGCGCACGGACAAGTCATCGCGATCAACATCTGCAGTCCTATGCGGCGCAGGATGTTATACACGAACTTGCCGGAGGGGGGGGGTACCAGTCCTCGTCCCCCAGTCGGGGAAAACCAAGGCCTGACCCCTGTGGTCAATGGTGTGCTCAACTACACGCATGGCGCGACGGAAGGTCCACTCCCGCTCTTACCAAAAGCGGGTTTCAGTGACTCTTAAAGTGGCGATCCGCCTATCCTCGCGGCGGCTCCCGCGTCTTTGTCCGCCTCCAGAGCATCATTGACGCTGTAAGGACACTTCAGGATCGGGCGTTCGGTGAGATGGAGGGCCTTATGGAAAGTCCGCTGTTCGTTCCACAATAGTCACTGGGCCAGTTCGTCCTAATGGCTGTTTCGGGCCGTAAGCGGCCGTCATGGCCCCGATCTGACCCAGCGGCCGGGCTTTGCTACACTTGGGCACCGACCGCCACTGACCCAATATGCGTCGACACCCGTGAACACCGAGACCGCATCATCCAATGGGGGCCTGAAGGGCCGGCTGATCAATTATGCGCTGCTCACGCGGATGCATCGGCCCGTGGGCACGCTGCTGCTGCTGTGGCCCACGCTCTGGGCCCTGTGGATTGCTGCCGAGGGGGTTCCCGATCCCCTGGTGCTGTTCGTGTTCGTGGCGGGCGTGGCGCTGATGCGGGCGGCCGGCTGTGCCATGAACGACTTTGCCGACCGGCATATCGACGGTCATGTCACCCGAACCCGGGATCGCCCACTGGCCATGGGTCTGATCAGTCCTGCCGAGGCCGTGGGCGTGGCGGTGGTGCTGTCCATCATTGCCTTTGGTCTGGTGTTGCTCATGAACCCGCTGACCATTGCCCTCTCGGTGGTGGCGGTGCTGCTGGCGGGCACCTATCCCTTCATGAAGCGATTCCATCATCTGCCCCAGGTGCATCTGGGCGCGGCCTTCGGCTGGGCGGTGCCCATGGCCTTCGCCGCCCAGACCGGCGCTTTCCCTCCCCCGCTGGCCTGGCTGCTGTTTCTGGCCACCATTCTGTGGGCCACGGCCTACGACACCATGTACGCCATGGTGGATCGGCCCGATGATCTCAAGATCGGCGTGAAATCCAGTGCCATCCTGTTCGGGGAGTCGGACCGGAGCATCATTGGCCTGCTCCAGTTGCTGGTGCTGATTGCCCTGGTGCTGGTGGGCATGCAGGCGGAGCTTGGCATGATCTTCACCCTGAGCCTGGTGGTTGCGGCCGGCCTGGTCATCTATCAGCAGTATCTGATCCATGACCGGGACCCCAAGGGTTGTTTCAAGGCCTTTTTGAACAACAACTGGTTTGGGGCGGTGGTGTTTGCCGGGATTGCTTTGGATTATCTGGTTCGGGGTGCGCTCTAGCGGGCTCCGGCACCCGCGCCAGCACCCAGACATCCACCCGCCGTACACCGCTGGCCTTCAGCAGCCCGGCCAGTTCATCCAGGGTGGAGCCGGTGGTCATGACGTCATCCACCAGCGCCACATGCGTCGGCGCAAACCCTTCAGCCACCTGGAAGGCGCCGCGCAGATTGCGTTGGCGATCCTTTGCGGCGAGCTTCTGCTGGGGCGGTGTGGCGCGTACCCGGCGCACCGCCTGGGTGTCCAGCGGGCAGTCCAGGGCGCGACTGAGTGGGCGCGCCAGCTCCAACGCCTGGTTGAATCCCCGCTCCTGCAGCCTATCCGGATGCAGTGGCACCGGAATCACACGGTTCGGACGCGTTACCCGGGGCCCCAGTTCCCGGGCCATGAACTCGCCCAGCAGCCGACCGTGGTTGAGGCGCGCGTGAAACTTGAAGCGCCCCACCAGCTCATCCACCGGCCAGAGATAGGTGAGGGCCGCCCAGGTGCAATCAAAGGCCGGTGGATGGCTCAGGCAATGGCCACACAGGCTGCCCGGATCACCGGGCACGGGTAGTCCGCAACGGGGGCAAGGGCCGCTCGGGCGGGGCAGTTCCGCGGCACAGGGTCGGCACAGATCCAGCCCGTCGTGCCCAGGGGCCCCGCAGAGCAGACACACAGGCGGGTAGGCGCGCTCCATCCAGGCGGCGCCCAGGTGCCGCACACGTTCCATCAGTGGATTCACGTCCCTGTCACCTCGCTATGGGTTGAGGTATATTCACGGTTTGCCCGTCGTCGCGACCGGAACATCCCGGTGGCCGGATGGGCCGGCCGTTTCCCTTAGGTGTACAAGTATGTCCCAGCCCGCCGCCGCCCGCCATGTATCAGCGCGTGCCTGTGCCGGATCGGCCAAGCTGTTCAACTATGGCACCATTATCGCTGTCACCGTGGCCGGCGTGCCCCTGTTTCTGGTGACCGGCGAAGTGGGTGTGGCCACCATCATCGCGGCCATCATGGGGATTGTGCCCCTGGTATTGTGGTTCGGTGGCTCCATGCTGGTGTACGCCCTGAACCGGCACCACCCGGACGAGCGGGTGGGGTATTACACCCAGCAGGCGGCTTATCGCTACTACGCCTTCATGGGGGCGCTGATTGTCATCGGCACCTTCTTCCCGCCCGAGATCTTCTATTTCCGGATCTACTGGCTGGTGGCCGCACTCATCATCATTCCCTGGTCGATCCGCGACATCATCCGGATCAACCGGGAGCATTGGCAAGACGTCGAGATTCCCAAGGAGCCTGACCATGGCTGAAACCCGTCACGACTGGACGGTGGATGAGATCCTCACCCTGCTGGATCGTCCCTTCAATGATCTGCTGTTCGAGGCCCATACCATCCATCGGGCCCATTTCGATCCCAACCAGGTGCAGGTGAGCCGCCTGCTCTCCATCAAGACAGGCGCCTGCTCCGAGGATTGCGGCTATTGCTCCCAGAGCGCCCATAACGACGCCGACGTGGAGCGGGAGCGGTTGCTTCCCGTGGAAGAGGTGCTGGCCGAGGCCCGCAAGGCCAAGGACGAGGGCGCCACCCGTTTTTGCATGGGGGCCGCCTGGCGCAACCCCACGGACAAGAACCTGGAACGGGTCATCGAGATGGTGCGGGGCGTGCGGGAGATGGGACTGGAGACCTGCATGACCCTGGGCATGCTCACCGAGATGCAGGCGCGCCGCCTCAAGGAGTCCGGCCTGGACTACTACAATCACAACCTGGATACCTCGCCGGAGTATTACGGCGAAGTGATCACCACCCGAACCTATCAGGATCGCCTGGACACCCTGGCCCATGTGCGTGAGGCCGGGATCAATGTTTGTTCCGGCGGCATCCTGGGCATGGGCGAGTCCCGTCGTGACCGGGCCAGCCTGCTGCAGCAGCTGGCCAATCTGCCGCGCCATCCGGAATCCGTGCCCATCAACAACCTGGTGCCGGTGGAGGGTACCCCCATGGCCGACGCCCAGCCGGTGGATCCGCTGGAGTTCGTGCGGGTGGTGGCCGTGGCCCGCATCATCATGCCCACCTCCCATGTGCGCCTGTCGGCCGGGCGCAGCGAGATGAGCGACGAGATGCAGGCCATGTGCTTCTTTGCCGGTGCCAACTCCATCTTTTATGGTGAGAAACTGCTCACCACCGCCAACGCCACGGAAAACCACGACCAGCAACTCTTCCGTCGTCTGGGTGTGAACACCCTGGAAGTGGAGCACAAGGCGGGCGACGAAACCCAGGTCGCGTGACACGGGATCTCAAGGCACCCCTGCAGGCCCTGCACAACGAGCACCGGTATCGTTCGCGGCGCATCCTGGAGGGGCCCCAGCAGCCGGAACAGGTGATCGACGGTCGGCCCGTGCTGGCCTTTTGCAGCAACGATTACCTGGGCCTGGCCAATCATCCACAGGTGATCCAGGCCTTCCGGCAAGGGGCCGAGACCTATGGCGTGGGGGCGGGTGCCGCCCATCTGGTGAACGGCCACACCCGGGCCCATCACGCCCTGGAGGATGAACTGGCCGTCTTCACCGGTCGTGATCGGGCGCTGCTGTTCTCCACCGGCTACATGGCCAACCTGGGCGTGGCCCAGGCCCTGCTGCGCCGGGGTGATCGATTGTTCGAGGACCGCCTCAACCACGCCTCGCTGATTGATGCCGCCATGATCAGTGGTGCCCGGCTCAGCCGCTATCATCATGCCGATGCCGGGGATCTGGCCCGCCGTCTGGGTGCTGCAGCAGGTGCGGATGATGATCGCGAGGCCCTCATCAGTACCGACGCGGTATTCTCCATGGATGGCAACCTGGCGCCGCTGGAGGCCCTGGCCCCACTGGCCGATACCCACGGCTGCTGGTTGATGGCCGACGATGCCCATGGCATCGGCGTGCTGGGCGAGCAGGGGGCAGGAACCCTGGAGCACCTGGGGCTCACCCAGGACCAGGTGCCCATCCTCATGGGCACCCTGGGCAAGGCACTGGGCACATCCGGTGCCTTCGTGGCCGGCCCTGATGACCTGATCGAAACCCTGATCCAGTCGGCACGCACCTACATCTACACCACCGCCATGCCCGCCGCAGTGGCCGAGGCCACCCGGGCCTCGCTGCATATCGTGCAGCAAGAACCGGAACGTCGGGGGCATTTGCGTGATCTGGTGGGGCATTTTCGGGAGGGGGCAGGGCAGTTGGGTCTGGAGCTGATGGAAAGCGCCACGCCCATTCAACCCATCCTGGTCGGGTCCTCCGACCAGGCTGTCCAGTGGAGCGACAGCCTGCTTGAGCAGGGGTTGCTGGTGCCGGCCATTCGGCCCCCCACCGTTCCCCAGGGCGGGGCGCGGCTGCGTGTCACGCTCAGCGCCACCCACTCCAAAGTGCAGGTGGATAGGCTGTTGCAGGCCCTGGAGGGGCTGGTCGGCGAGCCCTGAAAAACCATGGGCTGCCACATTTCAAGTGCCCAAGACCCGATATCCCTCAAAAAACCCTATTAATTGGCTTGTAATACGTTCGCCACGGCCTACAAAATCGGACGACTGTGCCTTTTCAAGGCCGGTCAGAATCTGTTGCCGGGAAGTGGCCCGTAGCCCGAACAAAACCGGACCCTTGCCCGGATTTCTATTCAATCCGATGGAGGGATGTTGTGATGGCGGAAGTACTGATCATACTGTTGTTCGCTGCGGCGGCGATCGCTTTCTATACCCAGTATCGTGCCCGGGTGGATCTACCCCCGCCCAATTCCGGTGCCTACCAGCGCGAAGAGAAGCTGCTCACTCCCAAGGAGGTCGAGATCCTCAAGGCTCTCGAAGAGAGTTTCGGCGACCAGCATCGTATCTACCCCAACCTGACAGCCAGCGAAGTGGTGGCCGTCAAGCCCACTCCCGATCAGCCCCTGAAGGAAACGGCTCAAAAGCGCATCGACGATGAAACCTTCGATTTTGTCCTGTGCAAGAAGGACAGCTTCGATGTGGTCTGTGCGATTCGTTGCCGCAGTGCCCGGCGCAAGGGCCTGGTGCACGACCCGGACGACTTCCTGGAGGAGGTCTGCGCGCATATCGAACTGCCTCTGGGGGTGATCCGTATCGATCAGCCCATCTCGGCTGCCAAGGTCAAGACGGTGGTGGAAGAGGCTATCAAGGCCGTGGCCGACCGGGCTGAAGAAGCCAGGATCCGCAAGGCCAAGGCTGAAGAGCAGAGAAAGAAGGCCGCCGAGGAGAAAAAGGCTGCCCAGGCCAAGAAGGCTGCCGCGAAGTCCGGCCCCGCCGGTCGCCCCGCCCCCTCCGAGGCGGCGCCGTCACCTGCCAAGCCCGAAAGCAAATCCGAGCCCAAGCCCGAACCGAAGGCGGCAGACAAACCCGAGCCCAAGCCTGCGGCCAAGTCGGAGCCCAAGCCTGAAACCAAACCTGAAGTAAAGGCTGACGCCAAGCCGGCAGAGACTCCGGCAGGGCAGGGTGCTGCCGCGGCCCCGGCCAGCGAACCGGCCAAAACGGCCGCCAAGACCGATGAGGCTGCCAAGCCCCTGAGCGGCACCGTGAGCTCGCCCGGCAGCAGTTCCTGAAGGCTGTCCTTCATGACCCGTGGACGCCCTCCGGCGTCCCGGGTTTTCTCCAGGGCCCGTCATCGATTCAGGGCAAGCCCCTGAAACACCTTGACGATTCATGTATACTGTGCGCGACTTCAAGAAATCATCGGCCATTCAGGGCGTGGATTAGCCGAACGTCTCCAATCCCAGCAACGGCCACGCCCGGCAGCCTGCGCACCATCCTGCACTGACGATCCGGGGTTGCGGCCTCACCGGAAGCAGCCCGAATAACGTCTCGGCCCTGGCTGTCTGGTCGACACACCGATTCACTTCATCATAAGCCCCGGGAATGGACTGCAATTCCCCATTCCCATGCGTGCGAGGTACAACCATGTCTAATAAAGAAGATCTCATCGAAATGGAAGGCACCGTCACTGACGTGATGCCCGATCAGCGTTTCAAGGTGGAACTGGACAATGGCGTCCATGTTCAGGCCTATGCCTCCGGCAAGATGCGTCGCTACCGCATCCGCGTGGTCAGCGGCGACAAGGTCAAGCTGGAAATGTCCCCCTACGACCTCACCAAGGGTCGCATCAGCTACCGTTACAAGCATTGATGGATCGCGGCGCCGCGGTCGCGAGCGCTGATGCGCTCCGCCGCCCCGCCGACACCGGGTTCCCCCATCACCGGGGGGACTGCACTACCTCACTCCGTCCCCTCATCCCCCAGTCGCGTCTGGATCCGCACCTCGGATTCCAGGGTGCGATGTACCGGGCAGCGATCGGCAACCTGTAGCAGCCGCTTGCGCTGGTCCTCCGTGAGATCCCCACCCAGGGTGATTTCCCGCTCGAACTGATCCCTCTGTGCGGGCTTGCCGCCGTCCTCGTTCTCCTCTTCCACCTTGCGATGCCGCAGGCGCACCGAGACGTGCTCCAAAGGCAGCTCCTTGCGCTGCGCGTACATGCGCAGGGTCATGCTCGTGCAAGCGCCCAGGCCCGCCATGAGGAACTCATAGGGGGCCGGGCCCTGATCCTTGCCGCCCATGGACTCGGGTTCGTCGGCGTTGATCCGATGGGGGCCAATCTCGACGGTCTGCGCATAGGGACCCACGCCGTTTTCCGCCACCAGCACGCCCCGCTCGTGATCCCCTGATTCCTCTCGCTCCGGCGGGTCCAGAAAGCGCTCGGCCCAGGCGCTGAGCAGGGATGCCACGTAGTTGGAGTCGGCGGGCCGGGAGAGCATGTGGTCCACGTTATCCAGGGACACGAAGCTCTTGGGATGCTTGGCAGCCCGGTAGATCTGCGCCGCATGATCGATGGAGACGATCTTGTCGTGGGGGGAGTGAAAGATCATCAGGGGCCGCCGCAGCTTCGCCACCTGATCCAGCACCTTGTGGCTGTCCAGATCCTCCAGGAACTGCCGCTGGATGCGGAATTTCTGCCCCGCCAGGTTCACCTCCGATTCCCCTTGCTCCCGAATGACCTCCAGGGTGTCCTCGCCGAACAGATGAGTCACGTGGGCCACATCACTGGGGGCATTGATGGTGGCCACGGCGCGCACCTCGGGTACATCCTTCGCCACGGCCAGCACGGCCGCCCCTCCCAGGCTGTGGCCGATGAGCAATTGTGGGGCCTCATGCTCCTGGCGCAGGTAATCGGCGGCCCGCCGCAGATCTTCCAGGTTGGAACTGAAGTTGGTGTTGGCAAAATCTCCCTGGCTGTGGCCCAGCCCGGTGAAATCAAAGCGCAGCAGCGCAATTCCGTGGGCCCGCAGGGCCGAACTCAGGCGTACCGCTGCAAGGATGTCCTTGGTACAACTAAAACAGTGGGCGAACAGGGCATAGGCCCGGGGAGGGCCCTCGGGCATGTCCAGGCGTGCGGAGAGCTCGTTACCCTGGGAGCCGGGAAAGCGTATACGAGGGTTATGGTCTGGCATGTGGGCGTCTCCGGGGAGAGTGGGTGGCGTCGTTACCGGGCGGGCGAGACGCCCAGATGTTCCTGCATGGCATCGCGCAGAACCTGCTCATGGCGCGGGCTTTGCAGCACCTGAACCGGCTGTCCGTCGCTCCGAAACAGCACCACCGCGCCGTCGTTCACCCGAAACCGCGTGGCCAGATCCCGGCCATCGGGGGTGCCAAGGTTGGCGACCAGAAACTCCACCTCATCACGATACTCATCCCGGATCCGGTCCATGAGTTCCAGCACCTGCATTCCGGTCATGTAGGAAGCATCATAGGTGACCACCAGGGCAGGGCGCCCATCACCGATGCGCGACAGGTCCGTAGGGTAGGCACCCTTGGGCAGCTGGCTCCAGATCAATGCCCCTGCCACCACCAGGATCAGGGGGGTCATCAGCAGCCTGGCCCAACGAGGCAGCCCGCCGGATTGCTTTTCTTCTTTTTTGTTCTCACTCATGTGTCAGTTTCCCCTTGAGTCCCCATAGCAGCCAGGCCCCCAGCCCCACGATCACCGCCAGTGATCCCAGGTACGCGTGCCAGCCCAGCCCGTGATAGAGATACCCCGGCAGAAAGGATCCGGTGGCGCCTCCCGCATAGTAAAAGGCAATGTACAACCCATTGACCACCCCCCGCTGGCCGTCGTTCCCCTGGTTGAGCACCCCCGGGGCCAGGGAATGGATCAGGAACATGCCCGCACATAGCACGAACATGCCCAGGAACATCACCCAGACCTGGCTTCCGGTGAAGAACAGCAGCGCAGCCAGAAACACGGCCGTGCCCAGCAACATGGTGTTCACGGTGCCGCCTATGTAGTCCGACAGACGCAACGACAGCAGGGAGGTGACCACGCCCATGAGATAACCGGCATACATGAGGGCGATGCCCGTCTCATTCAGACCGGTGCCCAGCTCCACCAGGCGGAAGGGCAGGAAGTTCAGCAGCGAGGCAAAGGCCCCAAAGGCGCAGAAGACCACCAGATACAGTCGCAGATAGGTGGGATCACGCAGGACTTTCAGGATGGCTCCCCATTCCAGGCGCTGGAAGCTGGCCGGTGGGTCGCTGCGCAGCCGCTGCAGCAGCAGTGCACACAGGGCAATGGCACCCGCCAGGCACAGGAAGGACCAGCGCCAGCCCAGGTGGGTGGAGATCAGCCCGGAGGCCATGCGCCCCAAAAAGCCCCCCATCACACTGCCGGCAATGTAAAGGGCCATGACGCGGGCCACCTGCCCCGGTGCGGCGCTGGCGCCCAGGTAGGTCATCAGCGAGGTGAGCATGGCCGGGATGATGAGCCCCTGGGCCAGGCGCAATAGCAGCAGCAGCTCGAAACTGGTAACGAAGAACGCCAGGGCCTGGGTGGCGGCCAGCAGCCAGGTGGCGGTGATCAGCAGGCGTCGGGCCGAGAAGCGCTGCAGCAGGAAACCGTAAGCAATGGGTGCCACCGCCAACGGCAGCAGCGCCACCGTGATCAACAGCGAGGCCTTGGCCTCGCTCACCGCAAAGGCATCGGCGAGTACCGGCAGCAGCGGCTGCGGCGCATACAGGGCGGAAAAGACGAGGATCGCGCAATACAGCACGATGGCAAGGTGACGGGCAGGCAATGACAATTCCCCGAAGCCACGCCCGGTTGCCGGGCGGGAGAAAGGATCAGCTGACGGGCCGACAAGCGGCTTTTCGGCGCTCATGATACCTGAACTGCCTCACCCTCATCTCGTACCACCATCGATGACCCCGGGGCACTTCACCAAAGTGGCTTGCATGTCTTTCTGGCTATGCGACACTGATGGCAGTTCAAATCCAGCCATTCACGGTGCGGGGGTCGCCCCTGCGTTTGCCGTGCGGGAGATCAATACATGAAACTTGAAAAGATCCTCTACGCCACCGATCTGTCGCCCGGTGCCGATGACGCCGGGCGCCGCGCGCTGCAACTGGCCAGGACCCATGGTGCCAATCTGCGGGTCATCAGCGTGGTCAATGCGCCTGTGGTCAACGAGGAGGTCATGCGTCGCCTGCGTGGCAGCCCCGGGGACATGATGACCGACCTGGCAGAGGCTACCGAGGTGGCCATGCAGGAGCGCATGCGGGCGTTGGGGGCATCGGATGATGAGGATATCGAGTATCACTGCATTCAGGGTCAGGGACACAAGCGGATCCTGGCGGAGGCTCGCAGCTATGGCGCCGATCTCATCGTGGTGGGGTCCCACGGGGAGCGCTCCCTTCAGGATGTCCTGCTGGGCACCACCACCCAGAATCTGGTGCACCACACGGATCGCCCGATTCTGGTGGTGAAACGCCCGGTCGATGGCCCCTATGAGCGCGTGGTGGTGCCCGTGGACTTCTCCAAGCGCACCCGTTCCGCCCTGGAGCTGGGTGCGTCGCTTGCACCGGGAAAGAAGCTGCACGCCGTGCACGCCCACAACCTGGATGCCCTGGATAATGTGCTGCGCAATCGGGTGGACCGCAAAGAGGTGGAGCGCATCAAGTCGGAGGTGCGGGCGGAGCGCCAGCAGGAACTGGATGCCTTCCTGATGAGTTGCGATGTCAGCCCGGAACAGCTGGAGGGATATCTGCGCACGGGCTATGCGCCGGACGTGCTGGATCGCGCGGTGCTGGAATGGAAGGCACAGCTGGTGGTCATGGGTACCCATGGCCGCAATCGGCTGCAGGATGCCCTGCTGGGTGGCGTGGCCCGGCGGGTGGTGCACCAGGTGAAGGACGCCGACGTGCTGCTGGTGCGCGCCTGAACCCCAGCCTCACCCCAACCCCTCTCCCCGCCAGCAGGAGAGGGGTTTCACGCTCCTTAGTCCGTCCCCGTCCTCAGCATCTCCCCCGCTTCGTCAGCCCCATCCCGGAACTGCAGTGCCGCCAGGCGGGCATACAGGCCCCCGGCAGCCACCAGCTCATCGTGGGTACCCACCGCCGCGATTGCCCCCTGATCCATCACCACGATCCGATCGGCCTTGCGTACCGTGGCCAGGCGATGGGCGATGATCAGCGTGGTGCGACCTTCCATCAGGCGTTCCAGCGCCTCCTGCACCAGGCGTTCGCTCTCCGCATCCAGGGCGCTGGTGGCCTCATCCAGGAGGAGCAGCGCGGGGTCGCGCAGAATCGCCCGTGCAATGGCGATGCGTTGACGCTGGCCGCCGGAGAGGCGCACCCCCCGCTCGCCCAGGTGGCTGTCAAACCCCTCCGGCAACTGGTCCAGAAACTCGCTGGCATGAGCCGCGTCGGCGGCGGCGCGGATCTGGTCACGCGTGACATCCTCCATACCAAAAGCGATGTTCTCCCAGGCATTGGCCCCGAAGATCACCGCATCCTGAGGCACCAGGGCCATGCGTTGGCGCAGGTCCGGCGGGTCGGTCTCGCGCACATCCACACCGTCAAACCGGATCACGCCCGATTCCGGGTCGTAGAACCGCAGCAACAATTGCAGCACGGTGGATTTGCCGGCGCCAGAGGGACCCACCAGGGCCACCTTCTCGCCTGGCTCCAGGGTCAGGGAAACGCCCGCCAGGGCGGGGGGTTCGGGTCTTGAGGGATAGCGGAATACCACCTGGTCCAGGATCACCTGCCCACGGGGTGGCTGTGGCAGGGCCTTGGGGTGCGGCGGCGGCTTGATGGTGGGCTCGGTGTCCAGAAGCTCCATGAGCCTTTCCGCGGCACCGGCCGCGCGCAGCAACTCGCCGATGACCTCGCTCAGGGCGCCCACGGCGCCAGCCACCAGCACGGCGTAAAAGACGAAGGCCGCCAGTTGGCCATTGGTCATGCGACCGGCCAGCACATCGTGCCCCCCCACCCACAGCACCAGGCTGATGGCCGTGAAGATCAGCAGCATCACCACCGCGCTGAGCAGGGCACTCACCTGGGTGCGGCGAATAGCGGCATCGAAGGCCCTCTCCACCTGCCGACCGTAACGCACCGCATCCACGGCTTCGTGGCAAAAGGCCTGCACCGTGCGGATGCCGTACAGGGTCTCGTCAATATAGGCGCCGATGTCTGCCACCCGGTCCTGCGTCTGGCGCGAGAGCTGACGCACGTGGCGCCCCAGGATCCAGATGGGGATGAATACCAGCGGCACCCCCATCATCACCCACAGGGTGAGTTTGGGGCTGGTGATGAACAGCATGACCAGGCCGCCAGCGAACAACAGGGCATTGCGCATGGCAATGGCGAGGGTGGAGCCCACCACCACCTGCACCAGAGAGGTGTCGGTGGTCAGGCGGGAGATCACCTCACCGGTACGGGTCATTTCGAAAAATGCCGGGTCCAGGCGCAACACCTTGGCGAATACGGCCCGGCGCAAGTCCGCCACGACCCGTTCACCGATCCAGGTGACCAGGTAGAGCCTGAGGGCCACCGACACGGCCATGACCAGCACCACCCCCAGCAACAGGATCAGGGCCAGGTTCAGGGCGTCGGCATTGCCGGCGGTGAGCCCCCGGTCGATCACCAGGCGCAACACGGCCCCAAAGGCCAGTACCGCACCCGAACCCACCACCAGTGCAGTGATGGCCGCCAGCACCCGCCAGCCATGGGGTCGGACAAAATCCAGCAGGCGTCCCAGCACGCTCAGATTCAGGCTGGTGGGACGATCGGAGAGTTCGTTGGATGCGTGTTCAGACACGGGTCGATGATTCCTGAAATGGCGTGAAACGGTTTCATGGTAACGCAGCCGAGCCGTTCATGGGCCCCCGTGGGAGCGGCCCTCGGCCGCGAATGTTGCCCCCCGATGCCACCCAAACCCCCACACATTGGTCATGGCCCCGCTACTTGGTATGGTTCCCGATACATCATTCCTCACAAGGAGGCCGCATTGTTTGATTGGCAGGCCCTCGCGGCCAGCGCCACTGCCCTGGGTGTACTGGGTTTGGCCGTGTACAGCGCCGGTCATGCGGTGATCTACAAACGGGACACCCGCGCGGTGATCGCCTGGGTGGGCCTGATCATGTTGCTGCCATTGCTGGGCTCTGTCCTCTACTGGTTGCTGGGCGTGAACCGTATCGCGCGTCAGGCCCGGGCCTTGCGGCCCGATGTGCTGCATCGCGAGTCGGCCCCCGTGAATGGCGCCGTGCAGGTGGCCGAACGCTGGCAGCGCCTGGCCAGGGCCGGCGACGCCCTCAGCCCCTTCAACCTGCTGGCCGGCAACCATGTGCAGGCCCTGATCAACGGCGAGCAGGCCTATCCCGCCATGCTCAAGGCCATCGAGGAGGCCCGCGCCAGCGTGTGCCTGTCCACCTACATCTTCGACCACGATCCGGCGGGGCGCGAATTCATCGACGCCCTGGTGGCGGCCGCCTCCCGGGGCGTGGCCGTGCGAGTGCTTGTTGACGGCGTGGGCGCCCGCTACAGCCGTCGCAGCGTGGTGCGGGAATTGCGGTCACGCGGCGTGCCAGCGCAACTGTTCCTGCCCATGCACCTGCCGCGCAGCCTGGCGGTGTTCAATCTGCGTAACCACCGCAAGCTTTTGATCGTGGATGGCGCCATCGGTTTCACCGGCGGCATGAACATTCGCGAGGGGCATCGACGCCGGGCCCCTTACCCTTATGCCATCCAGGACATCCAGTTTCAGTTGCGCGGCCCTGTGGTGGTACAGATGCAGACCATCTTCAACGAAGATTGGCACTTCACCTGCGGCGAGCACCTGTTCGGCGAGGCCTTCTTTCCACCCCTGGAGCCAGCCGGCCAGGCCCTCGTCAGGGGCGTGGTGGATGGCCCGGACGAACACCGTGATCCGCTGCGTCAGCTGATGCATACGGCCCTGGCCGAGGCCCGGGAGCAGGTGGTGGTGATCACGCCTTATTTCCTGCCCGATGACGTGCTCATGTCGGCGCTCAATGCTGCCGCCCTGCGCGGGGTGCGCGTGGATATCCTGCTGCCGGCGCGCAACAACCATGTGCTGGTGCACTGGGCCTCCCAGGCCCTGCATTGGCAGCTGCTGGAGCGGGGCTGCCATATCTGGTTCACCCCGCCGCCCTTTGACCATAGCAAGCTCCTGCTGGTGGATGACCACTGGCTGCTGATGGGCTCGGCCAACTGGGATCCGCGCAGCCTGAGGCTGAACTTCGAATTCGACATGGAGTGTTATGACGAAGTGCTGGGCCAGCAACTGGCCGCCTGGGTGGACGAGCGTCTGGCCGAGGCGCGCCCCTTGACCCTGCAGGAGGCGGATCAACGCTCATTGCCGATCCGGCTGCGCGATGGCACGGCCCGGCTGCTGACGCCCTATCTTTGACCGGGCCCTATCCCTGATCGGGCAGGAACTCCCCATGAAAGCCAAACGGCAGATGAAAGGGCAGGGTGGCCCGGGCCCGCTCCTCCAGGCTGCGGGCGTCCAGGATCAGCAGGCTGCTGGTGCCGGTGTCGGCCTCCAGGATCACGCTCAGCAGCACGCCATCATCCTCGTCCGTGGCCTCTGGTCTGGGTACGAACACAGCTTCGCCGGGGTAGCAGTCCGTCTCGCTCCAGACCTGGTGGGTGCCCTGGCTGACATCCAGCTTCACCAGTTCATCGGTGAGCGCGCCGGGCACGTGGTTGCCCGTGCCGTACACATAGCGATAGTCCCGCCCGCTACAGCGATCGCCATGGATGCGGGGTAATTCCAGGCCGCGCTCAGCGAGCCGGGTGCACTCTGCCGTGCCCTTTTGTAAATCCAGCGTGAAGCGCCATGCCTCCCCGCAGGCGGGCTCCCGCCAGCCCCGGCGCAGCGGCTCCAGATAGAGTCGGCGGATCACGTCGTCGTCGGGGTAGGCGGCCAGGTCCACCCGCAGGCGGCCGGCCTGATCCTCGAAGGCATTGATATGGTGGAAGGCAAAACAGGGCTCGCCCACACACGTGCCCAGGTGGGTGCCGCGGTGCTTGTCGAAGACCTGGAACCGGGTGCCCCTCTCCGGCTCCCAGCGGAAGTTCTCGATGAAGGGCCGTCCCGTGATCTGCATATCCACAGGGCGGATCACCAGGGGAAACTCGCTGAGGATCACATGATGCTCGGTGACCGCAAAGCTGTGCATGTAGGCCGGGGTCTTCACCGGCAGCCGTGCGAGAATGCGGCGCCGGCGGCTGCCTGCCGGGATGCGGTACAGCAGGTACTGGCTGGTGAGCGCGAACTGTATGCCGAAGCCATAGAGATCGCCGCCGTGGTGATCCGCCACTGGATGCGCGGTGCTCATGTGCAGCGTGGTGTTGTCCGTGAAGGGCAGGATGCCCCGGGTCTCCAGGGTGTGGGCGTCGAACGCCATGGGCAGGGGCGTTTCGGTGAGGCACACGGGCTGTCCCGCCAGGTGGGCGATGCTCACATTGGCGTTGTCGGTGAGGTTGGGGCGGATCATGCCCCGCAGGCGCTTGAGCACGGAGCGGTTGGTGTCGGTGGCAAATCCCGAGCCTTCAATGCGTCCGCTGCGTCGGGCCTGCTCCAGGGTGCGGGTGAGCAGGTGCCGGTTACGAAACCCCACGCGACCGTCCCGCAGGATGAATGCCTGCAGCATGGCCAGGCCGTCGAACCAGTGCCGGCAGCGGTAACCACCCACCTCGAACAGGCCCGGGCCATTGCGCAGCAGCACGCCCTTGAGCCAGTCGGGCAGTTGCCCGCGCAGGGGCAGGGCCGTCTGTTCCAGTTCCCGGCCCTGGGAGGTGAGGCCCAGGTGATAGCCAACCCTTGCGTTCATATCAACCCTCGCTCCGCGAACGATACCAGTTCATCGCCGACGATGATGTGATCCAGCACGCGCACATCCACCAGCCCCAGGGCATCGCGCAGACGTTCGGTGATGCTCTGGTCGGCGCGGGAGGGTTCGGCAATGCCCGAGGGATGATTGTGGGCCAGAATCAGGGCGGCTGCATTATGGTGAAGGGCCCGGCGCACCACCTCCCGGGGGTGAACGCTGGCCCCGTCAATGGTGCCACGAAACAGCTCCTCGAAGGCCAGCACCCGGTGGCGGTTGTCCAGGAACACGCAGGCAAAGACCTCGAAGGGGTAGTCCCTGAGCCGTGCTGCCAGGTAACGGCGGGTGTGCTCCGGGCTGGTGATCGCATCGCCCCGCTTGAGGGTTTCGGACAGGTGCCGGCGACCCATCTCCAGTACCGCCTGCAACTGGGCATACTTGGCCTCGCCCAGGCCCCGGGCGCTGCAGAAGTCCTTGATGTCTGCCTGCAGCAGCGGCCTGAGCCCGCCGAAGCGGTTGAGCAGGTCCCGGGCCAGATCCACGGCGGTCAGGCCACTCACGCCGGTGCGCAGGAAAATGGCCAGCAGTTCCGCATCGGACAGGGTCTCGGGGCCCTGGCCCAGCAGTTTTTCCCGGGGCCGCTCACTGGCGGGCCAGTCGGTGATTCGCATGGTTCAACCTCCTTGTTTGTCGTCTCTCCCGATCACCGCCTGCATCCCTTGCGGCGCGGATTCGCTCATACCCCCCGACTCTAAACCCAGGCCCGTCACTGGGCAATGCTTCGGTGGCCGGGTCGTTCCCGGGCGGCCTGCAGCAGGGCGGCCCCCCGGTAGGCGCCATGCACAAACTTGCTGTAGGGGATCATCAAGAAGAACCCCAGCACCGTGCCCAGGTGCAAGGCCAGCAACAGACCCATGGCAGGGGTCTCCCGCAGGGCCATGAGGATCAGGCCCGTGGCGGCGGTGGCAAACAGCAGTACCAGGAGCGCGTAGTCGGCGGGCAGGGTCTCGGTGGCGGTGGGTTCCGGATCGGCCCCCCATTTCACCCATACCAGGCCCGTGGCGCCCACCATCATGCCTATTCCGCCCACGGTACCCAGCAGGTTGGGCAGGCTGAAGAAGGGGTAGGGGGCCTGCCACTCAAGAAAGTGGTGATAGCCCGCAGCCACGGTGGTGGCCGCCAGGCAGAGCAGAAAGCCATAGAACAGGGCGTGATGAAAGCGTCGCCGGACCTGACTGAACCGATGATCGCGGTCGTTGCAGCCTCCCCCGCCTCCATCCAGGTTACGCAGGGTGAACAGATCGCGGGCAGCGGCGGGCAGGGCGCGCCATACCCGAATGGCCGGCGGTCCCGGGGTGCTGATGTCCCGCCAGTAGCGCATCACGCTCACGATCACCGCCAGCACGGAGAACCCCAAGGTAAGGGCGGCCACCGCGCTCATCACGCCCCAGGGGATGACCTCATAGAACGCACCTTCGGCCTGGTGGGTGGCAAACAGGGTGTCGAAGGGCACCAGCAGCAGGGTGAGCAGGGGGATGAGCAGCGTGGCGCCCAGGCTGACCAGCGTGGTGGCCAGCCCGCTACGGGCCAGCAGGGCGGCCAGGGGTCGTGGCCAGGCGTAACGCCGGTAACTCTGCGTGCGGCGACGGGCCAGGGTGGCTGGCACATTGATGGCGAACTCATGGGGCGGCGCATACTGACAGGCATACCAGCAGGCCCGGCAGTTGTGGCACAGGTTGGCCAGGTAGTCCAGATCGGCATCGTCAAGGTCCGGCCTGCGTTCCGAGGCGGGGAACACGTCGCACAGGCCGGTGCAGAAGCTGCACACATTGCACAACTGCATCACCCGGCGGGGTTCGGCGTCGTGTTCGGGTTCGGGCTGTTGCAAGGCTTTCCTCCCCATTAAAGCGGCCACACCACCAGCAGCAGCGGCACGGAGATGGCCACCACGAGGATCTCAAGCGGCAGACCCAGCTTCCAGTAGTCGCTGAACCGAAACCCTCCCGGGCCAAGGATCAGGGTGTTGTTCTGATGGCCGATGGGTGTAAGGAAGGCGCAGGAGGCGCCAATGGCCACCGCCATCAGAAAGGAGTCGGGGCTTACGCCCAGCGCGGCGGCGGTGCCGATGGCAATGGGGCACATCACCGCGGCGGTGGCAGCATTGTTCATCAGGTCGGACAGGAACATGGTGACCACCAGGATCAGCGCCAGCCCGACCACGGCATGACCCTGCGCCACATTCTCGATCATGAAACGAGCGATCAGGTCAGCGGTGCCGGTGCTCGCCATGGCACCCGCCACCGGTATCAGGGCGCCCAGCAACACGATCACCGGCCAGTCGATGGCATGGTACACCTGCTGTGGCGGCACGGTGCGCAGGGCCATGGAAGCCAGCACGCCGATGGCGAAGGCCACCGCCGCCGGCAATAACCCGAAGGCGGCGCCGCCGATGGCGAACAGCATGATCAGACTGGCCTCCCAGATCTTGCGCTTGTTGGGGATGCGCAGCTCACGCTCGGCCAGGGGCACGCAGGCATTGTCGGAGGCAAACTCGGAGATGGACTCAGGCGGGCCCTGCATCAGCAACAGGTCCCCGGACTGGAAGGCCATGGAACGCAGCCGTTTCATGGAGCGCTTGCCCTCCCGGGACAGGGCAAGCAGGTTGACCCCATAGCGCGTGCGCAGGAGGATGTCGCTGGCCGAGCGCCCCGCCAGGGGTGAGTTGGGCAGCACGGCCAGTTCCATCAGCACCACATCGCCGGACTTCAACGAGGCTTCGGCGGCCTCGGCCTCATCGCCGTCTTCCTGCTTGGCGGATTTGTCCGAATCCTCGTTCCTGGAGGCGGTGGCACCCGTCTTTTCATCCTCTTCGGGGGCCTCATCCTTCTCGGGCTTCACCTCTTCTTCCAGCTTCAAACCGAGAATGGACAGCACATCCTTGAGGGATTCGGCCTCGGCCTCGATCATCAGGATGTCGCCGGCATGCACCATGCGCCCCGGGTTGGCGGCAATGAGCCGCACCTCCTTTTGCACCATGCCGATGATCTGCGCATCCACATCGGCGAGTTCGTCTTCGATCTCCCGCAGCCGCATGCCCGCGGCCTTGCTGTCTTCCAGTACCCGCACCTCGGTGATGTAGGCGCCGGACTCGAAACCTTCAATGCCTGATTGTTTGCGCGCCGGTACCAGTCGCCAGCCGACAAGGGCGACGAACAGCACCCCCACCAACGCCACAGCCAGGCCGATCGGCGTGAAGTCGAACATGGCAAAGCTGCCCAGCCCGGCTTCGGCACGAAAGCCGGACACAATCAGGTTGGGCGGGGTGCCGATCAGCGTGGTCATGCCCCCGAGAATGGTGCCGAAGGCCAGTGGCATGAGCACCTGCCCGGGGGTGAGTTCGAGCCGCTGTGCCAGGTGGATTGCCACCGGCATCAGCAGCGCCATGGCGCCAACATTGTTCATGAAGCCCGACAGGAAGGCCCCAAGGCCCATGAGTGCCATGAGGCTGAGCACGCGCCCGGACTGGGCCGGCAACACGTTGCGTGCCAGCACATCCACTGCCCCCGAGATCTGCAGGCCGCGACTGAGCACCAGCACACAGGCCACCGTGACCACCGCTGGGTGGCCGAACCCGGCGAATGCCTCGCCGGTGGGCACCAGACCCGCCACCACGCAGGCCAGCAGGGCGCCCGCCGCCACCATGTCGTGGCGCCAGCGGCCCCACAGGAACATGGCGACCGTCGCGGTGAGGATGGTTAGAATAAGCCATTGATCCTGGGTCATGGTCCGTTCAGTCCTTGGTTTTTCGGAGCTCACGAATCGTAGACTATTACGATATCCGAATCCCTGCGTGAAATCGGCATCGACGAGTGGAGGACTCATGATTCGAGGCATGATCTACGACAGATTGATCCTTCAGCTCACCTCGCGCTGGTATGCCGAGGTGCTGGAGCGGATGCCGGAGGGGGCGGCACTCCTGGATGTGGGCGTCGGCACGGCGGGCGCGCTGATGGCCAACGCCGAACGGGTGAAGGTCAAGGCGCTGAGCGTGGTGGGCATCGACATTGATGGCGACTATGTGAAGCGCGCCCACAGGCGGCTGCAGGGGTCGCCTGTGGAGGATCAGATTCAGGTACGGCTCGAATCGGTATACGCGCATCAGGGTGGGCCGTATGACGCCGTGTACTTCTCCGCCAGCTTCATGCTCCTGCCCGATCCCGAAAAGGCCCTGCGGCATTGCTGCGATTTGCTGAATCCCGGCGGGCGCATTTTCTTCACCCAGACCATCCAGGTGCGTCGCTCGCGCTGGATGGAAACCTTCAAACCGTTACTCAGACGCCTGACCAGCATCGATTTCGGGCGGGTCACCTACCGGGAAGATCTGGAAGCCCATATTCGCAGCGCCGGGCTGGAGGTGGACGAGTTCACGGTGCTGTCCCGGCATGGGAATCGGACATCCTGCCTTGTTGTGGCCCGCCCTATAGGCCGTTCCTAGCACGCTGCGTGGCCTTCTGTTGCAGTCTGGGTGCGGCAGGTTCGAGCTGTTCGCCATCAGCAACGATGCGGTTACGGCCTTCGGCCTTGGCACGATACAGGGCACGGTCGGCGCGCTTGAGCATGGATTCCAGGGTTTCATCACCCGCTCCATCGAATGTACCGCCGCATCTCACGCACTCCATGATGATGTTGTCCAGGTGTCGACCAAAGTACCATGCGATCGCTACGATCGTGGCCCAGCCGGACCCGAAAGTCTACCGCGTGCTATCGTCGATCGGCCGGCCGTCTGCCGTCGCCTGGTGAGGCTGCGTCGACCCTCCTACAGACCGCTCCGAACCAGCAACTCGGGGATCTGGCGCTTGAAGCGGAAGAACCCGTGGGTTGCGTGCGGCCAGGCCAGTTCGTCCCATTCGCGGCGCAAGGGGATGAGTTCAATCCCGTCTGCCTCCAACTCCCCGGCGATACGCTCAAGCGCATCGGCAATCGGCCCGACCGGTGCTTCGGGTGTGGCGATCACGCGGACCTCAGCAAGGGTGCAGGCCTCGCGCAGGCTGTCGGCATCCAGGTGGGACAGTACGCTTGCCGGTTGTTGCAGGGTGTTGCTGGCCCGTTGCGCGGCATCCTCGGCCAGCGCCGCAAACCAGCTGGCGGTCGCCCCACCGAAAGGCCAAGGGTTGTCGGGATGACCCTGCCGGGCAACGGCAATTCCGCCTACATCCACCTTGGCGGGCAACACCTCCTGACCGCTCAGGTCGTCGCCATGGAGCAACAGCAGCACGCGCTGCCCAGGGGGCAGTGTTCGCAGCGCTGGCAGGGGCGCGGGCGGAGGGGGTGACTCCTCCCGAATCGGGAGGGCCTCGGCGGCCAGGTTGGCTGGCTGGAAGCGATTGTCGGTAAAGCGGGCAATGTTGTCAGCACGGGCGAGGTAGGTCTTGCCCGGCGTCTGAATGCCGGCGATCCATCGCCAACCCAGGGTGTTGGATGCCGGGTCGGCATCGCGCAGGTGCCGAAGAAAGAAGTCGGCCCCCAGCGTCCACGGCAGCTCGAGGGTGAAGATCCAGATGGAGGCGAACCACATGCGCGCGTGATTGTGCAGATAGCCGGTGTGTACCAGTTCGCGGGCCCAGTCATCGAATCCCTCCACCCCGCTGCGCCCCTCCTCGGCTGCGGTGACTGCCGCCTGCAGGGCGGTGTCTTCTTCCATACGCTTGCGATCTTCAGCCTGTTCCCGCAGGAACGCCCGCCAGACCTGCGGGCGCATCTGTAGCCAGCCCTTCCAGTAGGTGCGCCAGAACACCTCCTGTACGAACTTTTCGGCCGCCTCGGGGGAGTGCCGTTGCAGCACGGCCTCGATGACCTGATGTTCGCTCAGGACTCGGTGCCGGATATAAGGCGACAGCAGCGACACGTTGTCGCGCTGGCCCGGCCCAGGGTCCCGGTTGCGCTGTGCTGCGTAGTGCCGCCCGGCACTGGGAACAAAGGCCTTCAGCCGCTCCAGCGCGGCGATATGGCTCGGCGGGAACAGATCGCTGTGGGAGGAGATGGGGTCGTGGTTGTCAGTCATGGGGGTGTGATGATGTCCCTGAGTCTTTGGTGATCAATGATGTTGCTCCATCGGACAGCCCGATGCCGCCGTTGCACCGGCAATGCGACCGAAGACCGCGCCGATGGTCAGCGCGGCGCCGGCCACATAGCCGGTGCCCAGGATCGCCGGCGACATGATCATGCCAGCGGCCAGCAGCGTCTGACAGGTGGGGCCCCGACTGCGGCGGATGTGCCCACAGGTGTCCACGCTCAGACCGTGGCCGGTGAAGGTCACACCGGGGGCCATGGTGTGGGCAAAATAGGGCGGCTGCGACAGGGGCAGGGCGCAGCGACTCTTGGGGGGCTCCATGCCCTGGGTGTGGTGTGTCTCCGGATCATCCCCCCCGGGGACTATGGACTGGTGATAACGCCCGACGGTGTCCGCCAGGTTCTGGGGCGGTATGCCCAGCTGTATGGCCAGATCCTCCAGGGTGTGGGCCACGACCGGGGCGTAGATGGATGTGGGTGCCCGGGCATGACCGCGTGCGTCCAGGATCAGATGGGCCCGGGCATCGGGGCGCTCGGCCACCCATCTCCCCCAGGCTGAATAGCGCCTGGGGGAGATGATCTCGCCCTCGTCCCGAAAGCGATGCCCCTGGGTGTCCACCACCAGCCCCCAGGGCATGCCGTCCACCCGGGTGACGATGCCGCCGTCGGCATCGGGTGACCGGGCATTCACCGCCACCAGATGGCAGGCCCCGGGCTGACCGCTGGGTGCGGCCCCCTGCCGCAGCAGTGACAGCAGCAACTCCCCCCGTACATGCGGACTGCCGCGAATGATGAAGTCTTGCGCCGCATCGCCCCGCGCCGCGGCCAGGGCCTCCCGGTCGGCCTGGTAGCCGCCGCTGCAGACGATGACGCGCCGGGCCCGCAGCGTCAGCGGTTGATCCTGTTGCCGGGCCTGGATCTCATGCAGATCGCGGTCTTCCAGGACGAGATCCTCCACCCGCGTGTCCTGGCGGATATCCACGCCCAGAGCCTCGGCACGGCCAAACAGCGCATTGATCATGTTGCGCCCACCCCCCAGGAAGAAGGCCGTCTTGCGCGACCAGGGCAGGGTGCCCTGGGCCGGGCGCTCGAAGTGCACCCCCTGGGCCTGCAACCATGCCGGCAGTTCCAGCGAGCCCTCGGCCAGGGTGCGCGTGAGCGCCTCGTCACAGCCCCCCTGGCTGGTCTGACGCAGGTCCTCCATGAACTCCTCCACGGTATAGCGACCGGGAAACAGGGCCGAGGGGGCTTCATGGGCAATGCGCAGGTTGCGCGAGTGGCGGGAGTTGCCACCCCGCTGATAGGCCGGCGCGCGGTCCACCATCTGCACCGTGGCCCCGTGCTCACGGGCGGAGATGGCTGCGCACAGGGCAGCCAGGCCACCACCGATCACGATGACATCATGGATTTGTGAGGGCATTCCGAGGGCCATGTCCTGGGTGGCGGGTGGGATCATCCGGCTTGAGCCGTATCCTGGCCTGAAGCGGACCCTGAGATGGATCTCCAATGGCGTTAGTCTCGCATCACTGATCCTGGAGAGGAATGGGGCAGCCCGGTGATCCCTCATCAGTATTCAATACCTTTGTCGTACCAGGTACCTGAAACCCGAAGCACGACTCGGAGTCTCTAATCCATACGCGCCCGTACAGTCATGGCCTTGGCCATAAGGCTGATCAACGCCGCGAACGTCCAATCATCCCCGCCGGAGGCCCCTCATGCCCGCGCCTGTGCAACTGGTCTGGTTCAAGCGTGACCTTCGGGTCGACGATCATGCCCCGCTCTGCCAGGCGGCACAGAGCGGGCCCGTGTTGCCACTGTATATCGTGGAGCCCGGGTATTGGGATGAGCCGGATACCAGTCGCCGGCACTGGGATTTCATCCATGGCAGCCTGCGGGATCTTGACCGGGCCTTGCGCGAGCTTGGGCAACCGCTGATCGTACGTGAGGGCGAGGCCGAGGTGGTACTCGACCGGTTGTGCGAGGAACTTCCGATTGCCGCGGTCCATAGCCACCAGGAGACCGGTAACGGCTGGACCTTCAATCGGGATCGGGCAGTCGCTCGCCGACTGCGGGATCGAGGCATCCCCTGGCATGAGTATCGTCAGCATGGCGTGGTCCGCCCGCTCCGTAGCCGCGATGGTTGGGCGGCACAATGGGAACAGTTGATGGGCCAGCCAGCCGCCGCGCTCCCCGAATCGCTCACGCCCTGCCATGGGGTGGCGGGTGGCATCGAGACCTTGCCGGATTGCCCGGCGGGTGTGGCGGCGGATCCTCCCATATCGCTTCAGACGCCCGGGCTGGATGCCGGTCATACTGTCCTGCGGGACTTCCTTGAGGCGCGCGGCCAGCGGTATGCCGGCGGCATCAGCAGCCCGGAAAAGGCCTGGACGGCCAGTTCACGGCTGAGCCCGCACCTGGCCTACGGCACGCTCTCGCTGCGTCGGGTATTGCAGGCCACCCGTGAGCGCAAGGCCCAGGTGGGTGAGATGCCCGCCGGGGATCGCCAACGCACGGCCTGGCAGCGCTCCCTGCGTCAGTTCGAGGAACGGCTGCATTGGCACTGCCATTTCATGCAGAAGCTGGAGGACCAGCCCTCCATCGAATTCGCCAATCTGCACCGTGCCTGTGACGGTCTGCGCGAGGACGCATTCGACGTGGAGCGCATGCGGCTCTGGCAGCAGGGCCTGACGGGTTATCCCCTGGTGGATGCCTGCATGCGTGCGCTGCGCGACCATGGCTGGATCAATTTCCGCATGCGCGCGATGGTGGTGGCCTTCGCCTCCTATCATCTCTGGTTGCACTGGCGCGAGCCGTCACTGCACCTGGCACGGGTTTTCACCGACTATGAGCCCGGCATTCACTACAGCCAGATGCAGATGCAATCCGGCACCACGGGCATCAACGCCCTGCGCATCTATAATCCGGTGAAGCAGTCGGTGGACCAGGACCCGGAGGGTCGTTTCATTCGCAAATGGGTGCCGGAACTGGCGCGGGTGTCGGGGGACTGGATCCACCAGCCATGGCGGATGCCAGCTTTCCAGCAGCGTGAGTCGGGCTGCCGCATCGGCCACGACTATCCGGCGCCCGTCGTGGATTATGAACAGGCGGCGCGAGAGGCCCGCGCACGCTTCAAAGGGGTGCGTGGCAAGGCGGCATCGCGTCAGGAGAGTGCCGGCATCCAGCAGCGCCACGGCAGTCGTCGCCGCCCTTCTCCACGCACCACCACCCGCAGCCCGCCCAGTTCCAGGCAGCTCGACCTCTTCCCCGACACGGACCATTGAAAGAGGGCCGGACACCGCTTTCCGATGCGACCTGGTCTTGCTCCGCCCGGGTTAATATGCCCCCGTCAGCGAGGGCATGACTGTGCGGGGGCCATGAAGCACCTGACCCGGTGCGCGGCACCCTCTGATCTGGCACCGTTGTCGTCCCGAAAGAGACACCATAATGAGGAGGCAATATACGATGAAAACCCATTCAACTGGCTTGATTGCTGCCCTGGTGATGGCCTTGAGTCTGCCAATGGGTGCTCAGGCCGACTGGGCCGATCGTCTTCGCGGAGCCTTGCCGGGAGGTGACGCCGAAAGGCCTGCATCCGGGCAGGTCGAAGGACTGAGGGAGTTGCTCGGCAGCAGCAGTGACCACGCCGTATCTGCAGCCTCGCAAAGTGGCGGATTCCTGGACAATCCCGGCATCAAGATCCCGTTGCCGGGGGTGCTGCAAGACGCGCAAAGTATGCTGAGCCGATTGGGCCTGTCGCAGCAACTCGACGACCTGGAAGCGGCCATCAATGAAGCCGCGGAGCGAGCCGCGCCGGCCGCGCGCCCCATCCTGGCCGAGGCCATCCGGGATGTGCGCTTCGAAGATGTGCAACCCATCCTGGGGTCCTCCGATGGAGCCACTCGCCATCTGCAGGATCGACAGGGAGAGCGGGTCACTCAGGCCCTGCTCCCCGAGACCCGGCGCGCCCTGGAAGAGACTGGCGCCACCGAGGCGCTCTCCCGTCTCATCGACCGCGTCGGCAACCGTCTACCAGGGATGAGCAGGCTGCAGGATTTCGATCTGGACGCTTACGTGAACGACAAAACCGTGGAGGGCCTGTTCGAACTCATGGCGGAACGCGAAGGCATGATCCGGGAGGACCCGGTGGGGCAGGGCGGTCAGATGCTGAGGCAGCTGTTCGGGCGGTAGGCCGAGATGGAGGGGGTTGATGCTGGAGGCCTATCAGCTTGAGACTCCCGATCCTCAGCTTCGGCCAACATGCTCCTGACAGTGAGGACATCGAATGAACTATTCCCAGATCCTTGAAGCCTTGAACAGGGCGTCCCTGTTCGAACTCTATCGTCTCCAGCAGGCCATTCAACGGAATCTGGAAGATCCCCAGAGGATCCTGCAGATCCGGCGCGCACTGAAGGTGGGGCAGGAGATCGAGTACTTTGATGCGCAGCAAAACCGCCTCATCGAGGCCAGCATCATCGAGTTGAAAAGCACCCGGGCCCTGGTCGCCGACCGCCATGATGGCCAGCGCTGGAGCATCCCCCTCCACTTCATCAACCTTGATGGCGCCGATGTGGCCATCTCGAATCCCACCGGCAAGCTTGACCGCAACACTCTCAGGATCGGCGACAGGGTGGCCTTCAAGGACCGCAAGGGGAACGAGCTGTTCGGGGAAGTGACCAAGCTGAACCCGAAGACCGCCGGCGTGCTTGTAGGAACCACGCACTGGAGGGTCGGTTATGGCCTGTTGTCCTCCATCATCGAAGGCGAGGCGGGGGGTGAAACGAAGGTCATCGATGGGCATGTGTTGCCCAAACCATGATCCGCCATGTGGAAACAGAACACGTTCAGACGGCCCCTACGGTTGCTTGATGAAGGTGACCTCAAAGGCTTTACTGGAACGAAACTGCTGCAGTCTGTTGGCAAACGCGAAGGCGTCATTCATCTCGTAGTGCTGAAAGATGTCCAGACCCCTGTCCAGCGATATCTTCCAGCCATGGTCCGTTACGATATGGCGAGCGTGAATGCTGCCGGTTTCGTCGAACTCCCAGGTGAATTCGATGCCCACGGTACGAGCGGATTCCTGGATCTTTTCAAAACTCTCGTCTTGCAGATCACCCTTGAACTCATCCCGGACCGTGACCAGATGCACCGACACTTCATCCTCCCGAGCCTTGTTTTTCACTACGGCCTCAAGAAACTCCATGAAGTTACGGATCTGGTAGAAAAGTCGAATATAGGGGTCTGTTACGGTGATCCTGCCGGCCCTGTCCAGATAGGGGCCAAACAAACTGTCGTATGATATACCCTTCTGATTTTCCTGGAAGGTCAGATGCTTTTCCTCCAGCACGGGCCCAGAGGTGCGTGAGGAAGCTGCCTCGATATCGTTCACATCCATGGATGGATTGGGTGCCATGTCCTCATCTTCACGGCCGGATACCGTCTGGTGGTAGTAACCCGGGTACTCCTGTTCCTCGAGTGTGGTGACCAGCGTTTCCTTGCCTTGCTCATCCTCATAGGCAAATCGCACGTTGCCATAGGTGGTATCAATTCGTTGTAACTGATCCTTGACCCGTTTCCGACCCTCAATGGCGAACCGCAGCACTTCTTCAATTTCTTCCCGGGTCGCTCCACCCTGAGGGAACAGGATCTTCATCAACCCGGAAAACGTCTTCTGGATACCATCGCGGTCACGGGTCGAGATATCCGAAGAAAGGGTAAAGTGCTCCCGATACTGGTCAGAATAATCGTGGTTCCGCATCGAGCGCAGGATTTCCGCGAGGTAGTCCACCACAAAGCCATAGCCATGGGAGAACATCTCGCCCCGGATGATGTCGACCTCCCACCCCGGGATATAAAAATGGATGCGGTCCAGAAATGCAGAATCGTAGAACTTGTCCGGCAGCTCTTCGAAGAGGTCCGAGTGCCTCAGCATATAAGGGACGGTATGCCGTGTATTGCCAACAAACACCATGGAAGCCTCGGCACCCAGGGTTTCCACGCCCCGGGAAAAGGACTTGTTGGCCATGTAGTTCTTCATGATGTCGACCAGCGCCTTGTCGACCCGCTTTTGCTTGCCGGCGAACTCGTCGAAGGCCACGCAATCCCAGTAGCCCACCAGCCCAATCTTGCCGCTGGAGTTATTCACGAAAAGCTTGGGTACGGTGACCTCACCGCCGGATACCAGAATCCCATGGGGCGAGAACTCAGAGTAAACATGGGATTTGCCCGTCCCCTTGGGGCCCAGTTCAATCAGATTATAGTTCCGTTCGCAGAACGGTATTAAACGGACCAATTGCGTCAGCTTGCTGCGCCGACCGAACATCTCCGGATTAAAGCCGATGCTTTGTATCAGCAGATCAATCCATTCGTCGGTACTGAACCGTTGCCGTGCAGCCACGTAGGCATCGAAGTCAAAGTGCGACAGCTGAATCGGCTTGAGGGTGGAGAGGATCCATGGGCTCACGTTCTGGTCTTCAGAAAAGACATACTCGATGTCCGCAATGCACCAGACGCCACTGACCAATAGCTTGGGGTGGGCCTTCACGGTTCCTGAATCCACCAATACCTTCTTGATGCCCAGATTGGAAAACCGCGCCTCATAGGCATCTGTTTTCTCATTCAGGGCCACGCTGATCTTGTCGATGACCTTATAGCGTCCCTTCTCCTTGATATTGGACCGGACCAGGCCGGCCTCATTCCGGTGGACATAATGCTTGGCCAGGATCTCCTTGACCGTTTCGATGCCGGTCTGAATCGTGGCCTCGTCATTGGTGGCGCAATACTGACCCAGCAGATACTCCAGCACATACGAGGGGACGATGGCATTACCCTTGACCGTCTTTACCAGATCCTTGCGCACAACCAGGCCGGGGAAGTGCTCGTTGATCTTTTGGTCAAGCATACTCATCAGCTACAACCCTCAGAAGTCGAAATCGCTGGTAAAGGAGCGCCGCATCAGGTACCTGAGCGACTTGTATTCCTTGTAGTGGGAGGTGCCGGCGTGCTGCTCTTCCAGCTTCAGGAAGACCTCCTGGCCGTTGGCCTCGTCCGCCTTGCGGCTGAGCACAAAACGCACCTGAAGCTCCCGCTCGCGGGGATTCTCCGAGGTCAGATCAAACGACAGCTCGTGGCTATCCGAAATCAACTCCCCTGACTGGGTGTAAATCCCGGCCCGGAGGTGGCGAGGCTGCACTTTCTCCGTCACCGGCGCGGACTGATACACGGTGACGGCCAGTTGGCCAGAGGTGATCACCGAACTGGCCCCACGCAGGATATCCACCTCCACGGCGCTGACATCACTCTGGCGTTTTTTGTTGACCTTCAGCACCGGTATCACCACTTCCTGCAGACAGGCACCTCCATGCACGAAACGGCTACCGGAGCCCTTGAGGCGCAGCCGGTTGATGGACCTGGGAATCTGCACCTCCATGTCTCCATCCAGCCCAAGTTGCTCAGACGAGAAGTGATGGAAGGCCGGAGAAGTGGACAGTCCCTTACCCAGCACGAAACGACGATCCCGATAGCGGACATCGTCGCCGGAAACGGCGTCACCCAGGAAATCGCTCTCATCCAGCTCATGGTCCTGGTAAATAAAGCCATGATCAGCGGTGATCAACAGGTTGTTGGCATTGGCCGCCGTGAGCTTCTTGATCAGACGAATGAGGTCGCCCAGGGTTTGTTCCGCGGCTTCAAAGGCCTGCCCCTCCGAGTGCATCTTGTCGCCGGTGTGATCGATGCGATTGTGGTAGATGTACAGCACATCATGACCCTTGAGCAGCTCCCGGCTCTCTTCCCGGTTGAGCTGCATGAAGTCTTCCGCCTTGACGGCCTGGCCCCGCCCATCCAGGGCGGCCTGCAGGATTTTGGTTCGGTTGGTCGTGCCCTGTGAGCTTTGGCCATCCACCAGTACCGTGCCGGTATCGTTGTCGGCGATCGCCAGCGACTTGTTGGGCAGCAGCGCCGCCATCCCGAGTTGGGTATAGCTGGGCAGGGTTGAGAGTGCCGGTTCAAGCTCGGCGCTGTAGCGGTCTTCCTGCCGGATAAGGCCCAGCAGTTCGTCGCCGATCTCGTAGCGCATGGCGTCGGAAATGATCACGCAGATCCGCTTGTCCTTGCGCAGGTACGGGCGCACCCAGTGCTCGAAAAAGGCCTTCTGCTGAACGACCGGATAGGCCTCCCAGCGGGGCGCGGCGTCCACGTGGATCTGAAAGGCATCACCCAGCTTGAGCAGGTAGTTGTTGGAGTACAGGTTCTCCACCCGCTCACTGAGTTCACCCATCAGCGAGGCCTGGCCGGACATGCGCACATGGTAGGTGAACTTGCGATAGAGCTGATCCAGCTGAAACCAGGTACGGCTGTATCGCTGAACGCCTTCGGTCAGGCTGTCCATGTTCAGGCTGGCCTCACTCAGCATCTGGATAAAGCGGGCCGCAAACTCAATGGCTTCATACAGGTGGCGGAACTCGCCATACCAGTGGCCCTGACGCCGCTGACGCACCCAAAGTGCCACATCGCCGCTGGTGACCGTGCGCCCCACCACCGCCCGCACCAGATCACTGATGATCTTCTGGTCGATCAGCCGGAAGTAATCCAGCTCAACCAGATCCCGAAAGTCCCGCCTGCCCAGATCCTGCTCAATGCCCAGCACCTCGGCACATTCGGCGGATAGGGTTTCAAATCCTTTCTCAAACTGGCGGCTGTCCTTCCAGCGCTTGAGGAACACCAGGGCGTCGCCGGTCAACCTGACCTCGCCATCGGTACCCATGGCGTAGCAGGACTTGAACAGCTCGAGCGCGAAGTCCCGGAGGCTCGGTTCACTGGCCTCGTAGCCGTAGAAACGGGTCAGTTGCTCCCACAAAAAGCCATCCAGACCACAGCGTTCGATCAGCCGAACGCCGTCGTCGCGCCCTTCTGCCAGTTGCTGCAGCAGGGTTTCCACCACCGAGTCCATGCGGGGTTCGCTACCGGCACACACGGCCAGCATCTTCAGGCGCAACTGGCCGGCGGTGTCGTCCGGCTTCAGCAACTTCTTCAACGCCTCCTTGCGCCTGATCGCCTGGAAAAACTCCGTGTGAGCCTGCGCTACCTCGGCAAACTCCAGACCCAGCTCCAGCTCGGATAGCCAGATGGCCACCTGGTCGGTCCTGAACTCGCCGTGGGCCAGCTGTACGTCCAGCAACCAGTTGTCCAGGTCCTCCGGTTGTGGACCCTCCTTGTACAGCAGGAACTTCTGTTCAGGTGACTCCCGCAGAACACGATATTTCAGACCATACTCATTGTTGGCGATCTCAAGCTTCTCCACGTCCGGGACGGAAACCGCCTCGAAGTCACTGCGCAACTCCTGCTTGGTGTCGTACCAGAACACGATCCGGTGCCGCTCGAATAATTTTGTTAATGCCTGAGAAACTCGATTGCTCATGCGGCGGCCAGGTCTCCAAATAGGTATTTGATAGTGGTCCAGAATTCAGCGAAACGGCCATCGTCGCCCACTTTCAAATAGCCCGAAACAAACCGGCGTAGCTCATCCTGGGTCAGACTGTCCTCCAGAAACGGGTCAATGACACTTGCCCTGAGGTCGTTCAGCTTGGGGATATCCAGACCCAGTCTGTTGATGGTTTCACTTGCTGCATGATCGTTTATATCAGCGGGCTTAATCAATCCATCACCTTCAAAAGCAAACCGGTTTTCGCAATACGGGTCCAGCGGAGATATCAACAGCTCGGGGTCAAACCAGTCACCTTTCAGGTTGCCGCAGTGGCGGGGCTCACCCTTCCTGATCTGGTTCTGGCAAGAACACAAAAGATTGCTGTAATCCAACGGATCCACAGCCGGGTCTCTCTGGGGCTGGAAGTGCTCTATATGAGAATCCGCCTCGGTTAACCGGCGCTCACAATAGCAGCAGAGGTAGCCCTGCTCCTGCATCAACGCTCCCTTTACCGCAGCTTTGGGCTCACCAATCAAGTCGTCATAGGTGGGCTGCCAATCCTCATTGGCCAGAGCTTTCCATTGAGTAAAGGCCTCGGGCTCTTGGCGCTTTTTCACATGTTTCATCGACCAATCAGTTCCTTGCGTTTGATCAGCACCTTGGCTTTCACCAGTTCCGGGTCTTCGCCAATGTCTTCTTCCAATACAGCAATGCCTTCTCTGGCCGTATCGAGTTCACCGTCACTAATTTTCTCGTAAATCGCTCGAAGGTCACTTTCCACTTGGTTGGGGCGTGTAGTCTCAAGGCCCATCAGATCCTCAAGTACTCTATCCACAGTCTTCCCGTAGGACTCGTTCGGGCGAACAACCTCCAGTTTCCCGGCATCTGTCATGTTCAGAAGGAATAAATTCTCCGGTTGTACGTGGGTAATCACATGCGGCGAATGAGTGGAGATAAGGAACTGACAGTTCGGGAAAACCTGTGTCAGACTGGGCACTACCAAACGCTGCCATTTCGGGTGCAGGTGCAGATCAATTTCATCGATCATCACAATGCCATCTCCCAGCAGCGGATCCTCTTGCTCCGGGTTGGCTATGGCCATGCGCCTGGCAAGATCGCCAACCATGGCCATCAAGCACTTTTCGCCGTCAGAGAGCTGGTTTACTGTGAGCCGCTGGCCTTTCTTCGACACCTCCATCCGTAGCGGTTGCCGCCTTACGGTCAGGTTTTGAAAATCCGGCATGAAAATCTCAAGGGCCCGCCGAACAGCCGTTAGTTGAGGATCCGGGAATTCGAAATCCTCCGGCTTGATCAAATCATCTTTGTACTTACGGTTCTCGTTCTCAAGATCTTCCCGCTCCCGGAACCATTCAAAGAACGTACGGAAGTTGGCGCCACTGGTGAGCGACTCCTCATAGGCAGACAACAGCCCGAACTGATGTTTCTCGCGGATGCGCAGTGGAATATCCAACACAGCGCGATTCACCGGGTAGTAGGCAAGCAAGGGGATGTTTACCTTCCCACGATGCTCGGTGATACTGGCCTGAATGCCCTTGGCAGTTTCGGATACCGAGATCAGGACAGAGGCCAACTCCTTTTTGCTGTACCCCTTACGCACCTTCACCAGGTTCCAGCCGAAACAGGTGCCCTCATCGCTTAACTGAATGGCTAGATTGGCTGAGGGCTCTCCATTCTTGATATCCGATTCTGCAATCGGACGCCCAGACGCACCAGCATGCCTGATCCGATTCGCCAACCAGGACAGAAGGATCGCTGAAGCATCCAGGATACTTGTTTTTCCTGCGCCATTCATGCCGACAAACACATTGAGGTGGTCATCCAGGTCTAGCGATAGATCGTCGGCACCACGGAAGCGCTGCAAGGTCACGCTGTGAATGTGCATGAATTGACTCCTACCCGGAGAGGCCGGCAATATGCTTCAGGGCTGGGCCAAAATTTGGATAATTGGCCTTTACTCCGTCATCGAGGTCGATTTCCAGCTGTTCGGTGGCCAGCGGGTAAAGCACATCCCGTTCGTAATTATCGAGCTCGGCGAGGATCTTGTTGATCTTCTCGATCTCCTTCAGGGCTTTAGTCTTCTCGCCCTGCGAGGCCCCCGCACTGATGCTGACGGCTTCCAGATGGTTCTTCCGGGCCTGAAGCTTCTCATCCTTGAAATCGCGCAGATACTCCAGCACCGTGCCTACGGTATGGGGCTGGTAGCGGTGCATGTAGATCAGCGCATTGAATGAGCCCTTGGGAGAGGAGAACAGCCAGTAGATGGGGCGTTTCTTGTACCGGCGCACATGGTCGCTATAGAAGTCCCTCAGGAAGTACTTGCGGATGTCCTTGCCCAGCGCCTGTTCCACAAAGGCCAGGTTTTCCTTGAAGTGCGCTTCACCAAAGGTGGTTCGCAGGAACTCACGGAAGCGGATATTGATGTTGTCGGTGAACCACTCGCCCTCCATCATGGGGATCACGTTCTGGGCATCCGGCATGAAGCTGGGTTCGGGGATCTGCTTGAGGTAGTCCTCGATGGTCTCGCCCTGGTTGGCCAGGATCAGCCCCGGCTCGTCCAGGGAGTATCGGCCAAACATGCAGCCCACGGCATAGGAGATGAGCTCGCGCATGGTGTCGGCCAGCAGCAGCGCCTCCAGCTCCTCCTCGCTCTTGTCATTGCCGTAGCGGTAGTGGGGGTTGCAGGTCAGGGTGATCTCCCTCAGCGGCACGTCGGGCGTCAGCTCACCCTGCAGGCCGTAGGCGTCGATGAAGATCCGGTTGTTTTCTTCCTCCAGATGCTGCATTTCCAGCGTCATTTCCCGCCAGTGGGCGCGGAGGTTCTGGTAGGTGGCCTTCAGGGTTGGCTGACGGCGGTCGGAACTCAGGAGTGGCAGGCTGGTGAAGTCCCAGGAAGTTTCATAGGAGTTCCAATCTATTTTCCCCAGGTTGACCAATTCAATCGCCATGTTACCTGCTTGAGAAAAATCGAAATTTTCAGGCAGAGGCAAAGACGACAGTTGAGAGATATTAATATCCAAGGTTGGACTTGTGTACTCTAGAAATCTCTCAAAAGTATTACTGTTAAATAAAGAAAGAAAAGCCAAGCGGCTGCCGTCCGGTGTCTTTATGCTAGAACCCTTATGCCCCAATATATAACCAGCTTCGAGAAGGCGGAATGAGGGCTTCCCAGCAGTAAGCGCAGTCCAAGTTATTGTAGGGAGGAAGTACTCAGAGGATCCATCATGTCTGAATCCTGGGGACTCGCCTTTTTCCGCAGACTCAATCATCCTGCGACCATTATTTTCATAATCTAAGATGTCGATGCCTAACCCGTACCACTTGCGGAAAGATCCACCTCGGTTATATGGAAACCATCGTGCAACGGAAAGACGAGCTGACTCTACGCCATTATCGCCGATACACAGATTTTTTATTGGAACCTCATGCCATAATCGCGCAAACAGATCAGTGTTGCCTGTCGAGATTCCTCGATGCAAAGATGTCATATCCGAAATGCGTTTAGCAGAATCAAAAGCAGAATAAATACTCGCACTTGCCCAGTATGCAATTGGGCACCCTGGAATCTTCTTGAATTCTGCTGCTGAAGCTTGGAAAAAATATTTGTCCGCAACTGGTTGGGTGCGATTATTTTGGACGTTACTCATCATTTTTCTCCAAATTCTGCTTCTGAGGCGGTCCGTCGACCTGCTGCCAATCATCCGCAATCGCTTTCCAATCCACCTCGCGCTCGACTATCTCGCCGTCATCATCCTTGCCTGACCACACAGCCCAGAAATCCGGATCATCCGACTTTGGTCGATGCTGCTCAGGCAATGCGTTCATCTGCACTAGCACCGGCAGCTCCGAGGCCCACCCAAGGAGAATGGCATGTTGAGATGGAAGCGAGGGCAAATCCCGCAGCAGGCCTCGCAGGTTGTCGGGCACTAGCTTGTGGACCAACTCTTGGTCGCGGTCATTGCTGATGCGGTGCATCAAAAAACTATTGCACTGGGAAAGCACGGTGGGCGACAGCTCACTCGGGCGCTGAGAGGACAGCACCAGGCCCAGCCCGAACTTGCGCCCTTCGCGGGCGATCTTTTCAAACACCTGGCAGCAGATGGTTGCCGAATTCTGGTTTTCGGCGCCGTCCTTGTAGCGCCTTATGAAGGTGTGCGCTTCCTCCATTACCATTACTGTAGGCAAGATATCGCCCTGGTTCAGATTGCGGTAACGCTGCTGGGCCTCAAGTGTCATGCGCGCGATGACCGCAGTGATGATATGCACTACCTCCGCCGGCACTAGTGAGAGATCGATGACAGTGATGGAGCCATTGGAGGCTTGGTTATCTCCAATATGCTTCTCAAGCCAGTCGGTCAAGGATGGCTCTGTAGTGCCGGTAACGATTCGTTTGACTCTGGCATCCGACAACATGGTCCGAATCCGCATGATCAAGAAATCGAAAAACTGTGCGTTCGTTTCTTGGCTTGCCAATGCTTCTAGGTGATCGGCGAACTGGACACCGTCAAATTCCAGAGGCGAGTCCTCATTAGGACCGTCCTGATAAACCGCTCCACCGATGGTGGCGAGGAATCCTTGAAAATGAGCAATGACTTCCTCTACCGCTGTTGCGGGAAAATCGTTGTATCCAGTCTGGCCGTTCTGTTTATGGAACCTTTGTCGTGGGCGATCTAGTAGAGATTGCACCTGAGATGCAAGAAATTCTAAACTCACTTTGTGATCAGTGAACTCACGTGAAAATGCTTCAAGATCCTCAATAAATACCGGCAGCTTGGGGCCAAACTTCCACCCTTCATAAGTTTCACCGTTGCGGACTTGAGCCTTCAAAGTAATAAGGATGGAACTGACTTTTCGACGCAGAACGAACACAGTATCTTCAGCGACATCGGAACTACTGCGCATTTCCCGGAGGGCCCTGCGTAGCAGCGGACGTTGCGCACGTTCACTCGCCTGAGTAAACGCACTCCACTCCTCGCTATTCCAGAACCACAGCGGCACTTGCAGCTGTTCGATGCCATCATTGGGCTCGACGGCATATACGCGCACATCGCCCAGTCCTTCAAACGCGTTGGCGTATTCTCCATTAGGATCGAGTACGATAAAGCGGGCGTTGGGTTTTTCACCTCGTTTCCTTTCCGCCGCCTCCAAAGACCAACGGATCAAACCCGCAACTGAGCAGGATTTGCCACTGCCGGTGTTTCCCAGAACAGCCAAATGGCGTCCAAACAATCGGTCCGGATCAACGCTCACTTCGGCGTTGGCAGCCAGGGGGCTGGTGCCGATCATTACGTGGCGGTTATCGCCTGATTTCACGATGGCGCGCAGCTGATTTTGAGTGGGAAGCAGTACAGAATCGCCCACGGTGGGATAGCTCTCGACACCGCGACGGAATCGATAGTTCTCCTCATTATTTGCTTTTCTGCCGTCATAAAACAGACAGCCCAGGGGATTCAGGCTCATCTTGCGCAATGGGTAGGGCAAGTCCACCAGGCCAAAATCCTGCATACCTCGGCGCTTGGGATACTGCGAGCGCTCGATAGTGATCCACTCTACCTGGGCGACCAAGTGGCCTTCATCACTGGGGATCAGCACATAGCCATTGATGCGCGGGAACGGGCGCGGCGTACCGGTATTGAGCGCAACACCGTCGGGGGCCTCAATCTCCAGCAGTACTTTGATTTCATCGGGCGAGACGAAGTCGATGGTCCCGATGCGCAGAGAGTCACCGTAAGCCAGTGGGGACAGGCTCATATCGGCCCCTCCCCATAAGCAGGCTGATCGTTCTCTGGAGCTTTCTGATCAACTGGTTGTTCAGCACCCCACCGTTGCTTGAGCAACTCGCTCATGCGGAAGGTCGTCTTGTCGATGGCAGCCTTGGGCAAATAGTTTTCAGTCAATGTACTCAAGTCGGCCAGTGCGGGGCCGATCAGCAAACTGATCTGCGACGGTCTGCCCATCTCCTCGTAGGTTTCCATGATGCGACCGAGCGGGTCGTCATAAGAGATCACGACCAGATGGGTTGAGGGAATGGTGAGCATATCGCGGATCACGCGGTTGATGTGCTCGTCGCCGAAGCTGTAGCCGTAGGTCACCATTGTGCTATTCGGGCGGCACACTGCCGCCGCGAGATCGCGAAATAGCTCCACGTAGGGGTAATCAGCGGTTTCCCGGTCCTTGGCGGCGTTAGGGTAAATCATCAATCGATGGGCCGTAGCATCACCGAGGCCGGGCGCCTTCAAATACGGTTCAACGTTTTCGGCTCCGAAGGGCAACCCGAAACGGCGAATATCTTTTCCGGTTTGCAGCCAGTCCACCGAGCCATGCAGCTTGGTATAGCGCGCAACGCCTTCCAGATAGCGTGGCTCGCCCCGAATGCCCGGTGGGTTATAGTGCATGTCCAAATCCAGCCGTGAAGAGCGGAAGATCGGCATGAGATTACCCAGGAAACGGTCCAGCAAGTGCAGGCCGGCCAGCTCCGCTCCGGCCTCGATCAGCCGGTCGTAGTTGGTGGTGAAAATGTTCAGGCGATCCCGTATCCCTGTGCGACTGGCAAAACTCATCAGGAAGGTGACCAGAGTGTTGAACGCCTGCTCACGCTTTGACTTTTCAGCTGTGGCAATGCCCGCTTCGCTGCTCAGAATTGACTGTGCAAAGTCCTGCATTCCGGTTTGAAGCTCGCCGCGCAAGGCGTCCACTTCCTTGGACTGCCCTAGAATTGCCAGGCCGCGCAACAGTTCGTTGGCAATGCGTAATTGATCTTCCAGGTTACCTTTCTTGCGCCCAGCTGCCTCTGCCGCTTTTTCCGCTGCCTGGTCAATTTCCGCCTGATGTGTGCTCAGTGTCAGGTTGCCCATGCCAGCTGCGCCTTTCCCGGCGGCTAGGTAGTGCACAGCATGAGTCAGCCCCGAGCCAGCCAACATAGAGAGGTGCTCCGACTGAAACAGCGAGGTCAACCAAGGTTCGATGCGGTTTCGCAGGTCTTTCAGGTCGAACTCTTCGGACTTCAACCAGGAAACCTCCTTACCTGACTGTAGCTTAAACCTGTCGCCGTCGGCTGCGAAATGCAGCGGCACATGGTCATCACGTACTTTGAGAGTGTTGATGGTCATGCCGTTCTCCCCTTTGCCTATGCGTTTTCCGCTGGCGTGATTCGAGTCGCAGGCCATTTCGGGAAACTCTGATTCCATAGTTCGATGTTGAAAACCTGGCAATTCTCTGCCAACTGTCGCTTCCAGCGCGGGATCGATTTGCCCATGGGGGGAAGCTTCTTGGCGATCTCGTCCGAAAAATTTGGCAAAAGTTCGCTATCTTCGAATGTGACCAGACTGATGTAATACACGGGCTTGTGCAGGAGATCTTCAGCCCATCGGTACAGGAAGGTGTCGATGAACTTCGCGGCAAAGGTGTCGCTTAGGCTTCCGTTTTTTAGATCTTCATTAAATTTTTCAAGCCCTTTAGCTTGCGCTCTCGGGTTGCTTGGATCCTTAACTTCAACAAAGAGAATACCTTCTTCAAGTTCCACTACAAAATCAACGCGATGCATCTCGCCTATGCCATGATAGTTCGGTTTTTCCGTCTTCATCTGATCGAAGACGATGGCATCAATTGCATCGGTGAAGTCGATCTCTAAGGGAACCTCTATTAATTCGATTTGCCGGGATGATAACATAATAAAATCAATGGGTTACTGGCGGTCGCAAGCAATTAATAGAAGTTCCCTCTAAGTCGCGCTCGCGCAGCTTCATTTTCCCAAGCCTCGCATTTTGCGAGCTACTTGCTCCTTGGTCAGTTCGTTAAAGGTGTCTGCAATTGCGTTCGGCTCGATGGCTTTGTAGTCATCCATGCTGTCACGGTGCACCTGCCCGGTTTTTTCCTCACGAGACAGAACGTGAAAACGCACTTGGTCCCCCTCGCCCTTATCCATTAATAGGTCGAACCACTTAAGCAGCACGTAGTCGTGGGTCGCGAGGATGACTTGCTGGCCGTTACGAGCGAGTTCCAGAAGCGCCAGTACCAGATCCTTTATCAGCTTGGGGTTAAGGTTGGACTCTGGTTCATCCCACAACAGGGGGCCAGCGGCACCGGGATTGAGGCTGCCGTTACTGAGCAAGCGCTGAAGCACGCCGATTTTGCGATACCCTTCAGCTGTCATCCCGCTGGAGAGCAGTGGCAACTTTGCGGGCACGAAACGCAGGGTCGAATCCTGAAAACTCTGAGCAGCTTTCTCTGCCGAGCTGCTTTTGCCCAGTTTTTCGACGTACTTGCCAACCTGAAAGCAGAATCGACCGTTGCGGAGTTCGTATCTACCGCCGATCAGGTTGGCCAGCCGGGGGACTATGCTGGCAAACCGTGGATCGAGCTGAACTTTGGTTTCAAGGTCATCCGCACCCTCTTTGATGAGCTGGTGGGCCAGATCTAAGTAGCCGTCGTCAAAGATGCGGTCGATGGTAGCTTGATCTGGCTGGCCGGCGGTGAGGCCACGGACCAGAGACAGAATCTCCTTAGTCGGTATGAAGGTGGCCGGAGCAGCGCCGGAGACTCTGTTAATCCTCACTTTGGTTTCAGTGGCGATGCCGCTGAACCTGGCGGACACTTCTTGTCCAGACGAAAAGGTGGCACTAAGCATGGCATTCCCACGAGTGCCAGTACGGCGCAGTTCGCCCACTTGCTCACCCAGCGGTTGATAGAGCCGGCAGAGCTTGCGGGCGAGTTGCTCGCCAGGATGCTCCGAAAGGGATTCCGGCCCGCTCAGTGCGAGAATGGCTTTGAGCAAATGTGTCTTTCCCGTGCCATTTTCACCAATTATGATGTTTATTCCCGGCGAGAACTTGATGGTAAGATCGGTGAAGGCGACGAAGTTTTTGAGGTGTAAGCTACTGATCATGTCGCCCCCTACTGCTCAATGGCCTTGGCCATCATGGCCATTTTGTCGGCTTCCGAATTGCCATCGACCAATCGGAGAAACGCGCCGCGATAGTGCGGCTTATGGGCGTTCTCGAGCACGAAAGCAGTCGTCGAGACAACTTCCCCACCAATGCTGTCAAAGGCTCGCGCCCCCAGGTGGGCCATCGACAAAATAGTGTGCTGATTGAGAATGCGGCCGCGCAAAGCCTCGAAGGAAGACAGAAACATCCAGCTCTGCATCGTGATCATGGCGACAGCGCCGCCATTCACGGCCATATCCAGGTTGCGCTCTATGAACATCGCGAACAGGTCGGACTTGCTCTTTGGGTAGTTCTCCTTGGCCCAGGCGCCAAGCCGTCCATTCATGCCCTTGCCGCCCATATAGGGCGGGTTGGCGACGACCACGGCGTAGCGCGGGCCCAAGGCTTCGGCCATACGCAGTACTTTCAGTACCTTGCTGTGCGTGTCGGCCAGGAACAGGTTGCTACCCAGATTCTTGGTCTCCAGCTCGGCTAGCACGTCAGTCACTTTGGTAAGCTTGGGCAAGATCAGGGAGCCGAAGTTGTCAGCCTCCTCGAACTGTTGCAAGCTTTCACATAAGCCCTGGGTGAACAAGTCACGGCCCACGGCGCTCATGTACTCTTCCAGTTCATCCGGAGTGAAGCTAACGTTTTCCAACACACAGATGTTGGGATTGATGCCTTTGTTGAAAAAACGCCGCTGACGCGCTCGGGCGTTCATGGTTAGCGCAAAGGCGGCTAGCTCACCGGCCCGTTCATCCAGCTCAATACCGTAAAGGTTGTGCGTCAGAATCTTTTCGGGGATTTCGGACGGCTCGTAGCCTTCTTCTTCATAAATGGCGTAGAGCAGATCGAAAGCATAGGTCAGCATATGGCCGGAGCCGCAGGCTGGATCGCAAACCCTGAGCTCTTCCGGGCTGTTGATTTTCAAGAAATCGGTTTCGGCTTCATCCGGAGGGATGTAATACTCAAGCTTACGGATCAGCCCTGAATTTGGCCTGTTAAGCATCCACAAGCGGCCGAGCGAATTGTCCACCAGGTAGCGCACAATCCAGCGCGGCGTGAAAAGCTGCGTGGCGGCGGGGATATTGGCCGGTGTGATTTTCTGATTCTTCTTCAGCGCCTCGAAGACTTGATCCTTTTTTTCGGATATATAGAACTGGTACAACCAGCCAATTATCTCAACATCCTCACAGGCACCCGGCGTCATAGCCTCGCGGGTGTAGGCTAGAATAGAGTTGCCGGAGAGCAGGTCATCCGGCATGAGAAGCTCGGTGTAATCGTCAATGCGTTCGAAAAGGAACGGCATGGCGCTGTGCCAATGGTTACAGGCGGCTACCACCAACAGGCGATAGGCTTCCCCCTGGGGATCCTGGCTGGGCATTTTGCCATCCAGTAGGGCAAAGACCCGTTGTCGGGTTTTTGCCCGTACCATCTCTTCATCGATATGGCCCATCTTGGCGTCAGCCAGGATCTCGGGCTGAAACTGTCCGTCGGTGGGCGAGACCACGCCAAGGCGGTTGTATCGGTTCACGTCCATAAAACGCAGGGCGCAGAAGCGGTTGAACCAGATATAGGCCACGCGCTCGATGACCTGCTCCTGGCCCAGTTTGGCGATCGCCGCTTCCAGCTTCTTGACGGCCTCAGGGCTTTCTCGCCGGGCAGAGCTTTCTTCAGCCAGAACCAGCTTGAGCTTGGCGCTGACCTGCTCAATCAGACTGCGGCGGGCGAGCTGGGCGAATTTTTTGAGTTTTGCGGTTTCCATTCAATAACCTGCTGAATTGCTTATGGACGCAGGACAGGCGCTCTGTGTTGTCGGTACGTTTCCGCGTTGAGCGCATATCATATGCTCGTGGAGCATATATTTGCTCGCGGAGCATATATTGCGAGCAAAGCGCTTAAACACGCTCATAAGTAGCGCCTTTCTGCTCACCCATTTGCTTGATTTGCTTGGTGGCTTTCATTCTGGCTAGCAGCCGGTAAGCCTGGTTTCTATCGAGGTGGCAAAGCTCCATGACATCCCCACGTTTGATGCTGCCGTGGGTATCGATGAAATTCAGCACCATCTGCTCCTGCTGGATGGCATCAAAACCCGCCTGGCGCACATAGGCCGCCTTCTGTCCCGCCCCCTGGTACACCTTGGCGCTCAGAGTGTAGGTACGGCCCTTGCCCGTGCCGTGGGCTTGCACCATGCCGGCCTCCACCAGTTTCTCCAGGGTGCCCCGGACCACGGTTTCGGGCTTTTGCACGGACCCGGCCAGATCCGCCGTTCTTAAGCGCCGCTCATTGCGCAGCCGGGACAGGATGATCAGGCTGTCGATGGGCATGGCGGCACCGGTCTGTTCCTCGCGTCCGACGATCATGCGCAGGAACTCGGCGTCCGCGTCCGCTGCGCTCATGCGCACGGAGACGGTGTGGGCGGATGACATGGAGTAGTCGGGGGCGGTACGCCCATAGCGGAGCATGCCCTCGAAGATGCGGTCAATGCCCCGACCCGTGCGTTCTGCCAGGCCGATGCGCTTGATGATGTCGGCCAGCAGGGGGTTGCGGGAGCGGGGATCGGCCACCAGCAGGTTGTCCAGGTTGACGCCCTCCACAAAACCACCCGGATTACTGATGCTCAGGCCGTCATCGTCCAGTTTGACGTGCACGGCGCCCAGAGCACTGTAGTCGCGGTGAACCAGAGCGTTCACGAAGGCTTCCCGGAAGGCCCGGCGGTCGAAGTTGGGGATGGGCACGCGAAACAGCCCGACCTGAATCTCCTCTTCCTCGACCCGGGCGCGGAATAGCACCTCGATCTCTTCAAAGGTCTCCAGCAGCGGCTTGCGGTAGAACTCATTGACCAAAACATCCGTGCCCCGCAGCACCTGGAACGCTGCCTCGTGGGAGGGCAGGTGCTGCCGGAGCTGCGTCTCGTTTCCCAGCAGTAACAAGCCCGCCACGGTGGGGTGGCGCTGGCCATCTATGCTCACCGTCAGCCCCAGGGCGCCATCCAACTCATCATCCGCCAGAGGGGTCAGGCTCTGGTCGCCACCGTATTTCTTGATGGCGTTGCGGATGCGGATACGCTGGATCGGATCCAGATCCTCAATCGCAAGGTTTTCCACCGGCAGGGCAGAGGGGTCTGTTACGCCCAGGCTGGATTGCCGTTGAACAAACTCATGGGGGTAGAAGGGCACGGCCTCCGGGGTGCCGTCCATTCTCAGGCGCCGACGTTGCAGAAGACCTTCCGAGGTGGATACCAGTTGCCGGGATTTGGGTACGTGGATTCTGGCAATGGGCTGCCCTTCCAGTTCCAGGGCCTCGACGCGCACCGCCAGTGATGGAATGGTCTTATTGGCAATCAGTGCGGGCAGGCCGGTGAGGTGACGGTGGTTGGCATGCAGCCCGGTCGGTGTGCCATCGTCTTCAATGCCCAGGAACAGGTCGCCGCCCTCGGTGTTGGCCAGGGCCACCACGGCGGCCACCAGTTCCCGGTCAGGCAGGCTTTTGACGTCGCTCTTGAACTCAACGGCAAGGTTTTCGCCGCCGCGAATGAGCGCCCGGATCTCCTGTTCGGCGTCGTGCATGGCTATCCCCTGGGTCGGCACGCTTAGATTCGAACCTTCAGGCCTTGCTGAATTTGAGTCAGCAGGGCATCGCGTAAAGCGTTCAGGTACTGGTCCAGGTCGTTTTCGTCGGCCAGCCAGGCCTTGTCAAACGCAACCTGGAGGTTGCGCAAGTGAATGTAGTCGGCAGGTAATTCCTTGATCCCATGAGGCGGCCTGCCATTCTCGCCACCCTGTGGCTGTTCGGGACTTCCTGCCGGTGCAGACTTCTGCCGGGCCATATCCACCATTTTGCCCAGCAGTTTCTGGTAGCCCTCTTCTTCAAAGTACCGGGCCCGGTCCTTGATCACGGCAATCAGGCGCTCCTGCCCGATGTCATCGGACAGATCCCGGAACGGCTTGTTGAGCTCATCCTGGCGTGGTTCCGGAAGGGACTGATATTCATCCATGGTTTGCATGCGCTCCTGCATGGTCTTCAGGGACGTTTCTGCCTGAGACCGGGTTTGTTGCACCTTTTTATTGATGCGCGCCTGCAGGCTGTCAAGCTGGCCCTTGAGCTGCTGAATGCGATTCCCCTTGTAGCAATTGGGGTCGTTCAGAATGGTGCGAATCTGCTCGATTTCGTCCCCGGACACATAGATGAAGTTGGGCTCCTGGCTCTGCAGGAAGGACCGGGCCTGGTTGTAGATGTCCTTTTGTGAGCCGCCCATGAACTTGCGAATGGGATCGATGACATTCTCTTTCAGGTCCAGCAGTTGATTTTCCTGCCTGCTCAATTCCGTCAGGTGCCAGGTGTAGGGCTTCCCGGCAACCTCTTTCAGCGTATCCAGAGCAGGTTGCAAGGCATTGAGGAACGGGTACTGGTCCACCTGCGCTATTCGCCGATCCAGGTCCTGGAACATTTCCTGGAAAGCCTCGCCGGCCTCCTTACCCAGGGCCTTGGCTTCGCTGCTGCGCGGCGGGCTATCGAAGAAGTCCTCGTAAAACGACTTGAGCCCCCGGACCTGAGAGGCGGTGAATTCAATCTGCGGCTCCAGCACCACGTTGCCGTGGCCGTGGGTGTTGCGCAGGGCGCGCTCCAGTTCGCTGCCTTCCAGGATGTTCCCGTCGAGGCGAACCTCCAACTTGCCACGGGCGCACAGGTTGGCCAGGGTGCACAGAATCGCGGCATAGTACCAGCCATAGGGTTTGCGTTCGAATCTCTCCAGCAGACTCTTCAGAGTGGTACGGACACCGCCCCGGTTGTTGCTTTGAATGAATGCCAGCACCTCCTGCTCGGATTCCGCCAGGGCCGTGGTGTCGTTACCAAAAAGACCCTCATCTGAACGATTGAGGCAATGGCTGATATCTTTTTCCGTGTAGGCAACGCCGCGCAACATGCGAAGGTTGGGGTAAGCCCGAGCGATCAGCTCATGGAAGCCTCGGATGATGCGCGTCTGGGCGTGCTCGTTGGTCACTTCCACATCTGCGCCCCCGATGAGCAGTTTTGATTGGCCCATGAGGGTTTGAACCTGTTGCCGGAGCCTGGCCTCCCGCTCACGATTCTGAAAGCTCTTGTCATTCAGGATGCGTTTGACGGCTGCCTGCTGGGTGACCGAAATATTCTGCTTGATGTATTTCTCGGTGCGCTTGAACATGAGCAGATCACGCACCAGGCGCTCGTCCGACGGCATGAGCACAAACAACTCGTCCGCCTTATACGTTGAGGCTGTACGGAGCATTTGCTCGTTGTCGGTATGCTCATGGAACGGACTGATGACATTGATCGACAGCTCGTATTCACGACCATGCAGACGATCATCCAGTTTGCGCGAAAAGGCGTAGTCCTGCCCCTGATTCTGGGATGAGCCCGCGTCATGGCGGATCTTGCGCTGCTTGATGACATAGTCGAAAACGATTTTTTCCAGCTCGTCCGCAACATCCGATGATTCGACCTCCGTGTTCTTGATCTCCTGTTCGACGTCCTTTTCCTCATCCGTCAGGTACTCGTACTGATCTCCATTACGCTGTATGTAGGTCTGTTGCTCCAGGAGACAGAGGGCCTCCTCGACCCTGTCGCGAAGCGCCGGCAGGTCCTGTTCGAAGGCGTCCAGCATCAACACGCAGAGGTTGCGCACCGTGGGTTTGAACTCTTTGACATACTTCACCAGAAACAGGGCTTTCAGCAGGCGGATGGCGAAGGCGTTATCCAGGTGGTTTTCTGCCTGGATAATCGCACGCTGAATTTGTGATTTCAGTGCAGAGCGTATGCCCTCAAACATCAGGTCGAAGGTGGCCAGCTGACCCACTTCGTGGTTGCTGATCTGGATGGCCACCTGCTGGAAAACGCCCAGCATGGAGCGTTCACCGACAGAGCTGTGCTTACCCTCAAAGGCATTATGCTGCGACAGATTCTGGATTGCTGATTGGAACAGCGCGAACTGGTATGGGGCAAAGGGGTAGCTGTGGATGAAGTGGTCCCTGTCCCGGAAGTTTCGGTAGGTGGCCGATCCATCTGCGAAGCCGAAGAGTGTTTTGAAGTTATTGGCTTGCGCGTGGTAGACGTCCGATAGCTGATTGACGCCATCTTCGGTCTTGGTCAGCAGACGCTTCTGGATGACCTCTGCCACGTCCGCGCTGGACAGCTTCATGCGGTTATTGAAGCGCGCTTGAATTTTCGTGAAGTCGTGGCCCTGCTGTTTGCTCATTTCGCCCACCACGTCTTTCATCTCTTCCTGCGCGGTGACGATAATCCAGGCCCGGCCCCGGCATTTGGTGGCGAGGCTCTCGGCAATGGTTTGCAGATTGGTCATCAGCTTGGTGTTGTCGGCGATATACTGACCGACCTCATCCACAAAAAAGTTGAGGCGGAACTCTTCGTGCCCCCTCTCTTTTGCCTGCTTCTCAATGTATGCATTCACGTTGTCCGCGAAATCCTCAATCGACACTCGATATTCGCTGCGGTACTTGTCGAGAATACCCGCTGCTGACTGCCGGTCGCCGCCGGTCACAGCCGCGTAGGCGTTGGCGATATTGGCACCCTCCAGGAGCGCTTGTTCCCGGCCTTTGTGCCAGGAACGACCGGCGATGCCCTCGTACTCGTTTTTGAACTGCTGGTACAAGCCGCGGCTGTCCAGATCGCGCTCAAACTGTGCAATGTGCCCTTGCTTGCCATAGTAGCCACACATCTCGTCGAAGACTTTAACGAACACGGCTAAAAGGGCATCGATCTGGGTTTTACTAATGACATCGGCTTTCTGGTCAATGTTGAACAGAATGCTCTTTGCTGGAATAGAGACGGCTCGCTTCAGGTCGCCCCGGAGAATTTCATTGTCACTGCATTTGGGAAGGAAAAGATCCAGGGTGGAGGCACCACCCATTTCCCGGTTCTCGAGTAACAGGGCCAGCATCTTGAGCAGGTGTGACTTACCTGACCCGAAGAAGCCGGACACCCATACACCGTTGGCGCCTTCGTAATTGTTGTAAGCATCCAGAAACTCTTCAAGACGCTTCTCGACTTCGTTGGTCAGTACGTATTCTTCAATCTCGAGGCGAAGACTGGCTTCATCATCGGCTTTGATGACGCCTTCAATGGGGCGGTCAACGGGCTTTAGAAAAATGTTCTTCAATGTCATTGCACTTTCCCTTAATGATGGCGCCTCGAATGCTGTCGTCCGTTCAGGCTTCGTAATGAAAGATGTTGAATGCACGATAGTACTTGTCGTCATGCAGCCGGCCGAACAAGTCCAGTGATGCCCCGGTTTCCAGCGAGTGGGTGTAGGACCCAGGGAAAAACATCACCGTTGGTCGGTCTTTGGCCGTGCTTTGCAGGTTGTTGAGCACGTTATGGGAGCGTATGTAGGGGAATATTTCCCCCACCCCTGAAAGAAACAGAACATCAAACTCATCGGGGTGGAGTTTTGCCGCAATGGCGGGTACCAAGTGAGCTTCAGGGTCAAGCACACCCTGTAATAATTCTTTCAGTTGATCCTTTGAGACGGTGGGCTCGAGCTGCAACACCTGGTCCCAGATTTCTCTTTCTTTCAGGATATCGATGGCAAGGTCATACAGGTTGATGCTCAGAATCCTGATGCCCGCTTGCTCCAGGCGATTGACCAGCTGCCGCTGAAGACGCTCCATTTCGACCGCTTCTTCTGGCCGAAAGGGGCAGATGAAGAATGGCACTTCATTGCCCAGGCCTTGTTTGTGCAGGAATCGCTGGCCGGAAACCACGCTGAACAAGTGCTGAAGCCGATCCTGCATCGGCATTTTGGCAATGTCTAGAGTCAAGTGGACATCCCTTTGATATCTGATTCATGGACTGGAAAGTAAAGACACTCATCAGGTTGGTGCTGACTCAGCAGCTCGACCAGCCTCGGGCTTAGCAGCACCGCGTTGATGGTTTTGTCTTTCCCTAACAACCCAGCCTCACGCAGCATCCTGAACAGAACCTGCCGTAATTTGTTGCGCGTTGAAGCGCTGGCGTTATCAAGCTCGTCATGCCATTCCGATTTGCGGTTATAGAAGGCATCGAAGTCCTCGAAGCTGAGGCCCAGATTCATCGTAACGAACCGCTCATGGATCACTTCCACCGCAAAGTCCGCAATCAAGCGGTACAGACGACACACCGCAACCCATAGGAGGTGAGCCTGGTCGTGGTGGTTGGCCTCTGGCAGGAACGCCAGTTCGCGATCGTTCAACCTCTGCAGGCGTGCTAGAGCCTCTCTGCAGGTGCGCTTTGCCGTGCTTTCGGTCCTGGCCTGGAGCAGGTTGTCACGCAGCGCTTGCGCCCGCACTGCTTCCCAGTCACGGAGCGAGAGGTACAGTTCGGCCAGCTTCACCGATTCGCGGTGATACAGGCTGCCGGACGTGAAGGAGATGCGATACCTGCCCTCGGTCATTCGCGACGCTGATCCTTGCGTGGTGTTTCGGCGGCTCCCCCCGCTTTGACCCACTCGTCCACCTCGACCTTTTGGAACTTCCAGAATCGCCCCATACGGTGGGCAGGCATTGAGTGCTTGTCGATCCAGCGGTACACGGTGTCGTTGCTGACACCAAGGTGCTTGCCTATCTCGTCGACGGATAACCAGCGATCGTCCTGCTCGGCCATGCTGTCGTTTCCTATGTACGATGGTGTTGCCACCTCATCTGAGTTGGCCCGTTGGCGTGGGCGCAGCGGCCCGACACTGCACTGCTTTTAACCGATTTGACCTGGATAGACCAGCAAAGATCGGCTCAAAGGGCCGAACAAGGACCACATCCGCGCCCTAAGGCCCGTTCGGCGCCACCTCCACGCGGTTGCGGCCCAGCTCCTTGGCGCGGTAGAGGGCGGCGTCGGTGCGGCCAAAGAAGTCCTGGAGGGTTTCTCCAGGCCGGTATTGGGAAACGCCGATGCTGGCGGTCCAGGGCCCGACCTTGGGGAACGGGTGCGCGGCGATGGTTTCCTGTAAGCCTCGCGCCAGGGCGAGGGCGCCTTCCATGCCGATGTGCGGACAAATGATCAGGAACTCCTCCCCACCCCAGCGGCCAGCGTGATCCACGGCACGCAGCCGGGCAGTGATGATGTCGGCAAAGGCCTTGAGGACGCTGTCACCGATCAGGTGCCCGTGTTGGTCATTGATCCGCTTGAACCAGTCCACGTCGATCAGGATGGCGGAGACCGGGTAGCCATATCGCTGGGCCCCCAGCAGCTCTGTATTGGCGAGCTCTTCAATGCGCGGCCGGTTGTTCATGCCGGTGAGGCGGTCGGTGTTGGCCAGCTGTCGCTGTTCTTCCAGCGCCTCGCTCAATTGGGCGGTTCGCTTCTCCACCAGCCGCGCCAGAACCCGGTTGCGCGCCTCCAGTTCCTTGTTCGGGTAGGATTCGTCCTGTCCGTGTTCGGTGCTCGGGAAGGAGATATGCAGGTGTTCGATGAGCCAACGACCTGATTCATGACGCTTCCATACCAGGGTCTGGCGCAGATTGTTGAGGTGGATCTCCTGCCCCTGAATCTGGGTGTGCAAATGCAATTCGCAAGTGGTGATGCCCACCGTGTCGCAAAGCACTGCCACGTGCAGGCGGGGTTGCTCCCAGACGATGGGATTGGGGGCCTGCCGAAAGTCCCTCTCATAGATTTCCAGGAAGACACGTCGCTCGGGGACGAATTCGTCGTGTCCGGTCCCCACGCCTTGGATGGTGGGGCTAAAAAACGCCATCGCCTTGTGCAGGTCCCGCCTGGACAAATAATTGGTGAGGTATTCTTCCAGAGCCCCCCTCAGTTCCTGCTCGATGCCTTCAGCACGGGTCACTTGTCAGCACACCTGATGGTCGGGAAAGGGACTCATGGTGGCTGTCGTTCAGATTCACTCGGGTCTGGGCCGTTGGCCTGATCCCCGCCGGCAGACATGGACCGGATCACCGCCGCAGCCAGTGCCTCGCCGCTGTCGAAGGCCGCTTCCACACGGGCGCCAAGGGCCCAGTCGCCGCAGGCACCGATCCGCTGTTGGGCATCCCACAGGCATGGTGTTCCGGCGGACTGCTCCACACGGGCATACAGCCAGCGGTGAACCTGCCAATGGAACGGCTGCGCCTTGCCCACAATGGCGCCCAAGGCTTCCAGCAGGGGTTCTCCGAGCGCCTCGGCCGGCGTGTCCACATGGGCACGTGACCATTCGCTGCCGGCATGGGCTACCACGGTTTCAGGCTCGGCGTCCCGCCCCGGCTTGGTGGCATTGCGGGCGATCCATGCCAACGGCCCCTGGGTGGGCTCGAGTGCCACATCGGGGAGTGAGAGGGGGTGATCGAACGCAGCCATCAATGTGATCGTGGGGGCGTAGCGCACCTGCGCCATTGCCGGGAACTGGATCCCCGCAGTGGCGGCCAGGGTGATGGCCTGGGGGGCGGGAATGGCCAGCAGCACGGCGTCGAAGGGCTTTGCCAGGGCCTCATGATCCGGGCCTGGCTCGGCGTGCAGGTGCCAGCCCTCCGGATGGTGTTCCAGATGTGTGATCCGACAGTTGCGATGAATGTTCAGGCCGCGGGCCATGGCCCAGGCCGGCGCGGTCATGCCGGGACAACCGACCAGTCGGTCTGACCCCCATTCCGCCACGACCCCCTCCTGCTGCCAGCCTCGCACGTATGCCCTCAGTGACTCGCCTCGCGCAGTGAAGTATTGCGCCCCGTGATCGAATCGCAATGCGTCGGCATGGCGTGTGGCCATGCGCCCGCCCAGGCCCCGACTCTTTTCGAGCACCGTACAGTCATGCCCCTGGTCCGCCAGGCGTCGTGCGGCAGCCAGCCCGGCCATACCGGCACCAATGATCGCGATACGGCTCATGGGCAGGCCTCGAATGCCAGTGATTTCATCAATTTGCGGTCCCTCTAGCGCTGTTTGAGCCCCGGTGGTCGCGCCAGTTCCCATAGCCGATCCAGGTCAAGATCCTCTTCCAGCTGATCCGCAAAGGCATTCAGCGTGGCCTCCACTCGCTCAGCGTAATGGAGCCCGGAGGTTTTTGCACCCAGGCCTTCCAGCCAGTGGCGACGGAAGCCGTCGGCAGCGAAGATACCGTGGACGTATCCCCCCATGACGCGCCCATTGGCGGACTGTGCACCCTCCGGTCGGGTGTCGTCTGCGTCCTCCAGGATCAGCCAGGATCGATTCAGCCCGGGGCCGGAGGTGCGGCCCATGTGCATCTCGTAGCCGGTGAGCCTTTGGCCGCTGCGCTGGTCCCTGGCGTCCAGGTCCAGCAGGCGCTTATCACCGGTGAGGGTGGTTTCCATGTCCAGCAGGCCCAGGCCGGGGGTGTCACCCGGCGGGCCTTCGATCCCCTCGGGGTCGCGGATCACCCGGCCCAGCATTTGATAGCCGGCACACAGGCCCACCACATGGCCGCCGTGGCGCACATGGGTGTGGATGTCGTGGTGCCAGCCTTCCCGGTACAGGCATTCCAGGTCGCTGCGGGTGGCCTTGGAGCCGGGGAGCAGGACCACGTCGGCATCCCGGGGCAGGGGTTGCCCCGGGGGAATCCAGCGCACGTCCACGCCCGGTTCCGCCGCCAGGGGATCCAGGTCGTCGAAATTGGCCACCCGGGGCAGGCGTGGCACGACGATGCGCAGGCCATGGCCTGACCCTGAGTGTTGCTGGTCCAAAGCCAGGGAGTCCTCCTGGGCCAGGCGCGTGGCACCATGGAACCAGCGGATCAGGCCCAGGTTGGGCCAGCCGGTGGCCTGGGTCATCTCCTCGGCGGCGGGGGCGAAGACCGCTGGGTCGCCGCGAAAACGGTTCACCAGGTAACCCTGGACGCGGCCCCGTTCCGACGCGGTCCAGAGCTGGTGCGAGCCCAGCACCGAGGCAGTGATGCCGCCCCGGGCATCCTCGCCCAGCAGGATCACCGGGATGTCCGCCGCCTCGGCCAGGCCCATGTTGGTGATGTCCCGGGCCCGCAGGTAGCGCTCCGAACCGCAACCGGCCCCTTCGATAAGCACCAGGTCCGACTCGTTCGTCAGGTGCTGCAGGCTGTCCACCACGGCGGGCAGCAGGTCCGTCTTCATGGCCTGATAGCCGGCGGCCGACCAGGTGCCCAGCACCCGTCCGCGCAGCACCACCTGGCTGTCCCTGTCGCTCTGGGGTTTGAGCAGCACCGGGTTCATGTGGACCGAATTGGGTGCGCCGCAGGCCAGGGCCTGCAGGGCCTGGGCCCGGCCGATCTCGCCCCGCACCGGCGTGCCATCGGCCCGGGGTGGGGCGTCCGAGTCCACGGTGACGGCGGCATTGTTGCTCATGTTCTGCGCCTTGAAGGGGCGCACGGTGAGGCCGCGACGGGTGAAGGCCCGGCACAGGCCCGCCACCACCAGGCTCTTGCCCACATCGGCGTTGGTGCCCTGGATCATGAGGACGCGGGCGGGAGACCTCGGGGTGCTGGAGGACATGGACCGACCCCTACCGGGCCAGCGCCAGCAGCGCGTCCAGGTCCAGGTTGTCCTCGCAGTGATCTGCCAGGGCCTCCAGGGCGGCTTCCACGCGGGCCTCATAGTCCAGGGTGGAGGCCTCGGCGCCCACCCGGCGCAGCCAGTGGGCGCGGAAGTCATCATTGCCGAAGATGCCATGCACGTAGGCGCCGGCGACCCGGCCATCGGCAGACAGGGCTCCTTCGGGGCGGGGCTTGCCCTGTGCGTCCTCCAGCATCAGCCAGGGGCGCTCCAGACCGGCGCCGTGGGTGCGGCCCATGTGCATCTCGTAGCCGGTGACACGACAGCCACTGGTCTGGTCGATGGCATCCAGGTCGATGAGTTGCTTCTCACCGCTGATCTCGGTGTCCACGTCCAGCAATCCCAGCCCCGGCGTCTCGCCCGGGTCGCCCTCGATACCCTGGGGGTCGCGCACCACACGACCCAGCATCTGGAATCCCGCGCACAGGCCCACCACGCGCCCTCCCTGGCGCACATGGGCCAGGATGTCGATGTCCCAGCCCTCGCGGCGCATCACTTCAAGATCCGCACGGGTGGACTTGGAACCTGGCAGGATGACCACATCGGTATCCCGGGGTATCGGTGTGCCGGGCTTGACCCAGTTCACGCTGACCCCAGGTTCGGCCGCCAGGGGGTCCAGATCGTCGAAATTGGCCACCCGGGAGAGCTGCGGTACGGCGATGTTGAGGCCGTGCCCCTCACCTTCCGCGGGCCGCTCCAGGGCCAGGGAGTCTTCCGCCGGCAGCCGCGAGGCGGATTCGAACCAGCGTACCACCCCCAGCCAGGGCCAGCCGGTGCGCTCGGTCATGAGTTCGCAGGCGGGCTCGAAGAGGGACAGGTCGCCCCGGAACTTGTTGATGATGTAACCCACCACACGGGCATTTTCATCGTCGTTGAGCAGGGCATGGGTGCCGACGATGGCTGCCAGGGCACCGCCACGATCGATGTCGCCCAGGACCACCACTGGCAGGTCGGCCAGTTTCGCCAGCTTCATGTTGGTGATGTCGGACTTGCGCAGGTACACCTCGGCGCCGCTGCCGGCCCCCTCCACCAGCACCAGGTCCGCCTGGGCGGCGGTGCGGTGAAAGCTGTCCAGTACCGCCGGCAGCAGTTGCGGCTTCATCTTGTGGTACACCTTGGCCCGGCAGTTGCCCAGCACACGGCCGCGCAGCACCACCTGGGAGCCGATGAGGGTCTGGGGTTTGAGCAGTACCGGGTTCATGTGGATGGAGGGTTCCACGCCACAGGCCCGGGCCTGCAGGGCCTGGGCGCGACCGATCTCGCCCCGGGGCACCTGGCCGTCGGGCCCCGGCGGCAGGTCGCTGTCGGCGGTGACGGCGGCGTTGTTGCTCATGTTCTGGGCCTTGAAGGGCCGCACCTTCAGGCCCCGGCGCGCATAGGCCCGACACAGGCCGGCCACCAGCAGGCTCTTGCCCACATCCGAGCTGGTGCCCTGGATCATCAGCGCCTTCGCCTGGCGTGGGCCGGCCTGGGGCAGGGCGGGGAAGTCGATGGGGGCAGTAGGGTCATCGATCACGTGGTTTTTCCTCAGCGGACAGAAAAAGGGCGCCCCATGGGCGCCCTTTGCGATTGCGGATCAGGTTGGATCAGGTCAGCCCGAGGGATCAGGCGTTTTCCTTGATCTTCTCCTTGATCTTGGCGTCGTCCAGGCTCTCTTCAAGCTGCTGATCGCCACCGCCGCAGATCTTCACCTGGGACGGATCCATCTGCGAGGCTTCGGCTGCAGCACCGGCCTTGGCGGGTTTGCCGCCGCGCTTGCGGGCCGGGGCGCTCTTCCACTTGACGATCTGCTCTTCCAGCTGGGCGTCCGGCTTGACCAGCTTGCGGGAGTGGTCGAACTTCCAGTCCACCGTCTTGCGGGACTGTGGACCCCAGTAACCGGCCTTGCCCAGGTCGTAGAAGCGACGCTCGAAGGCGCTCTTCAAGAAGGCCTTGAGGCAGCCCAGCAGGTACTTGCGACGCAGCGGGTTGCGCTCCCAGGGATAACCCAGGAAGGCCTTCTTCATGTAGAAGCGGCGGTAATTGTGCATCACCCGGTCGAGCAATTCGCCCCGGGTCATGGCGGCCGGCTTCATGATGGGGGTGACGAAGTTGTACTTGGCGAAATCGTGGATCTCCACCTTGTCCCCCATCTCGGTGTACAGGTCCGAGAAGGGCCAGGGGGTGAACATGGCCCAGTTGGCCATGTCCGGATTCCAGTCCATGCACAGCTTGAAGGTCTCTTCCAGGGTCTCGGCGGTCTCGTTCTCCAGGCCGACGATGAACTGGGCCTCGGTGACGATGCCGGCGTTACGCAGCAGTTCGATGGCGCGCTTGTTCTGGGCCACCGTGGTTTCCTTGACGAACAGGTCCAGGTTGAGCTGCGCAGCAGCCTCGGTGCCCAGGGAAATGTGTACCAGGCCGGCCTTGCGGTAGAAGGGCAGCAGGTCCTCGTCGCGCATGACGTCGGTCACGCGGGTGTTGATGCCCCAGAGCACGCCCAGGTCACGGTCGATGAGTTCCTGACAGAACTCCACGAACTTGGCCTTGTTGATGGTGGGCTCTTCGTCGGCGAGGATGAAGAAGCCGACACCGTGCTCCTTGACCAGGATCTCGATCTCGTCCACCACCTTCTTGGGATCGCGCACCCGATAGTCACGCCAGAACTTCCACTGGGAGCAGAAGCTGCAGGTGAAGGGGCAACCGCGCGCCATGTTGGGGGTGGCCACCGGCACGCCCATGGGGATGTAGATGTATTTCTTCCAGTCCAGCACGCCCCAGTCGGGGATGATGGAGTCCACGTCACGGATGGTGGGGGCGGCGGGGGTAGCAACAACCTGGTCGTTTTCCACGTAGGCGATGCCACGCACTTCGCTGCGTGCCTCGGGCCAGCGACCCTCGTCCACGGTGCGCACCAGGTCCAGGGTGACTGCCTCGCCTTCGCCGCGGATGATGGCATCGATCCAGGGCGCTTCAGTGAGCACCTGCTGGAACATGAACGTGGCGTGGATGCCGCCCAGCAGGGTGACTGCGTTGGGGCAGGCTTCCTTGGCGATCTTGAGGGTTTCCTCCGCCTTGTAGATGGCGGGGGTCACGGCGGTACAGGCGATGATGTCCGGCTGGGCTTCGGCGAAGATCTTGCGCAGATCCTCGTCGGAGATCTCGTCGGTCATGGCATCCACGAAGGTGTAGTCCGTGTAGCCATGGCTCTTGAGGTAGCCAGCCAGGTAGGCCACCCAGGCGGGTGACCATTTACCGGCGATTTCGGCGCCACCGGAATGGTAGTTCGGATGGACGAAGAGGATTCGCATACGTACGCTCCCGCGAAAAGGATTCATCGCCCCCGCCCGGCGGGCGGAGACGAACAATACAGGCGGGGCAGATTCCTTTGGTCCCCGGATCGCTTGATCCTACCCGCGCGTTTTAAAGACTGTCAACCTCGGTGGACAGTTGGGTGTCCGGGCCTTGGCTTCACGTGATCTCCGTCAATCAGTCCCCTTGCGGCCCACCACGTCGGGGCTCGGCATCCTCGGGCAGGTCCACCTGATAACGGGTCTGCTCGTGACCGTCCCACAGCACGGGTCGCTCCAGCCATTTCTGGATGAAGCTCCACGATTGCAGATAGCCGTTATGGGGCAGGTTGCAGGGGCTGCAATCCTTGCGCCGCATGCCGTGGCGATCGGTGATCACGCGGTAGGGGCCGGGGCATTCGTAGGCAATCAGGGGGCAGTAGCAGAACAGGCAATTGAATTCGCGTTTCACCCCCTGGTGGCAAGGCATGAACGGGCAGGCGTCGTTGGTGAAACCCTTGAAGGCCTCGTTTCGGGTGCTGTCTTTGGGTTCCATGTTGAACTCCGGTCCCCGGGGTCGGGGAAGTTGGGTCGTCGGCCAGCGGGCGCCGAATGCTCGCTGCCATGGTCTATGCTCAGTACACGTCCGGCACGGTATCTTAACGGCTTGCCGGTGTGGGGGCCGCCTGCACAATCCTGAGGCAAAAACCCGGGTATGCACAGGAACTGCGCGCCCGGGCCAGCGTCCAACTCAACAGACGAGCCACGGGCCACGCTTCGAGAAGGCCCGGGCATCCCACCCACGATCCCATGCAGGCTGTCCCCATCCGGGCCCCGTTCGCGACGGGGCAGCCTGGTGAATCGGGTGCGACAATTGCTGACTGTGGTATCTCCCTTGCATGGGGAATGCACAGTGAGATCGGACTCCAACAAGGGGGTGATTGCGATGGATTCGGCCGAAGCCTTGATTGCGCAGTATGCACGTTCCTATCAGAAGCGGCAGGAGGCCGACATGTCATTGAGTGAGTACCTGGAAGGATGCCGGGACGACCCCATGCGGTACGCCACCGCGGCCGAGCGCCTGGTGCAGGCCATCGGTGAACCGAAGGTGGTGGACACCGCCAAGGACGAGCGTCTGGGTCGTATCTTCATGAACCGCACCATCAAGGTGTATCCCGCCTTCGAGGACTTTTACGGGATGGAAGAGACCATCGAGCGCATCGTGGGTTTCTTCCGCTATGCGGCGCAGGGCCTGGAGGAGCGCAAGCAGATCCTCTACCTGCTGGGTCCGGTGGGGGGCGGCAAGTCGTCCCTGGCGGAGCGGCTCAAGGCGCTCATGGAGAAATTCCCCATTTACGTGCTCAAGGCCGGTGATGAGGTCTCGCCGGTGTTCGAGAGCCCCCTGGGGCTGTTCGATCCCGCCATGGGGCAGGATCTGGAAGAGCGTTTCGGGATTCCCCGCCGGCGCCTGAGCGGACTGATGTCCCCCTGGGCGGTGAAGCGACTGGACGAGTTTGGCGGCGATATCTCCCGTTTCTCCGTGGGGCGCATGTATCCCTCCCGGCTGCGGCAGATCGGCGTGTCCAAGACGGAACCCGGCGACGAAAACAACCAGGACATCTCCTCCCTGGTGGGCAAGGTGGATATCCGCAAGCTGGAGCTCTACAGCCAGAACGACACCGATGCCTACAGCTACTCCGGTGGCCTGAACCGGGCCAATCAGGGCGTCCTCGAATTCGTGGAGATGTTCAAGGCCCCCATCAAGATGCTGCACCCCCTGCTCACCGCCACTCAGGAAGGTAATTACGTGGGCTCGGAGAACATCGGGGCCATCCCCTATCAGGGGATCATCATGGCCCACTCCAATGAATCGGAATGGCAGGCCTTCAAGAACAACAAGAACAACGAGGCCTTCATCGACCGGATCTCCGTGGTCAAGGTGCCTTACTGCCTGCGCATGAACGAGGAGACGCGGATCTACGAGAAGCTCATCCAGAGCAGTGAACTGGCCGATGCCTCCTGCGCCCCGGCCACCCTGGACATGCTGGCCAAGTTCTCGGTGCTCACCCGCCTGCGTCAGCACGAGAACTCCAACCTGTTCTCCAAGATGCGGGTCTACAACGGCGAGAGCCTCAAGGATACCGACCCCAAGGCCAAGTCCATGCAGGAGTACCGGGATATGGCCGGCGTGGACGAGGGCATGGATGGTGTGTCCACCCGCTTCGCCTTCAAGGTGCTCTCCGAGACCTTCAACTATGACACCCGCGAGGTGGCGGCCGACCCGGTGCACCTGCTTTACATGCTGGAGCAGTCCATTCGTCGCCAGCAGTTCCCCGAGGAAACCGAGCGGCGTTATCTGGAGTTCATCAAGGCCGAGTTGGCGCCGCGTTATGCGGACTTCATCGGCAATGAGATCCAGAAGGCCTATCTGGAGTCCTACAGCGACTTCGGGCAGAACCTGTTCGAGCGTTACGTGGCCTACGCCGATGCCTGGATCGAGGATCACGACTTCAAGGACCCGGACACCGGCCAGTTGCTGGATCGTCAGTCACTGAATCAGGAACTGACCAAGATCGAGAAGGCCGCCGGCATCGCCAACCCCAAGGATTTTCGTAACGAAGTGGTCAAGTTCGCCCTGCGTTCGCAGGCGGCTCAGGGTGGCAAGATGCCCTCATGGACCTCCTACGAGAAGATCCGCGAGGTGATCGAGAAGCGCATGTTCAGCCAGGTGGAGGACCTGCTGCCGGTGATCAGCTTCGGGGCCAAGACCGACTCGGAGATGGAGCGCAAGCACAACGATTTTGTGCAGCGTATGGTGGAACGCGGCTATACCGAACGCCAGGTCCGCCGGTTGGTGGAATGGTACATGCGAGTCAAGCAGGCAGGCTGATCAAGCCCCGTCTGCGGGAGGTGCGCCCCCTGTGGTGAATATCGTCGACCGCCGTCTGAACCCCAAGGACAAGAGCCTGGCCAACCGCCAGCGCTTCATCGGCCGTGCCAAGCGTCAGATCCTGGACGCGGTGCGGGACGTGTCGTCACGTCGCAAGGTGGCGGACATCGGCCAGGGTGGGGAGGAGATCAGCATCCCCGCCGACGGCCTGCAGGAGCCCAGCTTCCGCAAGGGCACCGGCCGTGGTGTGCGTGACCATGTGGTCCCGGGCAACAAGGAGTTCGTGGCCGGCGACACCATCGCTCGACCCGAAGGCGGGCAGGGGGGCGGCGGCCGTGGCGGCAGCCCCCAGGGCGAGGGGGAAGATCCCTTCCAGTTCACCGTGAGTCAGGACGAGTTTCTGGATCTTTTCTTCGAAAACCTGGAGCTGCCCGACCTGGCGCACACCCAGGTGACGAAGGTGGAGCGTCATGGCATTCAGCGGGCCGGTTATTCCGTATCCGGCTCGCCCTCCAATCTCAATCTGGCGCGGACCATGCGCAACTCCCTGTCCCGCCGCCTGGCCCTGCGTCGTCCCAAGCGGGAGGAGACCCGTGCCCTGGACGAGGAGATCGACCGCCTGGAGCGCACCGGGAAGGAGCCGGAGCGGTTGCGGGATCTGATCCAGATGCGGGAGGAGGTCACCCGGCGGACCCGATCCATCCCGTATATCGACCCCATCGACCTGCGCTACAACCGTTTCACCCCGGTGCCCCGGCCCATTTCCCAGGCGGTGATGTTCTGTTTGATGGATGTCTCCGGTTCCATGACCGAGGACATGAAGGATCTGGCCAAGCGGTTCTTCATGCTGCTGTATCTCTTTTTGCAGCGGCGTTACCGGCATGTGGACATCGTCTTCATTCGTCACACCCACATTGCCCAGGAGGTGGATGAGGACACCTTTTTCTACTCCCGGGAGACGGGTGGCACCCTGGTGTCGCCGGCCCTGGACGAGATGCGCAAGGTGGTGGCGGATCGTTACGATCCGGCGGACTGGAACATCTATGCTGCCCAGGCCTCCGATGGCGACAACACCCCCGCTGACAACCCGGCGGTGCTGGAGATGATGGAGTCGGTGATCCTGCCGGTGTGCCGGTATTTTGCCTACATCGAGGTGGCCGAGGACCGGGGCTGGGAGATGACCACGGACCTGTGGCAGGTGTACGAGCGCCTGGCAACTTCCGGCCGCCCCCTGGCCATGCGCAAGGTGCGCAACCGGGGGGACATCTTCCCGGTGTTTCGGGATCTGTTCACACCGGTGGAGTTACGCCGCTGATGGCGCATGCCCCAGCCTCCTTAAAGGTGCCCTTATGAACACCACCACTGATGATACCCGCCTGCTCTACACCGGCGCCGACTGGGACTACGCCCTGATCAAACGGGCCCACGATGCCATTGAGCGCATCGCCATCGACGAGATGGGCCTGGATCCCTACCCCAGTCAGGTGGAGGTGATCAGCTCCGAGCAGATGCTGGATGCCTATTCCTCCATGGGCATGCCCCTGTTCTACCGTCACTGGTCCTTCGGCAAGCACTTTGCCCGCGACGAAATGTACTACCGCAAGGGCATGACCGGTCTGGCCTACGAGATCGTCATCAACTCCAACCCCTGCCTGTGCTACATCATGGAAGAGAACACCATGACCATGCAGACCCTGGTCATGGCCCATGCCGCATTCGGGCACAGCCATTTCTTCAAGAACAATCACCTGTTCAAGTCCTGGACCGATGCCGAGGGCATTCTGGACTACCTGGATTTTGCCAAGTCCTATGTGGCCCAGTGCGAGGAGCGCTACGGACGCTGGGAGGTGGAGCGAGTACTGGATGCCGCCCACGCCCTGATGTCCCACGGGGTACACCGCTACCCACGTCGGCAGCCACTGAATCTGGTGCAGGAAATGCAGCGCAAGCGGGATCGGGCCCGCTACGAGGAGCAGACCTTCAACGACCTGTGGCGCACCCTGCCGCGTCGCGGTGATGAAGATGAGGATTCCGGCGCCCAGGATGTGAGCGCACGCCGTCAGGCCCTGGGTCTGCCCGAGGAAAACCTGTTGTATTTCCTGGAGAAACGGGCCCCCAGGCTGGAGCACTGGCAACGTGAGATCCTGCGCATCGTGCGCATGGTGTCGCAGTATTTCTACCCGCAGAAGCAGACCAAGGTGATGAACGAAGGCTGCGCCACCTCGGTGCACTATCACATCATGAACCGGCTCCATGAGACGGGCCAGGTGACCGAAGGGTCCTTCATGGAATTCCTGCACCAGCACACCAACGTGGTGTTCCAGCCGGAATTCGATGACCCGCGCTTCTCGGGCATCAACCCCTATGCCCTGGGCTTCAACATCCTGCAGGACCTCAAGCGGGTGTGCCTTGCGCCCACGGCAGAGGATCGGCGCTGGTTCCCGGATATCGCCGGCAACGGGGATTTCCTGGGCACCTGGAAGCACGCCTGGGCGGAATACCGGGACGAGAGCTTCATCCTCCAGTTTCTGGGGCCGAAGGTGATGCGGGACATGCGCCTGTTCGCCGTGCATGACGACGCGGACGAGCCTCACCTGAAGGTGGAGGCCATCCATGACGATACGGGCTACCGGGAGGTGCGCCGGGCCCTGTCGGCCCAGTACGACCTGGCCCGGCACGAGCCGGACATCCAGGTGGTGGACGTGGACCTGGCGGGGGATCGCAAGCTGATCCTGGAGCATCGTGCCCAGGATGGCCGTCTGCTGGAGGAAAAGGACGCCCGGCGCGTGCTACAGCATCTGGCCAACCTGTGGGGTTATGCCGTGCGTCTGTACGAGGTGGATGCCCGCACGGATACGGTGATCAATGAGTTTGTGGACGTGGAGCCCACTCAGCCCTGATTGCCGTCCGCGGGACTCAGCCAGTCCCTGGGCTGGAGAAACCGCTCCACCAGTTCCGCCTCGGGACTGCCCGGCTGCGGCTGATGGTTGTATTCCCAACGCACCAGCGGTGGCATGGACATGAGGATGGACTCGGTACGCCCCCCCGACTGCAGACCGAACAGCGTCCCCCGGTCGTAAAGCAGGTTGAACTCCACGTACCGCCCCCGCCGGTACAACTGGAAATCCCGCTGCGGCTGCGTGTAGGGCGTGTCCTTGCGGCGCTCCACAATGGGTGCAAAGCCATCCAGATAGCCATCCCCCACCCGCCGCACAAACTCGAAGCAGCGCTCGAAACCCCAGGTGTTCAGGTCATCGAAGAACAGCCCGCCCACACCGCGTGACTCGTTGCGGTGTTTCAGGAAGAAGTACTCATCGCAGCCTGCCTTGAACTGCGGGTAGACATCCTCCCCGAAGGGCTCACACACCCGCCGGGCGTTCTCGTGCCAGTGCACGCAGTCGGCCTCCACGCCGTAATAGGGCGTGAGATCGAAGCCACCGCCGAACCACCACACCGGCACCTCGCCGGGTTTCTCGGCCAGGAAGAAACGCACGTTGGCGTGGGAACTGGGCACATGGGGGTTAAGGGGGTGGATCACCAGCGAGACGCCGGTGGCCTCGAAGCTGCGTCCGGCCAGTTCCGGTCGTCGCGCGCTGGCGGTCTGCGGCAGGCGGGCGCCGCGCACGTGGGAGAAGTTGACCCCTGCCTGTTCGAAGACCGCACCACCCTTGAGCACCCGGCTGCGGCCACCGCCACCCTCGGCGCGCTCCCAGCGGTCGTCCACCCAGGGGGCCTTGGGGTCCACTTTCGCCAGGTGCCGGCAGATGTCGGCCTGCAGGTGACGGAAGTAGTCCAGGATGGGCGTGAGTTGGGGCGCGTCGCTCATGATCCCTGTTCAGTCATGTCAGCCATCCCGAACGATGTCTCCCGTGACCAGGTCCCTGATCTCGCTGGGTTTGTCACGGCCTCCGGTATCACCTTCCAGGATGGTGTCCAGTAGTTTGCCCAGGGTTTGCTGCACGGTGTGCGCGTCCCGGGCCGGGGGTTCTCCGGAGCGATTGGCGCTGGTGGAGACCAGGGCGCGACCGGCCTGGTGGCAGAGATCCGCGGCCAGGGGGTGATCGGTCATCCGCACGGCCAGCACGTCCCGATCCCCGGTGAGCCAGCGGGGCACGTCGGGGCGGCATGGCCATAGCCAGGTGACCGGGCCCGGCCAGGTGGCCATGGCCCGTGCCTGGAGCGTTGCCTCCACCGGGCGCAGAAACGGCGCCAGCTGGGAGAAATCAGCAGCGATGAGGATCAGCCCCTTGTCAGGCAGGCGGTGTTTTGCGGTCAACAGCCGATGCACCGCCAGCTCGTTACGCGGATCGCAGCCCAGCCCGAACACCGCCTCGGTGGGGTAGGCCACCAGGCCTCCACCGCGAATCATGGCGGCGGCGTGCTGCACGTCCCGGGTCAGTCTGGCCATCCCCGTTGCCTGTGATCAGGTGCCGCTGGAGACGCCGGCCGTGCTGTCCTCGGCCGATTTCTTGCTTTGACGGGTGGTCCCTTTCCCCGTGGATGCCTTGGCCTTGGTGCCGCTGCCCGTGGACTTCTTGCTGGTGCTGGCGGTCTTGGCCTTGGTGGTGGACTTGCTGGCGGCCTTGGTTGCCGTCTTGCCAGTGTCCGGGGATGCGTCGGAGGCCTTTTTCGTGGCGCTCGCCTTGGTGGCGGTTTTCTTGGTGGTGGCTGCCTTCTTGGTCGCCGCCTTCTTGGCGGGGGCCTTGCGACCGCGACCCTTCTTCTCAGGCGCCGCGGCGAGCAGTTCCTGGCATTGCTCCAGGGTCAGGTCCTTGGGTTCCTGATCCTTGGGGATGCGGGCATTCTTGGCGCCGTTGGTGATGTAGGGGCCATAGCGGCCATTGAGCACCTGGATGCCTTCTTCCTCGAAGGTCTTGATGAAGCGGTTGGCGTCGATTTCCTTCTTCTCGGCCACCAGTTCCAGGGCCCGGGGCAGTTCGATGGTATAGGGGTCGTCTTCCTTCTTCAGGGAGGCATAGCGGTCCCCGAACTTCACGTAGGGGCCAAAACGGCCAATGTTCACCAGCACCGGCTCCCCTTCCGGGGTCTCGCCCAGTTCGCGGGGCAGCTTGAACAGGGCCATGGCCTCGTCCATGGTGATGCTGTCCATCTTCTGGCCGGGGCGCAGGCCCGCGAAACGGGGCTTTTCCTCGTCGTCCTTGGTGCCGATCTGCACGAAGGGCCCGTAGCGGCCCATGCGCACCGAGACGGGTCGGCCCGACTTGGGATCAGTGCCGATCTCCCGCGCCTGCACGGCCTCTTCCCGGGTGACCGAGGCGTCCTTCTCCTTGACCTGTTGGTGGAACTGGTCCCAGAACCGTTCCATCACCGGCACCCACTCCTTCTCGCCCCGGGAGATCTCATCCAGCTCATCCTCGAGCCTGGCGGTGAAGTCGTAGTCCACGTACTGCGTGAAATGCTGGGTCAGGAAGGTATTGACGATGCGGCCGATGTCCGAGGGTATGAACCGCCGGTTCACCAGCTCGGCATATTCCCGCTGCAGCAGGGTGCTGATGATGGAGGCATAGGTGGAGGGGCGTCCAATGCCATGCTCTTCCAGGGCCTTCACCAGGCTGGCCTCGGAGTAGCGCGGCGGGGGTTCGGTGAAGTGCTGGTCCGCCTGCACGTCCCGCAGGTCGATATCCTCGCCTTCCTTGAGCTCCGGCAGCAGACGTTCGTCGCTTTCCACCTTGGTGTCGTCCTGGTCTTCCCGGTACACGGCCATGAAGCCCGGGTCGCGCACGGAGGAACCAGTGGCCCGGAAGACGTGATCGGCGCTCCCCGCCTGCAGATCGGCCGCCACGGTGTCCAGGGTGGCATGGATCATCTGGCAGGCCACGGTGCGTTTCCACACCAGGTCGTAGAGCCGGGCCTGGTCCTGGGAGAGATGCGACTTCACCTCGTCGGGCAGGCGCTGCACCGACGTGGGACGGATGGCCTCGTGGGCCTCCTGGGCGTTCTTGGACTTGGTCTTGTAGATGCGCGGGCTGTCCGGCACCTTTTCCTTGCCGTAGCGCTCCTCGATCAGCCCCCGGATTTCCTGAATGGCGTCATTGGACAGGGTGAAGGAGTCGGTCCGCATGTAGGTGATCAGACCGATGGGTCCGCTGCCCAGGTCGATGCCCTCATACAACTGCTGAGCCACCCGCATGGTGCGGCTGGCGGAGAAGCCGAGCTTGCGCGAGGCCTCCTGCTGCAGGGTGGAGGTGGTGAAGGGGGCGGCCGGGTTGCGGCGCCGCTGCTTCTTTTCCACCTTGGCCACATGCAGGCGACCGTTCGCGGACGCAATCAGGGTCTCGCGGGCCTTCTGGGCATCGGCTTCGTTGTTGATGTCGAACTGATCCAGCTTCTTGCCGGCATAGACCTGCAACCGGGCCGTGAAGCCTTCGGCGTCCTTGGCCACATGGGCATCCACCGTCCAGTACTCCTGGCTGACGAAGGCCTCGATCTCCTGTTCCCGCTCCACGATCATGCGCAGGGCCGGGCTCTGCACCCGTCCGGCGGAGAGGCCACGCTTGATCTTCTTCCACAGCAGCGGTGAGAGATTGAAGCCCACCAGGTAATCCAGGGCGCGGCGCGCCTGCTGGGCATTGATCAGGTCGTTGGACAGGCCGCGGGGGTGCTCAATGGCCTCGCGCACCGCCCGCTGGGTGATCTCGTGGAATACCACCCGTTGGGTGTCCTTGTCCTTGAGCAAACCCCGTTCATTCAGCAACTCGTAGAGGTGCCAGGAAATGGCCTCTCCCTCGCGGTCGGGGTCAGTGGCCAGGATCAGGCTGTCAGCCTTTTTCAGAGCCCGGGCGATGCTCTCCACGTGCTTTTCATTGCGCTCGATCACCTGGTAATTCATGCGGAAACCATCTTCGGTATCCACGGCGCCCTCCTTGGGCACCAGGTCACGAACGTGACCATAGGAAGCCAGTACCTCGAAATCGTTTCCGAGGTACTTCTTGATGGTCTTGGCCTTGGCGGGCGATTCGACGATGACCAGGTGCTTGCTCATGTCCTGGCTACCTGTGTTGTGTGGCGGGGGGTCAGTGCAGATACTCCGGCGGGTTCTCGAACATCAGGCTCTCGAGCCAGGTGTAGGCGGCCTCCTGGCCGGGCTGGTTGAAGAGCACCATGAGGGTGATCCATTTGAGTTCATCCAGGCCGATTTCTTCCGTGTCCAGGTCCATGACCCGGTTGATCACCACCTCGCGGGTGGATGGACTCAAGACGCCGTTCTGCTCCAGAAACAGCAGGAAGCCACGACTGGTGGCATCCATGCGGTTCATCTCGGGCTCGGTGTAGAGGCGCAGCGCCGAGTCGGTGTGCAGGGTCCTGAGCGAGGTGTCCTGGCTGGCCAGGTTTTCCAGCCAGTCAAACGCCTTGTTGATCTCGGCGACCGGGAAGCCAGCGTCCAGCAGCAGATTGTGCAGCTGCTCACGATCCGGCTCCAGCTCCGTGTCGTCGTCTATATAGTTTTCAAACAGATACATCAATACGTCGAGCACGTTCTCTTTCATCTTCGCTATTCCGGCTACAGGCGGACGTAACGACCACCGGACAGGGAGGCCACCTGGCCGCGCAACTCCATGAGCAGCAGCATGGAGGAAACCATGGCCACGGTCAATCCAGTGCGTCCCACGAGCTGATCCACCGAAACCGGGTCGTGACCCATGGCTTCCAGCAGCCTGGCATGGTCCGGTTCCGTCTCCCCGGGCGGATCGTTATGGTGGCCGTTGCCCTCGGAGGCGGCCGTGGCACTGGGCAGGGATGCGGTGGGAACCAGCGCCTGAGCCCCCAGTTCCTCCAGGATGTCATCGGCCGTTTCCACCAGCTTGGCGCCCTCGCGGATCAGGCGGTGGCACCCCCGGGCCATGGGGTTGTGGATGGAGCCGGGGATGGCGAAGACTTCGCGGCCCTGTTCCACGGCGCGGCGCGCGGTGATCAGGGAGCCGCTGCGGGCCGCGGCTTCCACCACCAGGGTGCCGATGCTCAGGCCCGACAGGATGCGGTTGCGACGGGGGAAGTGTTCCCGCTTGACCTGCGTGCCCACGGGGAACTCCGTGATCATGGCCCCCTCGGCCACCAGACGTCGGGCCAGAGAGCGGTGGGAGCCGGGATAGATGCGATCCGGCCCCGTGCCCGTGACGGCCACTGTCAGGCCTCCTGCCGACAGGGCGCCGGCATGGGCGGCGCCATCCACCCCCTGCGCCAGGCCGCTGGCAATCACCAGGCCCTGGCGCGCCAGGTGGGCACTGAAGGCCTTGGCAGTCTCGCGGCCGCCCGGGGTCGGGTGACGACTGCCGACCACCGCCAGCATGGGCCAATGCAGTACCTGGGGGTCCCCCACCACATACAGCACGGGCGGGGGGCTGGCGATGTCCCGCAGGCGGGGCGGGTAACCGGGATCCTCAAGGAGCAGGATGTGGTGCCGATCGCCCGCCGCCCAATCCAGGTCGGCCATCACGCCGGGTGGCGGGGCATCCTGTTCCAGGATGGCGATGGCCTCATCGCGCAGCTCCAGGTTCCGCCAGGCCCCGCGTGGGGCTCGCAGGAAGGCCTCGGGGGTGCCGTATTGTTCCAGGATGCGCCGGAACAGGGCGGGCCCGACGCCGGGGGTATGCCACAGGTGAAGCCAGGAGGTGAGGACGGCCGTGTCCATGGTCTGTGCAGGTCTCAAGCGTGAAGGGGGAAGAGCAAGGGTCATCCCTGCTCGGGGCGAACCCGGAGGGCCCGCCCCGAGGTATTGTCAGTGATCAGGGATGCTTGACGGCGTAGCCGCGCTCGATGGGATGTGTGGACTCCATCACCAGGGCATAGCTCACCTTCTCGAAGGTGCGAAAGACCATCATCAGGCCCACGCGCTCGTCCGGCAGGGTCACGGTCTCGTTGCCGCGCCCGGCAAAGCGGTCACGCACCTCGCGACCCGACTGATAGGTGGCAAACACATGGCCGCGTTCAACACCCTCGCGCTCGCCCAGGTTGATCACGGCCACCTGGAAGCGGGCGATCTGGCTGATGGCATCGAACAGTGAGATGATCTGCCCTTCGGCATCAGGGTCGGGTGTGCTGGGTGTGAACAGGAAGGCCTGGTCGCTGTCGTCCTGGGGTAGCAGCCGGTCGCCGGTCAGGGCCTCCCGGTCGCTACGGGTCAGCACCACCGTGGCCGGATCGCCTTCACGCACCAGTTCGGCGTCGCCCACGGGGATGGCCTCGAATCCCAGCTTCTCGCCGGTTACCGGGTCGCGCAGTTCTCCGCCGGCCCGGAAGACGTTGTAGCGGGTGCCCAGGGGATCCTCGGCCAGACGTCGGGCATAGACGCGGTCATGGGCACCAAACACCATGCGTTCGTCCTGAGAGGCCAGCAGATAGGCGGAATCTTCCATCTGCTGCTCTGTCACAATACGAGGACGTACCAGGAATTGTTGCAGCGCCTGAATGGGTACATCCAGGCTGGGGGGAAGGGGTTCGGCACGCACCCGGGGCGAGAGTCTCACCGTGGGCCGCACGCGGGGGCCGCCATCCACCGTGAGGTGCGGACGCCCGTCCACATAGTAAAGTGTGATGATGTCGCCGGGGTAGATCAGGTGGGGATTGGGAATCTGCGGATTGGCCACCCACAGTTCCGGCCAGTACCAGGGATCACGCAGGAAGTGGTTGGAGATGTCCCAGAGTGTGTCGCCCGGCTGTACCACGTAGCGTTCGGGGGCGGTAGGCTGAATGCGGATTTCCGGTTCCGGTTCGGGCTCCGGTGGTGCCTGCACCCGAGGCGGTTCGGGCTCCGGTTCCGGTGAAGGTTCGGGCGCGGTGGCGCAACCCGAGGCCAGGAACGCTAGAATAAGCGTCACGACGGACATCGCGTGTCCGACACGCAGCGGATATGGAGCGGACATCGTTCCCCCTCGTCGCCAGGGCGCCAATGGCCCGGATGCGGTTTTCCCGCCGATCCACGGCGGGTTCCGGCCGTCACGGCTCCCCTGAGCGCAAGCTCGGACGGCATTGTTCTGATGAAATCACAACTTTAGCAGAAATGGTTTTGACGCTGCACAAATACACCCATTGAGCGGATAGGCGGTCATGGCACTACTAGAAATCCTGCGTTTTCCCGATCCCCGGCTGCGTCGTCAGGCCGACCCGGTCAAAGTTGTGGATGGTGAGATCCGCAAGCTCGTGGACGACATGTTCGAGACCATGTACGCGTCCGAGGGCATTGGCCTGGCCGCCGTGCAGGTGAACGTCCTGCGCCGCGTGATCGTGATGGATGTGGCCGAGGAAGGCTCCGAGGAGCGCTCCGGCCAGGGCCTGCGCCCCCTGTGCTTCATCAACCCGGAGATCGTTGATCGCTGGGGAGAGGCCGATTGCGAGGAGGGGTGCCTGTCCGTGCCGGGCTATTACGAGCCGGTGACGCGTGCCGAGCGTATCCGGGTGAGGGCCCTGGATCGCAATGGCAAGCGCTTCGAGATGGAAGCAAGTGGTCTGCTGGGGGTGTGCATCCAGCATGAGATCGACCATCTGGACGGTAAGCTGTTCGTGGATCATCTGTCCAAGCTCAAGCGCGATCGCATTCGCAAGAAACTCGAAAAGACCCACCGTCACGGCGCCCCCAATCGGGCCACGCGGCAGCGCGAGGCGGTTTGATGCGGATTGTCTATGCCGGCACGCCGGATTTTGCCGTACCCGCCCTGCAGGCCCTGATCGACTCCCCCCACACGGTGGTGGCGGTCTACACCCAGCCGGACCGCCCCGCCGGGCGGGGGCGCAAGCTCAAGCCCAGCCCCGTCAAGCAACTGGCCCAGTCCCATGGGATCCCCGTGGAACAGCCCGAGCGCCTGCGTGATGAGGCCCATCAGCAAACCCTGCGGGCCCATGCCCCGGACCTGATGGTGGTGGCGGCCTACGGCCTGATTCTGCCCCAGGCCGTGCTGGACATCCCCCGTCTGGGCTGCGTCAACCTGCATGGCTCGTTGCTGCCCCGCTGGCGTGGTGCCGCCCCCATACAGCGTGCCCTGCTGGCCGGGGATGACAAGACCGGCATCACCCTGATGCAGATGGCCGCGGGGCTGGACACCGGCGACATGCTGCTCAAATCCCATTGCCCCATCACCGCCCAGGATACCGCCGCCACCCTGCACGACACCCTGGCGGCCCAGGGGGCGCAGCTGCTGCTCCAGGGGCTGGAAGGCCTGGAGGCGGGATCGCTACGGGGAGAGCCCCAGGACGAGGCCCTGGTCACCTATGCCGAGAAGCTCAGCAAGGCCGAGGCCCGGCTGGACTGGACACGGCGGGCCGTCTGTCTGGATCGTCGCGTGCGCGCCTTCAACCCCTGGCCTGTGGCCCAGACCCTTCATGAAGGGCAGCCCTTGCGCCTGTGGATGTCGGAACTGCCTGCGGGGCAGGCCTCGGCGGCGCCGGGCACGGTGGTTGCCGAAGGTCCCCAGGGCATCGATGTGGCCACCGGCGAGGGGTTGCTGCGCATCACCCGCCTGCAACTGCCGGGCGGCAAGCCACTGTCGGCGCGGGAATTCTTGAATGGACGCTCCCTGCTGGGCCGCGTGCTGGGACAGTAGGACAACATATGTCACCTCGTGAAGCGGCTCTCAAGGTTCTGTTGCGCGTCCTCAAGGACGGCGCCTCCCTCTCCGATGCCCTGCCACATCATCTGCAGCAGGTGCCACCCCGGGATCGGGGCCTGACCCAGGCCCTGTGCTACGGCACCCTGCGCTGGCACCGCCGTCTGCAGGCGATGCTCGATGGCTGGATGGACAAACCCCTGCGGGGCAGGGATCAGGACGTGGCCTGTGCCCTGCTGATGGGGCTGTTCGAGATGCAGTACATGAACACCCCCGACTATGCCGTCATCCAGCAGACCGCCGACCTGGGCCGCAGCCTGCGCAAGCGCTGGGCCGTGGGCCTGATCAACGGCGTGCTGCGCCGGGCCCAGCGCGAGGGTGAGGCCCGGGGGCAGCAGGTGGATGAGTCACCGGCGCTGCGCCATGCCTTGCCGGATTGGCTGTTCGCCCGTTTGCAGCGGGCCTATGGGGATGATACCGACACCCTCTGCCAGGCCATGAATGCCCATCCCCCCATGACCCTGCGGGTGAATCTGCATCGGGGATCGCGGGAGGATTATCAGGCCCGGCTGGAAGGACAGGGCATCCAGGCACAGCCTCATGAGCACGTGCCCTCGGCCCTCACCCTGTCCGAACCGGTGGCTGTGGAGGCCCTGCCCGGTTTTCAGGATGGCGATGTGTCGGTTCAGGACGCCGCCGCGCAACTGGCGGCGCCGTTGCTGGACTGCCGCCCGGGTCAGCGGGTGCTGGATGCCTGTGCGGCCCCGGGCGGCAAGACCCTGCACCTTCTGGAGCAGGCCGGCGGCGACCTGGACATCACTGCGCTGGATGCCCATGCCGGGCGCCTGGATCGGGTCAGGGAGAACCTGGACCGGGGCCGTTATCAGGCCCACCTGGTGACCGGCGACGGGGCCGAGCCGGACCGCTGGCACCAGGGGGCGCCGTATGATCGCATCCTCCTGGATGTACCCTGTTCTGCCACCGGGGTGATCCGTCGACACCCGGACATCAAGCTGCTGCGCCGGGATGCGGACATCCCCGCCCTGGCCGCCGAGCAGGCCCGATTGCTGCGGGCGCTCTGGCCCCTGCTGGCGCCTGGGGGTATGCTTTTGTATGTCACCTGTTCCTTGTTGCCGGATGAAAACGCCTTGATCGTGGCCCAATTTCTCCAGGACGAACCCTCGGCCAGCGAATCCCCCCTGCAGGCGCCCTGGGGCCGTGCTCAGGCTGCGGGTCGCCAGGTCCTCTCCGGTGATCAGGGAATGGATGGTTTTTATTATGCCCGGCTGATCAGACGTTGACCCTCCTGGCGTCACAGGCCCGGATACACGGCTTGCGGGCGCTGCTGCTGTCGTGCCTGCTGTCCCTGCTGGTGGCGCTGCCGATCAACGCCCTGTCCGGTGACGCCCCCTTGAAGGTCCGGTCCGCCCATACCGAACTGTCCAACGGCCTGTATCTGCTCAACGCCACCATCGATTACCGCCTCACTCCCAATCTGGAAGAGGCGCTGCACAATGGGGTGAAGCTCACCTTCGAGGTGCAGGTGGAGATCAGCCGCGGCCGGGACTGGATCTGGGACGCTACCGTGGCCGAGCTCTCCCAGCGCTACCGCCTGGAATATCATGCCCTGAGTCGCCTGTACGTGATCACCCATCTGAATACGGGCGTAAAGCGCACCTTCTACCGTCTGGAGTCGGCCTTGTTCACCCTGGGCGACATGGATGAGTTGCCGCTGCTGGATGCCTCGCTGCTCCAGGATGGACAGGAGTACGAGGCGCGGGTGCGCGCCCGGCTGCGGGTGGATGCCTTGCCCCTGCCATTGCGGGTGCGCGGTTACGTGATGCGTGACTGGAGCCCGGCAAGCGACTGGTACACATGGTCACTGCGCTGAGACGATTATCATTGGGTCTGGTGCCCATGGGCATCATCTTCGTGGTGCTGCTGTTGTCGCTGCTGGTGATGGGCGACGCGGCCCAGAACTCCGAACGCTTCGAGCGCCTCTACATCTGGTTGTTGCTGTTCAACTCGCTGGCCCTGGTTTTCATGGCCGCCCTGATCGGCACCAAGCTGTTTCTCGTTACCCGCCGGGTACTGCGCAATGAGCCCGGGTCGCGGCTTACCCTCAAGCTGGTAACCCTTTTCGTGGGTCTGGCCCTGGTGCCGGTGATGGTGGTGTATTACTTCTCCATCACCTTCCTGGACGAGGGGATCGACAGCTGGTTCGACGTGCGCGTGGAAAAGGCCCTGGAGGATGCCCTTGAGCTGTCCCGCTCCTCCCTGGATCTGCGCGTGCGCCAGCACACCCAGGAGACCGAGTCCCTGGCCCGGGATCTGATGGACGTCTCCCAGGGCCTGGCGGCGTTGCGTCTGGGAGACATGCGCGATGACAGCCGGGCCATGGAACTCACCCTGTTCGGTGCCGACAATCGCATCATTGCCTACACCAGTGGCGCCAGCCTGCAGCGCCTGCCCACCCTGCCCGCCGGGGAGGTGCTGATGATCCTCTCCCAGGGGCGGACCTATTCGGCCCTGGAGCCGGTGTATGACGATGGCCTGCACATCCGCGTGGTGGCGCCCGTGCCGAGTCGCAGTCCTTCCGGGGACGGCCGTATCCTGCAGGCGGTGTATCCGGTGGCGCCGCGCATGAGTGTGCTGGCCGACAGCGTCCAGGATGCCTTCTCCGAGTACAAGGAATTCGCCTATCTGCGGGGCCCCATCAAGCAGAGCTTCACCATCACCCTGTCCCTGGCCCTGCTGGTGTCGGTGATGGCCGCTGTCTGGGGGGCCCTGTACTCTGCCGGACGTCTGGTGGCGCCCATCCAGGAACTGGCCGAGGGCACCCGCGCCGTGGCCGCCGGTGAATATCACAAGAAGCTCCCCGTCACCCAGAACGACGAACTGGGTTTTCTGGTGCGCTCGTTCAATGCCATGACCGCCACCCTGGCCGCCACCCGCGACGAGGTGGAACGCAGCCGGCGCCTGGCGGAGAGTCAGCGCATGTACCTGGAGGCGGTGCTGCAGAATCTCTCCTCCGGGGTCATCACCCTGGATCGCCGCCTCACCCTGCGCACGGCCAATGCCGCCGCCTCGCAGATTCTGGAGGTGGATCTGGAGCGCCATCTGGGCCATGACCTGGATGAGATCGCCCACCACTCCGGGGTGGTGAAGCGCTTTCAGGAAGAACTGGGGCCGTTCTTCTCCGCGCGACGGCCGGAATGGAGCGAGCAGCTCACCGCTTTCGGTTCCGGCGGTCGCAAGGTGCTCATGTGCCGGGGGGTGTGGCTGTCCCACGGCAGCGGGCTGCGGGGCGGTCCGGTGGTGGTGTTCGACGACATCACCACCCTGATTCAGGCCCAGCGGGATGCCGCCTGGGCAGAAGTGGCCCGGCGGCTGGCTCACGAGATCAAGAACCCGCTCACTCCCATCCAGCTCTCTGCCGAGCGCCTGGAGCGCAAGCTGCACCCGCATCTCCAGGAGGCCGAGGCCAGCATGCTGCAACGTTCCACCCAGACCATCATCAACCAGGTGGAGGCCATGAAGGCCATGGTCAACGCCTTCAGTGAGTATGCCCGGCCCCCGGCGCTGGCCATCAAGCCCCTGGATCTGAATCAGCTGGTGCGCGAGGTGGCCGAGCTGTATCGTCACGGCGACATCGGTGTGCGTGTGGAGCTGAGCCTGGATGAGCGCCTGCCGCTGCTGCGGGCAGATGCAGGCCGGCTGCGTCAGGTGCTGCACAATCTCATCAAGAATGGCCTGGAGGCCCTGGAAGGCATGGACGATGGCTGCCTGACGCTCCAGACCCGCCAGGAGGTGGACGGTCAGCGCAATATGGTGGAAATCCTGGTGCTGGATAATGGCCGCGGCCTGTCGGAAGACATGATGACGCGGCTGTTCGAACCCTATGTGACCAGCAAGCCCAAAGGTACCGGGCTTGGCCTGGCCATCGTCAGGAAGCTGGTCGAAGAGCATAACGGCATGGTGCGGGCGGGCAATCGCCCCGGGGGGGCGTGATGGTCAGCATCAACCTGCCACTCTCCGAGAGCAGCCCTGCCGATACCCATGAGTCTCGGGAGGCGGTGTGAGCGAATCCTACATCCTGGTGGTGGATGACGAACCGGATATTCGTGGTCTGGTACAGGAAATCCTGGAAGACGAAGGCTATGGCGTGGCCGTGGCCGGCACCGTGGAGGAGGCCCGGGAGCAGCGCCGCAAGCGTCGCTTCGACCTCATTCTGCTGGATATCTGGATGCCTGATGGGGATGGGATTTCCCTGCTCAAGGAATGGATCGAGGCCGGGGGTCAGCCCAGCCCGGTGATCATGATGTCGGGCCATGGCACCGTGGAGAGCGCCGTGGAGGCCACTCGCCTGGGGGCCTACGATTTCCTGGAAAAACCCCTCTCCCTGGCCAAGCTCACCCTCACCGTGGAGCGGGCCCTGGAGGCCGACCGGCTCACCCGGGAGAACATCGGCCTGCGCCGGCGGTCCCACAACACCACCGAGCCGGAGGGGTCCAGCACGGCCATGCAGGCCCTGCGCGATCAGGTGAGCCGCATTGCCCAGCACGATACCTGGGTGTTGATCACCGGCGAGGCCGGGGTGGGCAAGCAGACCTTCGCCCGTTACCTGCACGCCTGCAGTGCCCGGGCTGAGCGGCCCTTCGTGGAGGTGCCGGTGGGTGCCATGAGCGCCGATGAGGCGGTGGTGGAGATCTTTGGCCAGGAGCAGGGGCATCGCATCCGCTACGGTCTGCTGGAGCAGGCCAGTGGCGGCACCCTGTTCCTGGACGAGGTGGCACAGATGGACCTGCACACCCAGGGTCGCTTGCTCACCGCCCTGGAGGGGCAGCGCATGACCCGTGTGGGGGGCAGTGATCCCATCGCCGTCAATGTGCGGGTGGTGGCCGCCACCCAGGAGGATCTGCGTGCCCGGGTGACCGCAGGGCAGTTCCGCGAGGATCTTTACTACCGCCTCAGCGTGGTGCCCCTGCACATCCCGCCGCTGCGCGAGCATGTGGACGATATACCGGAACTGCTGGAGCACTACGTTCGGGCCTTTCACCAGGAGGAGGGTCTGCCACGGCGCCATTTCAGCGGCGGTGCCCGGGCCCGCCTGGCCCGCCACCCCTGGCCGGGCAACATCCGGGAACTGCGCAATCTGGTGCAGCGCCTGCTGATCCTGGGCAATGCCGATGAGGTGGATGCGGCCGAGGTGGAGTCAGCACTCAGCGGGGCTGCCCCGCAGACGGTAGAGTACCGGGAGAGCCCTGAGCCCAATACGCAACTGCCGCTGCGCGAGGCCCGTGAACAGTTCGAGCGGGATTACCTGCTGCGCCAGCTGGAGCAGGTGGATGGTCACATGACCCGCCTGGCGGAACGGGTGGGGCTTGAACGCACGCACCTGTATCGTAAACTGCGCGCCCTTGGCATTGAGCCGAAGAAGTCCCGGGACTGAGCCATGAAGATACTGATACTGGGCGCGGGCCAGGTGGGCAGCACGGTGGCCCACAACCTGGCCAACGAGGCCAACGACATCACCGTTGTGGACACCCGCCCGGACATCCTGCAGGCCCTTCAGGATCGCCTGGACCTGCGCACCATCGTTGGCTTTGCCTCCCATCCGGATGTGCTCATCAGCGCCGGTGCCAGGGACGCGGACATGATCATCGCGGTCACCAATTCCGATGAGACCAACATGGTGGCCTGTCAGGTGGCCTACACCCTGTTCCACACCCCCACCAAGATTGCCCGGGTGCGGGGCCTGGAGTATCTGCAGTACCGGGCCCTGTTCACCCCGGAGTCGCTGCCTATCGATGTGCTCATCAGCCCCGAGGAGGTGGTCACCAATTATATCCAGCGCCTCATCGAGCATCCCGGGGCCCTGCAGGTGCTGGACTTTGCCGATGGCCGGGTCTCCCTGGTGGCGGTGCGCGCCTATCATGGCGGCCCCCTGGTGGGTAAGGAACTCAAGCATCTGGCCACCCACATGCCGGGCGTGCAGACCCGGGTGGCAGCCATCTTCCGGCGCGAGAAGCCCATCTTTCCCGAAGGCCACACGGTCATTGAGGTGGATGACGAGGTCTTCTTCATCGCCGCGCGGCGCAATATCCGCGCCGTCACCAGTGAACTGCGGCGCCTGGACAAGCCCTATCGGCGTTTAATGATTGCCGGGGGCGGCAACATCGGCAAGCGCCTGGCCCAGAACCTGGGGCCCCATTTCTCCGTCAAGCTCATCGAACGCAACCCGGCGCGGGCCAAGGAGCTGGCCGAAACCCTGGATCACGTGGTGGTGCTGATGGGGGATGCCGCCGACAAGGAACTGCTCATCGAGGAGAACATCGAGGGCACGGACGTTTACGTGGCGGTCACCGACGATGACGAGGCCAACATCCTCTCGGCCATGCTGGCCAAGCGCCTGGGTGCCCGCACGGTCATGTCCCTGATCAACCGGCCCAGCTACGTGGAGCTGGTGCAGAGTGGCGTGATCGACATTGCCATCTCACCTCAGCAGGTGACCATCGGTGCCCTGCTCACCCATGTGCGCCGCGGTGATGTGGTCGCCGTGCACAGCCTGCGTCGCGGCGCCGCCGAGGCCATCGAAGCGGTGGCCCATGGGGACCGAAAGACCTCCAAGGTGGTGGGGCGCCGGGTGGAGGAGATCAAGCTGCCCAAGGGCTGTACCATCGGCGCCCTGGTGCGCGGTGATGAGGTGATCATCGCCCACCGCGACACCGTGGTGCAGTCGGAGGATCATGTGATTCTGTTCCTCACCGACAAGCAGCGCGTCAATGAGGTGGAGCGCCTGTTCCAGGTCAGCGTGACATTCCTGTAGGCCCGTCCGGGTTTTGCCCGCTTTGGTTGACGTTATACTTGTGGCTCATTCTGTAAAACGAACGGGCCGAACATGACCAACATCGAACGCTTCGAGGCCATGCTGGCCGACGGTCAGGATAATCAATTGCTGCGATTTTCCCTTGGCAATGCGTATCTGGCCGACGGTCGTCCTGGAGAGGCGTCCATCCATTTGCGGGCGGCTGTGGGGCATGACCCGGCTTACTCCGCTGCCTGGAAGTTGCTGGGGCGGGCACTGGATGAGAGCGGGGCGCTGTTCGAGGCCCTGGATGCCTATAACGAGGGCATCACGGTCGCCGAGTCCCGGGGGGATATTCAGGCGGCGAAGGAGATGCGGATCTTCCGCAAACGAGTGGAAAAACGGATTGCGGCGGAAGAGGGAAGCCATGACTGATACCGCGGTGCAGGCCCCGGAGGGCTATCGCACCCACTTCGAGTGGGCCATGCTGCACCCGCGTTACTGGGGCACCTGGCTGGGTATCGCTCTGCTTTGGGTGATCATGTGGCTGCCCCGACCCGTGGGTCGGGGCGTGGGTCGGGCGGTGGGCTGGCTGGCCTGGGTGACCGGCGGGCGCCGTCGGCATGTTGGCCGCGTGAACCTGCGGCTGTGCTTTCCCGAGTGGTCGGAAGAGCAACGCGAGCAGGTGTTGCGCGAGCATTTCCGCATTGTCGGGCAGTGTTTCGTGGATTATCCCCTGCTCTGGTTTGGCAGCCACCGGCGCCACCGGGCGCGCATCCAGCTGGTGGATGAAGCCGGTGTGCTGGAGATGCAGAGCCAGGGTCAGCCGGCCATCATCTGCGCCGCCCATGCCCCGGCCCTGGATTTTGGTGGCCTGAGGCTGAGCCTGGAATGCGGCGGTGTCTCCTTCGCCAAGCCCATGAAGAACCCCATCATCGAGTGGATCAACACCCGCAGCCGTTCCCAGTATGGTGCTGCCATGTTTGCCCGGGACCAGGGTCTGCGACCGGCCATTCGCCACACCCGCCAGGGCAAGGTGTTCTACTATCTGGCGGACGAGGATCTGGGGCCCGCACACACCGTGTTTGCCCCGTTTTTTGGCGTGCCCAAGGCCACCATCCCGGCCCTGGGTCGCCTGGTGCGTCTCACCGGCGCACCGGTGGTGCCCAGCATGGGCTTTTACCGGATCGATGAGGACCGTTACGAACTGGTGATGGCCGAACCCCTGGCGGATTTTCCCACCGGGGACGACGTGCAGGATGCAGCCCGCATGAATGCGGCCCTGGAGGCCCTGATTCGTCGCGATCCGGCCCAGTATCTGTGGACACTGCGGTTCTTCAAGACCCGCCCGCGGGGGGAGCCCAAGGTGTATTGAAGGTGCCGCTTCAGGTCCTCACCCGCTGGGCTTGCGCTTGAACCGGCTTGAGCGTTTGAGTTCGCTGAGTATTTCCCGTTCCAGACCATCCAGATCCTCGCTCTTCACCTGGGCCACGTCGCTGATCCAGGCCGTGGTCTCGTTACGCTTCTTGCGAAAATAATCCAGGATGAACTGCTCCGAGAGCAGCACGAAACGAATGGCCTGGGCCGGGTCCACCTGCAGGAAGGGGTTGCGGGCGATCTGTCGGGCCGAGTCCTCCTGCTGCTGACAATAGCGGCTGAGCAGGCTGTAAAGGGCCATGCGCCCATCGCCCATATGGCTGGAAACGGAGGGTCGGGTCAGGGGGTGCAGGGCCGCGTCCACCAGGGCATCCAGCCATTGGGTGAGCTGGTTCTCCGAAATGCTCACCTCGCGGGAGCGCAGTTCCCCTGCCAGTGCCATGATGCGCGATTGCAGATGCTCTGCCTGCTGATCGGCATGCAGTCGCTTGACCGCGCGGCGCCACAGGGTCTGGGAGTCTTCAAGCTGGGTGCGCAGATCCTCCATCTGCTCGCGCAGGTTCTCCGCCTGCCGGTCCAGGGTGTTGATCTGCTTGAGTCGCACCTGCATCTCGTGCTGGGCCACCGTGATGCGGATGCGGAAATACCGGGCCAGCAGGTTCTCGATGCGCTCGCTGTGCTCGTGCAGGCGCTCGATGGCCTGCTGGAACATCGACGCAAGCTCCGGACCGCAGGCCTGCTCCCGCAGCAACTGGGCCGAACGGGTGGTGTCTGCGTTCTCGGCGCGCACGTCCAGCAGCAGTGCATTGAGGGTGCGGATCTGGTTGCCAAGACGGTCCAGATTCTGTGGGCTGGGGTCCTTGCGCCATTGCTCGTACATCTGTCGCAGATCCTCCAGCTTTTGCCAGAAGATCTTCACATTGGCGGTGTTGCCCACCACCTGTGACTTGTCCAGGGCGCCCATCACCTCCGGGCCGTACTGATCCTGGATGTTCAGCCGCCGCTCCAGATGATAGGCATTGGCCGACAGGATCAGGCCTTCCACTGCACGACGGGAGTAGTAAGGCGCCTCGTCCACCAGATCCAGGGGGATGTTCTCCGGCAGCTTCTCTGGCGGCAGGCGGGACAGCTGCTCCGCCGGCAGTTGAGCCACCATCTTGCGGAACACCGCCATGGGGATGACGGGCTGCGGTCCCGCCTTGCTGCTCATGAGCGCGCGACCAGGCAGCGATCCGCCAGCGCCATGGGATCAGGCGTCCCCACGTCCCAGCACCGGCGTGTGCTGGCTGCTGGCGAAGTCCAGCATGCGCTGGGTCGAGCGCAGCGCCCCCTGGCGCACGGTTTCGTCCACGTGGATCTCGTTGCCACCCGTTTCCAGCACCTCCAGCAGATTGCCCAGGCCGTTCATGGCCATCCACGGGCAATGGGCGCAGCTGCGACAGGTGGCGCTATGCCCGCCGGTGGGCGCCTCCAGGAAGGTCTTGTGCGGTGCCGCCTGTCGCATCTTGTAGAAGATGCCGCTGTCGGTGGCCACGATCAAGGTCTCATGGGGCAGTTCCCGGGCCGCCTTGATCAACTGTGAGGTGGAGCCCACCGCATCGGCCAGTTCGATCACCCCGGCGGGGGACTCCGGGTGCACCAGCACGGCAGCATCCGGATGCTCCTGTTTCAGGTCCACCAGGGCCCGGGTGCGGAACTCATCGTGCACCACGCAGGTGGCATCCCAAAGCACCATGTCGGCACCGGTGGTCTTCTGGATGTAGGCCCCCAGGTGACGGTCGGGGGCCCAGAGGATCTTCTTGCCCTCGTTCTTGAGGTGCTCCACCAGCTTCACCGCGATGCTGGAGGTGGCCACATAATCGGCGCGCGCCTTCACCTCGGCAGAGGTGTTGGCATACACCACCACGGTGCGGTCCGGATGCTGATCGCAAAAGGCGATGAATTCATCTGCCGGGCAGCCCAGGTCCAGGGAGCACTCCGCCTCCAGGGTGGGCATGATCACCCTTTTTTCAGGGCTGAGGATCTTGGCTGTCTCCCCCATGAAGCGCACGCCCGCCACCACCAGGGTGGAGGCCGGGTGTTCCTTGCCGAAACGGGCCATGTCCAGGGAGTCGGACACGCAACCGCCGGTCTGCTCGGCGAGCATTTGCAGATCCTCATGCACATAATAGTGGGCCACGAGGGTGGCCTCCTGCTCCTTGAGCAGGGTCTTGATGCGCTCGATCACCCGTTCGCGCTCGGCGCCCGTGTAGTGAGGCATCTGCCGCTCCACCCAGGCGGTTTCCGGAACCTTGAAGTGGTGCAGCGGTTGTACGGTGGCTGTGGTCATGAATCTTGAGTCCCCGTTGGCTTGCGGGCAGGCCTTGAGCCTGTTGATAATGGTTTTGACCGGTATCAACCCGTCATGTTCTTCCCATGGCGTTCGATAAACCCTTCACTTGCGCGGCAGGCGCCCATCTCCAACCCATGAGTGACACTCCCAAGCATACCGGACGACGGCGCTGGCTGCGCCGCGGACTGGAGCTGATCATCATCCTGCTGGTGTTTCTGGCCATCAAGGCCTGGCTGCAGCGGGACATGGTCTCCGGCGAGGCGCCGCCGCTGCAGGGCCTGCTGCTGGACGGCTCACCGGTGAGCCTGTCGGACTACCAGGGCCAGCCGGTGCTGGTGCATTTCTGGGCCACCTGGTGCGGCATCTGCCGGGTTGAGCAGCCGGCCATCGAGTCCATCAGCCAGGACTGGCCTGTGCTCACCGTGGCCATGCAGTCCGGTGATGCCCAGGCGCTGCGGGAATACATGCACGAGAACGACTATACCCATCCGGTGCTGGTGGACGAGACCGGCGCACTGTCCGCCCGGTTCGGCGTGGGAGCGGTGCCGGCCACCTTCGTGGTGGATGCCGATGGCGAGGTGCGCTTTCGCCAGCGCGGCTTTGCCACCGCCTGGGGTTTGCGGGCCCGCCTGTGGGCCGCCAGCGCGTTGAACTGACGCAGCACACCAAAAACGGCCCATCCCGTGATTATACTGGGCAGTCGCGATATATTCAGGCGAAACTCGGGGAAATCATGCTCAGCTGGCGACGATACGCCGCCGGGCGGGGTCCCCTCAAGGGCAAGAACCCGGGGCAAAGTACCCCGAAAGCAGAGGAGTCAACATGGGCGAGCCCAATCACGTGGTCACGCCAGGGGAGGCGAGGACCCTGGCCGGACTGTTCAGGGAGCGAGTCAAGCGAAGCCCCGATGCGGTGGCTTACAAACAGTATGATCAGGCCACTTCCGAATGGGTGTCGCGCACCTGGCGGGAGGTGGGTGAGCAGGTGGCCCGCTGGCAGGCGGCACTGCAAAAGGAAGACTTTTCTCCGGGCGACCGCGTCGCGGTCATGCTGCGCAATTGCCAGGAATGGGTGATCTTCGACCAGGCCTGCCTGGGCCTTGGCCTGATCACGGTGCCGCTATACACCGACGACCGGCCGGACAACATCGCCTATATCCTCAAGGATGCCGGAGCCAAGCTGTTGCTGCTGGGCGGTCGTCAGCAATGGAAGCGCCTCCAGGAGGTCCGCGAGCGACTGGACACGGTCAATCGCATCGTCACCGTGCAAGCAGTGGACCCGGCAGAATTCCCCGAGGACCCGCGCCTCAAGTCCCTGGATGAATGGGCCCCCGAGGGCGATCATGAACTGATTACCCGTGATGTGGATCCCGGCTCCCTGGCCACCGTGGTGTATACCTCGGGCACCACCGGTCGATCCAAGGGGGTGATGCTCACCCACCAGAATATCCTGCAAAACGCCTATGCGGCCCAGCAGTGTGCCCCCATGGGGGGGGAGGATCTGTTTCTCTCCTTCCTGCCCCTGTCCCACACCCTGGAGCGCACCGGTGGCTGCTACATGCCCATGATGGTGGGTGCCCAGGTGGCCTTCGCCCGCTCGGTGCAGGGCCTGGCGGAGGACCTGATGAACCTGCGCCCCACCGTGCTCATCTCCGTACCGCGCATCTACGAGCGCATCTACGGGCGCATCACCGCGGGCCTGGAGGAGAAGTCCGGCTTCGCCCGCTTCCTGTTCCACACCACCGTTTCCGTGGGTTGGCACCGCTTCGAGCATGAGCAGGGCCGCGCCGGCTGGCATCCCAAGCTGCTGTTATGGCCGCTGCTGAAAAAGATCGTTGCCGGCAAGGTGACCGAGCGCCTGGGCGGGCGTCTGCGTTATGCCGTCTGCGGCGGCGCGCCGCTGCCACCCCCCATCGCCCGGTTCTTCATCGGCCTGGGGCTGCCTGTGTTCCATGGCTTTGGCATGACCGAGGCCAGTCCGGTGGTGGCCGTCAACCGGCCCGACGATAACGTGCCCGCCAGTGTGGGCTGTGCACTGCCCGGCGTGGAGGTGAGCATCGGCAAGGATGAGGAATTGCTGGTGCGTGGCCCCTCGGTGATGCAGGGCTACTGGAATAATGAGCAGGCCACCGCCGACACCATCGACAAGGATGGCTGGCTGCACAGTGGCGACAAGGCCCGCATCGATGAGCAGGGGCATATCTTCATCATCGGTCGCATCAAGGAGATCCTGGTGCTGGGCAACGGCGAGAAGGTGCCCCCGGCGGATATGGAGATGGCCATCACCCTGGATCCGATCTTTGAGCAGGCCATGGTGCTGGGGGAGGGCAAGCCCTATCTCACCGCCCTGGTGGTGCTCAGCCCGGATGAGTGGAAAAAGCTGGCCGAGGAACTGGAGGTGGATCCGGACAGCAGTGAGGATCTTTACAGCCGCAAGGTGGAAAAGGCCCTGCTGGAGCGCGCCGGCAAGCAGTTGACCGAGTTCCATGGCTACGCCCAGGTACGCCGCCTCACGCCCACCCTGGAGCCCTGGGACGTGGACAACGGTCTGCTCACGCCCACCATGAAGCTCAAGCGCGCCCTGATTCTGGAGCGCTACAGCAAGCAGATCGAGGCCATGTACGAGGCCCACAGCAAGCGCTGATCAGTTGCCGAACCTATAAAAACCATAAAAGAATCACCCAAGGGGGATACATGCCTTTCATTCAGTCTCGCAACGCCCTGTCCTGCGCCGTGGCTGGCGCGCTGGCCCTGTCCGGAGCCGCCCTGTGGCATTCACCGGTCAAGGCGGCGGGCTTCTACATCCAGGAACAGAGCGTCAGCGGCCTGGGCCGCGCCTTCGCCGGTGAGGCGGCGGTGGCTCGGGACTCCAGCACCATCTTCTTCAACCCGGCGGGGATGGTGTTCCTGCCTGGGCCTGAATTTCAGGCCGGTGTCCACTTGTTGATTCCGAACGCGGATGCCAAGAATCGTGGATCGACTGCTTCAGGTATCGGATTGGTCAATCCCGAAACGGGTGTCCCAGTAGTTGGTACTGAATATACTAATGATACTGTGGGTGGTGGTTCCGGTGGCAACCCTTATGATCCTACACCCGTCCCAAATCTGTTCTACGCCCGCCCCCTCAACGAGCAGACATGGTTTGGGCTGGGAATCACCGCCCCGTTCGGTCTCGCCAATCATTATGACGATGATTTCTGGGCCCGCTATGATTCCACCGAAACGGATCTCAAGGTCATCAATATTCAACCGAGCCTGGCTTACCGGGTCAATGAGCGACTCTCCATTGGTGGCGGGATCGATATTCAGTATGCAGATGCGACGCTCAAGAATGCGATACCCGCTCCGGGTGCTTTACCCTCCACGCCCCCTGCGCTCAGTCTCGAAAGTGATGGAGAGCAGCAACTCGATGCGGATAGCTGGGATGTGGGTTTTAACCTGGGTGCCATGTGGCAGGTGACCGAAGCAACCCGCCTGGGCCTGCACTATCGCCAAGGCGTGAAACACACTCTGGATGGGAAGGCCAAGATCACTCGACCCATCACAGGCCAGCAAGAAACCCTGGACGGCAAGGCCGATCTGCACCTGCCGGATATGGTGGCATTGGGCGCGCATCACCAGTTGAATGATCGCTGGACCCTGATGGCCCAGTACAAATGGTTCCAATGGTCCAACTTCGACGAAATCCGTGTTCGCTTCAACGACGGTCGGGAAGACAACGTTGTCGAGCAGAACTACAAGGACAGCTGGGCCCTGTCGGTCGGGGCGGAATACCAACTGGACGATCGGTGGACCCTGCGGGGCGGTTTGCAGTATGACCGGACGCCTACCCAGGATGGCTACCGCACCACCCGCACGCCGGATGGTGACCGTACGTGGTACTCGCTGGGTGCCAGTTACGAGCAGGGGCCGAACTGGGGCTTTGATGTGGCCTATACGTACATCGATATCTCCAAGGAATCGCTTGAACTGGAGCGGAAGTTTGAGGCTCCGAATGGAGACACATTCGCGACCGTCGACCTCACCGGCACCACCGAAGGCCACGTCCACATCCTGGCCGCCGCCGTGCGCTACCGGTTCTGAGCGTGATGACCTCCACCTTCCCAGCCCTGCTGATCCGTGACGAGGTCCTTGGATCCCATCGTGTCAGACTCACGGACATGGAACCGTCGGAGCTGATGGATGGGGCCGTGGAGGTGGCGGTCCGTTACTCCTCGCTCAACTACAAGGACGCCCTGGGCATCACCGGCAGCGGTCGGGTACTGCGGCGCTCGCCCCTTGTGGGTGGCATTGATGCTGCCGGTGAGGTGCTCTGTGCCGCCGAGGACAGCGGTTTCAAGGCCGGAGATCCCGTGCTGGTCACCGGTTGTGGCCTGGGCGAGATCCACCATGGCGGCTTTGCCGGTCGCATCCGCGTGCCCGCCGACTGGGTGGTGCCCATGCCCAAGGGGCTGGACCTTCGGCAATCCATGATCCTGGGCACCGCCGGCTTCACCGCCGCCCTGGCCCTGCAGCGCCTGCGCGCCAACGATCAGGACCCGGGCATGGGGCCCATCCTGGTCACGGGGGCCAGTGGCGGCGTGGGTTCCCTTGCCGTGAGCCTGCTGGCCGCCCAGGGCTACGAGGTGGTGGCCCTGTCCGGCAAGACCCGCCGGCATGACTGGCTCAAGTCCCTGGGCGCGGTGAAGGCGATGGATCGTCGTGGTCTCTCGCAGGGCTGGCGCCCATTGGAGACGGCCCGCTGGGCGGGGGCGGTGGATACCGTCGGCGGCGAGATCCTGGGCTGGCTCACCCGCACGGTGGATGAGTGGGGCAATATCGTTACCATCGGGCTGGCAGGCGGCGCGGAACTGCGCACCACCGTGATGCCCTTCATCCTGCGGGGTGTCTCCCTGCTTGGGGTGAGTTCCAGCAACTATCCCACGGAGCGCCGCGCGGCCGTCTGGACACGTCTGGCCAGTGACTGGGCCATTCCCCACCTGGATGACATCGTCACCGAGGAGATCGGGCTGGCGGGTCTGGAATCAGCCAGCAAGCGCATGCTGGCGGGGGATGTACACGGGCGAATCCTGGTGGATCTTCAGCGATAATCCCTGGAATCCAGGCTCAAGTCCTCAAGGCTTGCCAATCCCCGACAGGATCGACTCCTGAGTGATCACTTCGCGCATCACCCGGCTCTCCCGATGGCGACCCCCGCAGATCTCCAGCACATTGCCATTCCCCAGATGGGCCTCCACGTTGTAACCCAGGCCAGGTTCGTGGTTCAGCACGATGGTGCGGGTCTTTCCTGCTTCCAGTTGCAGGAGCGTGGTGGTCTGCTGGGTATCCACATTGGCATAACCGATCTCCACTTTGGGGATGGTCTCGGAGGTGCGGTTCTGAACATGGACGATCAGGGTGCGGTCTGGCATGGACGCGCCCTGATCGTGGCGGCAACCGGAGCCCAGCAGGGTCACGGCCACCAGCACCGGCATCAGGCACACAAACAGTATTGAACGATTTATCTTCATGATGCCCACATTAGCGCTTTCTGATGAATGCGTCAGTGAGAATTATCAGCTATCCCGAAAAAATGTGCGCCCCGTTACCGCAAGGCCACACGCTCCCTGTGGGAGCGGCCCCCGGCCGCGAAGGTGGCGCAACGACCAGGATGGCCTGACAACACCATGCCTCGTTACACTGTGGTGCAGCAAGAAAGGAAACGACCCATGCCCAACCACGCCACGCCTCCCAGGGGGGCCATCGGGCTCCTGCTACTGGTGCTCGCCGTCACTTTGCTGCTCGGTGCCTGTGACCAGCCCCCGGAGATGCGCGAGGATCCGCCCGAACGTCCGGTCCTGGCCCTCACCCTTGAGCCCCCCGAGGACATGACCTCCCGCACCTTCAGTGCCCGGGCCGAGGCCGCTGAGCGCACGGCCCTGGCCTTCAGGGTGTCCGGCCAGGTGGCCCTGGTGCATGCCGACCTGGGCGACCGGGTGATGAAGGATGATGTGCTGGCTCGGCTGGATGACCGGGATTACCGCCTCAAGGTGCGTGAACTGGAGGGCCAGCTGGAGGCTGCCGAAGGCCAACTGGAGGAGGCCGAGGTGAATTACCGGCGCGGCCAGGATCTGGTGCGCGACGGAACCATCAGTCGCGCCGATTTCGATAGTCTGCGTTCCGCCTTCCGACAGGCCCAGGGCCAGCGGGATGCGGCCCGCGAGGGCCTGTCCACCGCCCGGGCTGCTCTGGAGGACACGGTGTTGAGGGCACCCTTCGACGCCCATGTGGCCCGCCGCAACATCGAACCCCACGAGCAGGCCAGCCCGGAGCGGGTGGTCTTTGTGCTGGATGACCTGGATGAGATCGAATTGCGGGTGGGCATGCCCGAGACCCTGGTGGTGCACCGGGACCGGCTCACCGCCGTGGATGTGCATTTCGCCGCCCTGGGCCGCCGTTACACGGGCCGGGTGCGGGCCGTGGGGGTGGACGTGGACGAGGACACCCAGACCTATCCGGTACGCATCGTGGTGGACAACCCGGACCAGCGCATCCTGCCCGGCATGACCGCCCGCCTGGATTTCCGGGCAGGATTGCCCGAGGCCGACGAACAGGGCTATTTCCACGTGCCCATGACCGCGGTATTCGACCACGATGGCCAGCCCCACATCTGGGTACTGGACGAGGCCGGCGAGACGGTGACGCGCCGCCCGGTGAGCCTGGGCCCGCTGGAGCGGGATGGGGTGCGCGTCCTGGGTGACCTGCGCGCCGGTCAGCAGGTGGTCACTGCCGGCGTGCAGCACCTGCGCGAGGGCCAGACGGTACGGGTGCTCACCGAGGATGAGATGCGGGGTGCACGCCGATGAATGCCGCCGTATGGGCCATCCAGTGGGGCCGCCTGATGGGCTTCATGGTGGCCCTGATCGTGTTCGTGGGCATTTTCAGCTACATCCAGCTGGGCCAGCTCGAGGACCCGGAGTTCACCGTGCGCACGGCGGTGGTCTACACCGAATACCCGGGTGCCCGGGCGGTGCGCGTGGAGCAGGAGGTGACCGAGCGCATTGAACTCAAGATCCAGCAGCTGGGCGAACTGGATCAGGTGCAGTCCCATAGCCGGGACGGGGTGTCGGTGATCTTCGTGGACATTCAGGAGAGCCACGATCCGGAATCACTGCGGCAGATCTGGGATGAGCTGCGCCACAAGGTGAATGAGGCTGCCCGCGAGCTCCCGGATGGGGTGCGAGGGCCCTTCGTGGACGACGATTACGGCGATGTCTTCGCCTTGCTCATCGCCCTCAGTGGTGAGGGCTACGGCTATGACGTGCTCGACCGGGTGACCGACAACGTGCGCCGGGAACTGCTTCGGGTGCCCGGCGTGGCCAAGGTGGAGCTGTTCGGGCAGCAGGGGGAGCGGGTCTTCGTGGAGACCTCCCGGGAGAAGATTGCCGAGATGGGCCTCACCCCCCATCAGGTGGTGCAGGCCCTGAATCGACAGAACGTGGTGGAGCCGGCAGGGTTCGTGGAGATGGGCCCTCGGCAGGTGCGCATCTTTGCCAGTGGCGTGTTCGAGTCCCTGGAGGAGATCCGCAGTCTCTCCATCCGCAGTCCGGCCACCGGCAACCTGGTGTATCTGCGCGATTTCGCCGAGGTGCGCCGAGGCTTCTCGGACCCGCCCCAGGCCCTGCTTCGCCATGATGGGCAGGACGCCCTGGCCATCGGCATCGTACCCACACAGGGTGTGAATGTGGTGGATCTTGGGGAGCGGATCAGCGAGAGCCTGGCGCGGATCGAACCCAGCCTGCCCGTGGGAATGTCCTTCGGCATCATTGCCAACCAGCCCCGCGAGGTGGAGGCGGCGGTGGGCGAGTTCATGATCAACCTGGTCACGGCGGTGGTGATCGTCATCGCCGTGTTGCTCATCGCCCTGGGGCTGCGCACGGGCCTGATCGTCGGTGCCGGCGTGCCGTTCACCATTCTGGCCACCTTCATCGTCATGTGGGGCACGGGCATCGACCTGCATCGGGTCTCGTTGGGGGCGCTGGTGATCGTGCTGGGCATGATGGTGGACAATGCCATCGTGGTGGCGGAGCTGACCTTTGTGAAGATGCAGCGGGGCATGGATCGCCTACAGGCGGCCCAGGAGGCGGTGAGCGAGACCGCCTGGCCGTTGTTCTCCGCCACCCTGATCGCCGTGCTGGCCTTCTCGCCCATCGCCCTCACCGATACCGCCACCGGGGAGTTCACTCGCTCCCTGTTCTGGGTGGTGGGTTTCTCCCTGCTGCTCAGTTGGGTGCTGGCCATTACCGTCACACCGGTCATGTGTCATCGCTGGCTCAAGTCACCGGCCAAGGGCAGCGAGGGCGATGACCCCTATGGGGGGCGCCTGTATCGGGGCTTTCGCCGCCTGCTGGGTGGCGTGCTGCACTGGCGTCGCGCCAGCCTGGGGGTCATCGTCGGACTGCTGGTGCTCTCCCTGATCGGCTTCATGCTGGTGCCGCAGATCTTCTTCCCGCCCGCGCAACGGGCCCAGTTCATGGTGGATTACTGGCTGCCGGAGGGCAGTCGCATCAGTCAGACATCCGAAGACATGGCGGTTATCGAGGATTGGCTGCAGGGGCGGGACGAGGTGGAAGCCGCCACGGCCTTCATCGGTGAGGGGGCGCCGCGTTTCTATCTGCCCATGCTGCCCGAACACCCCAATGCGGCCTTCGGGCAGATCCTGGTGAACCTGAAGGCCGTGGAAGACCTGGATACCATGATGGTGGCCACCCGGCGTTTCATGGATCAGCGCTTCCCGGATGCCCAGCCCCGGGTGCGGCCCATGCAGTTGGGGGATCCGGTGCGCTATCCCATCGAGATGCGCATCATCGGTCCGGAGCGCGACACCCTGCGGGCCGTGGCCGAGCAGGGGCGGGAGATACTGGCGGGCGATCCCCGCCTGGATCATGTGCGCCTGGACTGGCGCAACAGGACGCCGCAGATCCAGGTGGATGTGGATCAGGAGCGGGCCCGTCGGGCCAATGTTTCCAGTGCCGCCATCTCTGAGGCGCTGGCCACCGCCTTTGCCGGACAGCCCATCGGGGTCTATATCGAGGATGACAAGCGCATTCCCATCAAGTGGCGTTTCCCCCTGGAGGATCGCACCGATCCCACGCAGGTGGAGACCATGGTGATCTGGCCCGAGGAAGGTCACCGACCGGTGCCACTGTTGCAGGTGGCCGATGTGTCGGTGGTGTGGGATGACGCCTCCATCTGGCGCATGGACCGTGAACGCAGTGTGACCCTGCAGATGGATCTCGTGCCGGGGGCCATTGCTCATGAGGTGCTGCGTGATCTTCGGCAGCGGGCCAGAGATCTGGATCTGCCATCAGGCTACCGTATCGAATGGGACGGTGAGCCGGTGAAATCCCTGGAGGCGCAGCGGGGTGTGTTGCAGCCGGTGCCGGTGGTGCTGGGGTTGATGGCCCTGGTGCTGATGGCCCAGTTCAACAGTTACCGGCGATCGCTGATCATCCTGCTGACCGTTCCCCTGGGCGTGGTGGGGGTGAGCGCGGGCCTTCTGCTGTTCAAGCAGCCCTTTGGCTTCATGGCCCTGCTGGGGGTGATGAGCCTGTCGGGGATGATCATCAAGAACGCCATCGTCATGGTGGAGCAGGTGGATCTGGAGATGGAGCGATCCGACGATGCCCACGCTGCCCTGGTGGAGGCGGCGGTGAGCCGCGTACGACCGGTGCTGCTGGCGGCGGCCACCACGGTGCTGGGGATGCTGCCGCTGGCGTTGTCCGGGCCCTTCTGGGCGCCCATGGCCATTGCCATCATGTTCGGTCTGGCGCTGGCATCATTGCTGACGTTGTTGGCGGTGCCGCTGTTTTATGCTGTGTTGTTCGGGGTTTCGTACCCTCACCCCAACCCCTCTCCCCGGGGGGAGAGGGGTTATAACTTCCTTCCCCCCAGGGGGGCGGCGGGCACCGTTCCCTACAGCCGCTTGGTCACCAGCTTGATGCCCTCGTCCTCCCGGCTGTTGCGGGAGCTGAAGCCCAGGCGGTGCATCAGGGCCATCATGTTGGTGTTCTGGGCGAGGACATCGCCCTCCATGGTGCGCAGGCCACGGGTGCGGGCCACGTCCATGAGTTCGTTCATCAGGTGTGAGCCCACGCCCCGGCCCTGCCATTCGTCGGCCACCGCCAGGGCGAACTCGCAACTTTGCTGGTCCGGGTTGGCGGTGTAACGGGCCACGGCCACCTGCAACTCGGAGCCGTCCGGGCGTTCCTGCACGGCGATCAGGGCCATCTCCCGGTCGTAATCGATCTGTGTGAAACGCACCAGCATATGCGGGGTGAGTTCGTGTACCGCCTGCATGAAGCGGTAGTACCGGGATTCCGCCGAGAGGTTGCGCACGAACTCCTGTTCGATCCTGGCGTCCTCGGGCCGGATCGGCCGGATGGTCAGATTGGTGCCGTCGGGCAACTGCCACTGGTTGACCAGATGGGCCGGGTAGGGATGGATGGCCATGTGAGCATAGCGATCCGGCATCACCGGCGGGAAGTTCACGGTGATGCGGGCATCCACCGCCGCCAGGCCGCGTTCGTCGGCGATCAGCGGGTTGATGTCCATCTCCTGGATCTCCGGCAGTTCGCAGACCATCTCCGAGACCCGCAGCAGCACCTGCTCCAGGGCCTGCTCGTCCACCGCCGGCATGTTGCGGAACTCCTTGAGCAGTTTGGCCACCTTGGTGCGGGCGATCATGCCCTCGATGATCACCTCGTTGAGCGGTGGCAGGGCCACGGCCCGGTCCTTGATGACCTCCACCGAGGTGCCCCCGGAGCCGAAGCTGATCACCGGCCCGAACACCGGATCGCGCAGCACACCCACCATGAGTTCGCGCCCGTAGGTGCTCTGGTGCATGCGCTCCAGGGTCACCCCATTGATGCGTGCCCCGGGCTTCAGACGCCGGGCGTCCTCCACCATGGTCTGGAAGGCGCTGCGCACGGATTCGGCGCTGGCGATGTTCAGGCGCACGCCCTGCACATCGGACTTGTGGGTGATGTCGGGAGAGTCGATCTTCATGGCCACCGGATAACCCACGGTGCCTGCCGCCACCAGGGCTTCGCCAGCGGTGTTGGCCCGCATGGTCTGGGTGACCGGGATGCGGAAGGCCGAAAGCACCGCCTTGGACTCCAGGGTGCTGAGCAGCTTGCGGCCCTCGGAGAGGGCGCCTTCGATGATCAGCCGGGCGCCGTGCACGTCGGTGCGGCCGCGGTCGCTGAGGGGGCTGGGCACCTGCAGCAGAAGGCGCTGGTTGCGCTTGTGTGCGGCCAGGTAGGCGAACCCCTCCACCGAGGCCTCGGGGGTGGTGAAATGGGGCAGGCGCTCGCGGGTGAGATGTTCACGACCTTCGCGCACCTGGATGTCCCCCATCCAGCATCCGAGTACGGGTTTTTTCACCTTTTTGGCGACCCGGGTGGTCACTTCGGCCACGGCCAGGGGGTCGGTCATGGCCTGGGGGGTGAGCATGACGATGGAGGCGTCCACGCCGCTGTCTTCCAGGCACGCGGTCATGGCGTTTTCGAAGCGCTCCGCGTCGGCATCACCCAGAATGTCCACGGGATTGCCATGGGACCATTGCTCCGGCAGGGCCTTGTTGAGTTTGTCCATGGTCTCGGTACTGAAGCGGGCCATGTTGACGTCCAGTTCCACGGCCCGGTCGGTGGCCATGACGCCGGGACCGCCGGCATTGGTGATGATGGCCAGACGGTTGCCCTCCACCCGGTAACCGCTGGAGAGGATGCGGGCCGCGGAGAACAGTTGCTGGATGGTCATGGCGCGCACGCCACCGGCGCGCTCCAGGGCGGCGTCGAACACATCGTCGGCGCCCACCAGGGAGCCGGTATGGGACATGGCTGCCCGGGAGCCTTCGGCATGGCGGCCGGACTTGATGACGATCACCGGCTTCATGCGCGCCGCCGCACGCAGGCCGCTCATGAAGCGTCGGGCGTTGTGAATACCCTCCACGTACAGCAGGATGCTGCGGGTCTCCCGATCCAGAGCCAGATAATCGAGCACGTCGCCAAAATCCACATCGGAGGCATCGCCCATGGAGGCCACGGCGGAAAAGCCGATCTCCTGGCTCTCGGCCCAGTCCAGGATGGCCGTGCAGATGGCGCCGGACTGGGACACCAATGCCAGATTCCCCGGCAGGGCCTTGTTCTTGCTGAAGGTGGCGTTGAGGCCACGCCCCGGCCGCATCACGCCCAGACAGTTGGGGCCGATCAGACGCAGGTCGTATTCCCGGGAGATCTCCATGATCTCCTCTTCCAGTCGCTTGCCGGCCCGCCCGGATTCACTGAAACCGGCGGAGAGCACCACTGCGCCGCGCACGCCGTGTTCGCCACAGTGACGCAGGACGTTGGGCACGGTGCGTGCGGGGGTGGCCACCACGACCAGTTCCACGGGCCGGCCGATGGCCTCCACATCGGGATAGCAGCGGCGTCCGTGCACGGTGTCGTGCTTGGGGTTCACCGGATACAACTCGCCCTTGAAACCGGCGTCCACCAGGTTGGCAAACACCAGGCTGCCCAGGGCATTGTGTCGTTCGGTGGCACCGATCACGGCGATGCTGCGTGGTGCGAAAATTCGGTTGAGGAAATGTGGTCCCATGATTGTGCTGCTGATCGCCCCCTTAGAGATTCTCTCTGAGTATAGTATGGGTGATGCTGCGGTGCGGCGAAACCGCTTGGGGACCCATGACCCGAACAAACGAAATCGCTTAAGCCTATCTCGTCTTTTGGCGCTTCGCGTTACCATGGGTAAAAGCCCAAGGAGTCGCGCCCATGACCATCGCCTTCATCACGCATCATGATTGCAGTTTGCACCGTGTGGCCATCCACCATCCAGAGGTGCCCGAACGTCTTTCGGCCGTTGACGATCGAATGCTGGCTTCGGGGATCAGCATGCTGCTGAGCCATTATGATGCACCGCTGGTCACGCGTGAGCAGTTGCTGCGGGTGCATACAGCGGATTACGTGGACTACGTGGAATCGTCGGCGCCCGGCCCGGACGACATGGTGTGCCTGGACGAGGGTGATACGGTGATGACGGAGCACACCCTGCAGGCGGCCCGACGGGCGGCAGGTGCGGCGGTTCTGGGGGTGGACCTGGTGATGTCCGGCGAGGTCAGCAGTGCCTTTTGCAGTGTGCGTCCGCCGGGGCATCACGCGGAGCGGGCGCGGGCCATGGGGTTCTGCATCTTCAATAATGTGGCGGTGGGGGCGGCCCATGCCCTGGCTCAGTATGGGCTGGAGCGGGTGGCGGTGGTGGATTTCGATGTCCACCATGGCAACGGTACCGAGGATATTTTCCGTGACGAGCCGCGGGTATTGTTCTGTTCCACCTTCCAGCATCCCTTTTATCCCCATACCGGTGAGGCGGTGGATTCGCCGCATCTGGTGAATGTGCCTTTGACGCGGGGTGTGACGGGCAAGGAGTTCCGGGATGCAGTCCAGGGTCACTGGTTGCCGGCACTGGAGGCTTTCCGGCCGCAGTTGATCATGATTTCGGCGGGTTTTGATGGCCATCGGGAGGAGGATATGGCGGATTTCCGCCTGGTGGAAGATGACTATGCCTGGGTGACCCGGGAGTTGAAGGCGGTGGCCAAACGGCATGGTGAGGGGCGGCTGGTGTCCTGCCTGGAGGGGGGGTATGCCCTGTCAGCGCTGGGTCGGTCGGCCTGTGTGCATCTGGATGCGTTGATCGGGCACTGAGTCTGGTTTGCTTTGTGCTGTGGTGCCTGGGTTTGGCATCAGGGTAGCGATGTCCTCGGGGGCGGGCGCCTGTCCGCGGGACGCCGTGAATACGTCCGTGTAGGCTTGACCGCCGCATCCATGCGGCGAACACCCGCTCCCAGGCACCCGCCCCCGAGGACATCTTGAGACTGCGGGGGCTTTCGGTTGCGTGTCAGAGCCCCTCTCCCGCTGGCGGGAGAGGGGTTGGGGTGAGGGCGGGGTGGCGCGGACCTGCCCTTATGCCTTCCACTTGATGTTGCAGCCCAGGCTGGGTTTCTGGTCCTGGGGGATGGGCGTGCCCTGGAGCAGGGCGTCGGCGGCGGCACGCAGGTCCTTGCCGGTGACGGGGACGTTGCTGCCGGGGCGGCAGTCGTCGAACTGGCCGCGGTAGACCAGTTTGCGGTCGGCGTCGAAGAGGTAGAAGTCCGGGGTGCAGGCGGCGTCATAGGCCTTGGCCACTGCCTGGGTCTCGTCGAACAGATAGGGGAAGGTGTAGCCGAAGCGGCGGGCGTCGTCCTGCATCTTCTCGGGGCTGTCTTCCGGGAAGTTGTCTGCGTCGTTGGAGTTGATGGCGATCACGGCCAGGCCCTTGTCGGTGTATTCACGGCCGAAGCGGGCGAATTCGTGGCGGATGAGCTGCACGAAGGGGCAGTGATTGCAGATGAAGGCGACCACGTAGCCCTTGGCCTGAGGAAAGTCGTCCAGGGAGACGGTCTTGCCGGTGGACGGATCGGGCAGGCTGAAGTCGGGGGCGCGGGTGCCCAGGTCGATCATTCGGGATTCGGTTCTGGCCATGGGATTCTCCTTGCTCCTCTCCCGCTGGCGGGAGAGGGGTTGGGGTGAGGGTGGGCGTGCTCAATCAGGGGCACGGAACGGGATATCTTTCGTGCACGGCTTCAATCTCTTCGAGCACCGCTTCACTCAATGTGACCTCCAGGCTGTCGATGTTCTCCTCCAGCTGCGACAGCCTGGTGGCGCCAATGATGTTGCTGGCGACGAAGGGTTGGGCGTTCACGAAGGCCAGGGACATCTGGGCCGGGCTCAGGCCGTGGCGCCGGGCGATGTTCACGTATTCGCGGGTGGCGGCCACGCCGGTCTCGCCGGAGTAGCGCACGAAACGGGAGTACAGGGTGATGCGTCCGTCGGGCGGGGCATCGTCCAGGTACTTCCCGCTCAGGGCACCGAAGGCCATGGGGGAGTAGGCCAGCAGGCCCACGTCCTCGCGGATGGCCATCTCGGCCAGGCCCACCTCGAAGCTGCGGTTGAGCAGGTTGTAGGGGTTCTGGATGGACACCACGCGGGGCAGGTCGGCCTGTTCCGCCAGGCGCAGGTATTCCATCAGGCCCCAGGGGGTCTCGTTGGAGATGCCGATGGTGCGCACCTTGCCGGCGCGCACGAAATCCGCCAGCACTTCCAGGGTTTCGGCAATGGGGGTGGCGCCGGCATGGTCCTGATGGCGGTAGCCCAGCTGGCCGAAATAGTTGGTGGGGCGCGAGGGCCAGTGGATCTGGTACAGGTCCAGGTAGTCCGTCTGCAGCCGTTGGAGGCTGTCGTGCAGGGCCTGTTCCAGGTGGGGGCGGTCCAGTTGCGGGCCGCCGCGGATGTGGCTGAAGTTCTCGCTGGGCCCTGAGGCCTTGGAGGCGATCACCAGGTCGTCCCGCCGGCCACGACGGGCCAGCCAGGTGCCCAGGTATTGCTCGGTGAGGCCCTGGGTCTCCGCCTTGGGGGGCACCGGGTACATCTCGGCCGCGTCGATGAAGTTGATGCCCCTCTCCACGGCCATGTCGAGCTGGCTGTGGGCCTCGGCCTCGGTGTTCTGTTCGCCCCAGGTCATGGTGCCCAGGCACAGGGTGCTCACCTGGATGCCGGAACGTCCCAGTGGCTTGGTCTGCATGTTGTTCTCCCGTGATGCTTTGATCCCAAAGCATACAATCCAGCCACACTCCGGATAAATCCAGGCCGCCAGACAAGGCCTGTGGGAGCGGCCCCTGGCCGCGAATATGGGAGCCCCACCCTCTTCGGGTGCCTCCCTTTTCGCGGCCGAGGGCCGCTCCCACACTCACTTCCATCACTTCATCTCTCCGAAGCCAGGACGTCCTCCCCTTTGGGAGTGGCCCCGCTTTCTTGCTACGGAGAAAGGTCTTAGCGCTGCTTTTCCAGCATGCCGGAGATGATGGGGGCCAGGATGACCTCCATGGCCAGGCCCATCTTGCCACCGGGGACAACGATGGTATTGCGGCGTGACATGAAGGAGTCGTGCAGCATGTTCAGCAGGTAGGGGAAATCCACACCGAACTTCTGGGGGTCGCGGAAGCGGATCACCACCATGCTCTCGTCCGGCGTGGGGATGTCGCGGGCGATGAAGGGGTTGGAGGTGTCCACCGTGGGCACCCGCTGGAAATTGATGTCCGTCTTGGAGAACTGGGGCGTGATGTAGTGCACGTAGTCGGGCATGCGGCGCAGCATGGTGTCGACGATGGCCTCGGCGGTGTAGCCGCGCTCGGCGTTGTCGCGGAAGATCTTCTGTATCCATTCCAGGTTGACGATGGGAACCACGCCGATGCCCAGATCCACGTGCTGGGCGGCGTTCACGTCGCCATCGGTCACCAGGCCATGCAGTCCTTCGTAGAACATGAGGTCGGTGCTGTCGGGGATGTCTTCCCAGGGGGTGAACTCCCCGGCCTTGAGGCTGGTACCCAGACGACCGTTGTGGCTGTCTGCTTCTTCCTCGTTATGGATGTAGTAGCGCTTCTTGCCACCGCCGGTTTCGCCGTAGGTCTTGAACATCTCCTCGAGTTTGTCGAACAGATTGGCTTCGGGGCCGAAGTGACTGAAGTGGTTGTTCCCCTGGGCGGCGGCCTCCTTCATGGCCTGCTTCATCTCCACCCGATTGTAGCGGTGGAAGCTGTCGCCCTCGATGATCACCGGGTTGATGTGTTCGCGGCGGAAAATGTGCTCGAAGGCGTTCTTGACCGTGGAGGTGCCGGCGCCGGATGAACCGGTGACGGCCACAATCGGGTGTTTCCTGGACATGGGGTTGACTCCTTCATTGCTTGATGGTTGATGGCTATGGTTTGTTTATATGTCCCTCGGTCCTGGCCGGGGGATCGGAATCTATATGCCAGTCAGCTCTATAGTGTGTCGTTAAATGGACTAAAAAACCAGATTGAGCATGACGAGCGACACAACCAGGAACAGCACGGTCATGATGCCGCCGGCCTTCATGAAGTCCTTCACGCGGTAGCCGCCGGGCCCCATGATCAGGGCGTTGACCTGGTGCGTGGGGATGAGGAAGGAGTTGGAGGTGGCAATGGCCACCGTGAGAGCGAACACTCTGGGATCCGCATCCATGCCCATGCCCTGGGCGGCCACCGCAATGCTCACCGCCAGGGGAACCAGCAGAACCGTGGCGCCCACATTGGACATCACCAGGGTGAAGAAGGTGGCCAGTATGGCCAGGGTGGCCTGCAGGACCCAGGGAGACACCTGGCCCAGGTATGTCAGGGTCTGATGGGCGATCCAGGCGGCGGTGCCGGTCTGCTCCACGGCAGCGCCCAGGGGGATGAGGCTGGCCAGCAGGAACACCGTCTTCCAGCTCACGGCCTTGTAGGCTTCGTCCATGCTCAGCACGCCGCTCAGGATCATGCCCACGGCACCCACCAGCAGGGCCACCGACAGACGCAGGTCGGTGAACAGGATCAGCGCCAGGGCGATGAGGAAGAAGGTGAGGGCGAAAGGCACCTTCTGCGGGCGTAATTCCTCGTGGGGGTATTCGCTGGTGATCACCACGAAATCACGGTTCTTTTCGATATGCGCCAGGGAATCCCAGCGGCAGTGGCAGACCAGGGTGTCGCCCGCCAGCAGGGGGATTTCACGCACGCCGCTGCGAATGGTCTCCTCGCCCCGGTGGATGCCGAGTACCGAGAGACCATAGGTCTTGCGCATGGCAATGTCGGTGACCTTCTTGCCAATGAGTTCCGAGCCGGGCGGCAGCACCACCTCGGCAATGCCCGATTGGTTGGGTGCCAGGGCATCACCAAAGACATCCAGTCGGTCCTTGAGGGGGTTGGCGCTACGGGCGGCGAAGGATTCCAGTGCCTCGTGACGACCCAGCAGGGCCAGGTGGGCGTTGGGCTCCAGCACCAGGCCGCTCCAGGGGCCCACCCGCAATTCCCCGTTCATGAAGGTGCCGATGACGATGACCGGGTGCTCGGCCTCCAGTTCGCCCACGGTGCGCCCGGCCAGGCCGTTGTGGTCTTCCAGACGCACCTCGCGGATGACGAAATCCAGCCCGTACACGCGCTGGAAATATTCCTCGGTGCTCTCGGCAGTGGGCTGCTCTCCCTTGGTGACGGGCAGTACGAAGCGACCCAGGAACACGAAATAGAGGATGCCCGTGGCCACCAGGGCAAGACCGATGGGGGTGACGTCGAAGAGCCCGAAAGGCTCCATGCCCTCCGGCAGCAGGTCGTTGAGCAGGATGAGTGGACTGGAGCCCACCATGGTGATGGTCCCGCCCAGGATGGCGCAGAACCCCATGGGCATCAGCAGGCGGGACATCTTCAGTCCGGTGCGGGCACTGATGCGCGAGACCACGGGCAGGAACAGGGCCGCAGCCCCCACGTTCTGCATGAAGCTGGAGATCACCCCCACGGTGCCCGAGATCATGGGAACGACGCGTTTCTCCGTGGTGCCGCCCGAGCGCATGATGAGGCCGGCCACCCGGGACATGATGCCGGTCTTGTCCAGCCCGGCACCGATGATCATGACGGCGATGATGGAGATCACTGCATTACTGGCGAAGCCATCGAAGAGCCGGTGCGGATCACTGATGGACTCCAGGCCTGGCACCAGGCTGAGCAGTCCCAGCAGTACCATGATGGACACAGCGGCCACATCAATGCGCACCACCTCGGTGACGAAGAGCACGATGGTGAGGCCGAGCAGGCCCATCACCACCATCATCTGGGGTGTGAAGGCAATCTCTTGCATTTTATTATATGAATATCCTGTGCGGGCATAAGCAGTGTAATGTCTTTGCGCCTGGCTTGAAAGAGTGGGCGTCTGGTTCGCCCCGCCTCAATTCCGCTATGCTCACAACATCACCTCAGGTGGAGTGTCCCATGGAATCCCAGTTGTCCCCTGTCGGCCGGTTCCGCAAGATCCTGCTGGCCTTTGATGGCACGGAACACAGTGACGGTGCGCGTGCCCTGGCCATGAGTCTGGCGCAGCATTGTGGTGCCGAACTGTTGGTGCTACGGGTGGTGCTGACCAATCCGGAATACGAATCCATGGCCCCACAGCGCGTCGACGCAGAGACCCGCGAGGTGGAAAAGTCCCTGGAGACGCTTCAGCAGGAGGCAGAAAAGCAGGGTATCGAGTGCCGCGTGATGCTGCGTCATGGGGCGGATCCCTGCATCGCCGTGGTCCGCCTGGCGGAAGATGAGAACGTGGACTGTGTGGTGGTGGGGCGCCGCCATCGTAGCGATCTGGCAAGATTGGTGGTCGGGGATTCCACCAACCGGATCATCGGTCATGCCCCCTGCAGCGTGCTGGTGGCTCCACCGGGATCCGAGCCCCTGCGACGGCGCATCCTGGTGGCCACCGATGGCTCCCGCCATGCGGATGCAGCCTGCGCCACCGCCGCGCGCCTGGCCCTGTCCACCGGGTTGCCGCTGACGGTGCTCTCCGCAACCCTGGGCGATGAGAGCGATGAGCGACGCTCACGGGCCAAAGAGGCTGTGCAGCGGGTGTTGTATGTGCTCAAGCAGGAACTGGCCCCGGCGGGTATCGAGCTGGATGGCATGGTGGAGCAGGGGCGCCCGGAAGCGGTGATCGTGGACGTGGCCCGCAGCCGCAGCGCCGACCTGGTGGTGATGGGCAGCCACGGGCACACCGCCCTGAAACGCCTGTTCATGGGCAGTGTCTCCAAGCGCGTGGTGGGCAATGCCCCCTGCCCGGTGCTGATCGTCAGGTAGGCGGCGTGCGGCCGCTGGACTCCAGACGCGCCAGTCGGTCGTTGATCTCCTGCAGCTTGGCCATCAACTCGTCGCGCTCCTCCCGGGCCGCGGCATCCTGCTCCTGGCGTCGGTTTTCCTCTTCTTCATAGTGCTGCTCCTGCATGCTGTTCACGATGATGCCGATGAACAGGTTGAGCACCGTGAAGGCAGTGAGCATGATGAAGGCCAGGAAGTAGATCCAGGCATAGGGATATACCGCCATCACCGGGCGGGAGATCTCCTGGGACCAGCTCTCCAGGGTCATCACCTGGAACAGGGAATACATGCTGCGCCCCAGATGGCCGAAATACTCGGGGAAACTGTCGGCGAACAGCCGCGTACCCATCACCGCGAACACATAGAACACCAGCATCAGCAGTACGGCGATCCAGCCAATGCCCGGGATGGCCCGCAGCAGGGAATCCACCACATGGCGCAGGCGCTTGATCTTGGTGAGCAGGCGCAGTACCCGCAGGATGCGCAGGGTCCGCAGCACGCTGAAGGCCCCCGTGCCCGGCAGCAGCGAAACCGCCACGATGAGGAAGTCGAAGACATTCCAGCCACTGCGGAAGAAGCGAAAGCCAAAGGCGTACAGCTTGACCGCAATCTCGAAGACGAAGATCGTCAGTACCGTGCGCTCGATCCACTGCAGCACACTCCCGGCGTGCACCTGAACCACCTCGAAGGTGTCCAGCCCCAGGGTGATGGCGTTCAGGACAATGATCGCCACGATCAGGTTCTGGATGCGCGGGCTTTCGATCCAGCGTCCGGCCCGGGCGCGGAAGCTGTCGGGAAGGGCGGGGTTATCGCTTTGGGTGTGTGCGTTCATAGACCAGATCCCAGACGTCATGTCCCAGTCGTTGACCCCGTTGTTCAAACTTGGTCAGGGGGCGGTAGGAGGGGCGCGGGCTGAAACCGCCCTCGGCGGCCTGATTGGTGAAATCCCCGGCCTGCTGCATGACTTCAAGCATGTGCCGGGCATAATCTTCCCAGTCGGTGGCCAGGTGCAGGATGCCACCCTCACGCAACCGGCTGGCCAGCAGGCCCACAAAGGCCGGCTGCACCAGGCGCCGCTTGTGATGGCGTTTCTTGGGCCAGGGGTCGGGGAAGTAGATCTGGATGCGATCCAGGCTCCCCGGCGGGATCTGCCGGTTGAGCATCTCCACGGCGTCGTGACAGGCCACGCGCACATTGGTCAGGTCCTGGTCTTCCACCTGCTGCAGCAGATGCCCCACCCCCGGGCGGTGCACCTCCACGCCAATGAAGTCCCGCTCCGGGTCGTCCGCGGCCATCCGGGCCAGGGACTCGCCATTGCCAAAGCCGATCTCCAGGGTCACCGGCGCGCGGCGCCCGAACAGGGCCTCAAGGTCCAGGGGCTCGGGCGTGAACTCCAGGCCAAAGCGGGGCCACAGGAATTCCAGCGCCCGCTGCTGCCCTACGGTGAGACGTCCTTCCCGACGCACGAAGCTGCGAATGGGGCGATGGTGTGGCGGCGGGTGGGTGGCTGTCATGGGAGAACGACTTCAAGCGGTTCAATAGGTTACGGGATCCGTGCATGCCTCCCTTCTCCCCCTTGGGGAGAAGGGCCGGGGATGAGGGGGTCGGAGGCCCCCCAAGCCGATAGACCTCAGAAAAACGTCCCTTCCAAGGGCGAAGATGCCGAAGCATACCGTTTTTTCGGCATCCGGCCCGCCAGAAATGACTCGCGCCCTGCCTCGATGGCCTTTCTCATGGCCGAAGCCATCAGTACCGGGTTTCGAGCCGCGGCAATGGCCGTGTTCATGAGCACGCCATCACACCCCAGTTCCATGGCGATGGCCGCATCGGAGGCGGTGCCCACGCCGGCATCCACCAGGATGGGTACCTGGGCGTTCTCGACGATTTCCAGCACGTTGTAACGGTTCTGAATGCCCAGACCCGAGCCGATGGGGGCAGCCAGGGGCATGACCGCCACGCAGCCGATCTCTTCCAGGCGCTTGGCCAGGATGGGGTCGTCGCTGGTGTACACCATCACCTTGAAACCATCCGCCACCAGGGTCTCGGCGGCGCTGAGAGTCTGCACCACGTCCGGATACAGGGTTCTTTCATCCCCTAGCACCTCGAGTTTCACCAGGTCGTGGCCATCCAGCAGTTCCCGGGCCAGGCGGCAGGTACGCACGGCATCGTCGGCGGTGTAGCAGCCGGCGGTGTTGGGCAGGATGGTATAGCGGTCCGGGGAGATCACATCCAGCAGGTTGGGTTCGCCCGGGTTCTGCCCGATGTTGGTGCGTCGGATGGCCACGGTGACGATCTCGGCGCCGCTGGCTTCTATGGCGTCGCGGGTCTCATCCAGATCCTTGTATTTTCCCGTGCCCACCAGCAGGCGCGAACGGTAGGTGGTGCCGCCGATGATCAGTGCATCTTCCCGGGGCGTGTGGTTTTCAGTGGCTATGCTCGACATGGGGGTACCGTGTGCAATCTCTGGTCAGTGAGGGGGTCAGCCGCCGCCGATGGCCTGGACGATCTCCACGCGGTCGCCGGGGTTGAAGTGGTGCTGGTTGAACTGGCTGCGTGGCAGCAGTTCGCCGTTGACCTCCACCGCCAGGCGGCGTCCGGTCAGGCCCAGATCCTCCACCAGGCCGGCGGCAGTCAGCTGCTCGGACACCTGGCGCGATTCGCCATTCACTATGAGTTCCATCATGGAGTGTTCGGGATTGGAAAAGGCGACTATGTTAACCGATCCAACGGCTCCCGGGGTGTCGCATCTCCCCGTTGAGAACCGCGATGTAACCGCATACACTATGGGTGTCGTGCGGGTGTAGTTCAATGGTAGAACCTCAGCTTCCCAAGCTGATGACGTGGGTTCGATTCCCATCACCCGCTCCAGTTCCCCTCTGTTTTCTGGCGTTGTCCCATTCCCCTCAGCGGGAGATTCCATGACCGATTGTATCGTGGTGGGCGGCGGGCTGATCGGCATGCTTTCCGCCCGCATGCTTCATGATCAGGGCCTGGATGTCACCCTGCTGGATCGCCAGGAGCCGGGGCAGGAGGCCTCATGGGCCGGTGGTGGCATCCTCTCGCCACTTTACCCCTGGCGTTTCCCCGATCCCGTGACCCATCTGGCCAGCCTCACTCAGGCAGCCTTCCCCTCTTTTGCCGACGAACTCCTTCAGGAAACCGGAGAAGATCCCCAGTGGACGCAAAGCGGCCTGTTGGTGCTCGATCCCGGCCAGTGGGATGTGGCTCAAACCTGGGCTCGCCGCTGGCCGGATGTGCAACTGGAGGCCCTGGATCAGCCGGGTGTGCATGGCTGTGAGCCGGCACTCGCAGCTGGCTTCGATCAGGGGGTATGGATGCCCCGGGTGGCCCAGGTGCGTAATCCCCGGCTCATGCGGGCCCTGCAGCATAGTCTGGTGAGGCGCGGCGTGGATATCCGTCCGCGCACGCCGGTGAGCGGGTTTCGGGTGCGCAGTGGCCGCGTGACCGGTGTGATCACCGAGCAGGGTGAAATCCTGGCCGAGCGTGTGGTGGTGGCGGGCGGTGCCTGGACCGGGGGGCTGCTGCTGGCCCTGGGGGCGCCCCCCATCGAGCCGGTGCGTGGTCAGATGATCCTGTTCCGTGGCCCGCCGGGGCTGGTCAGCCGCATGGTGCTGAACGATGAACAGTACATCATCCCGCGACGCGACGGCCATGTGCTGGCCGGCAGTTCGCTGGAAAAGGTGGGCTTTGACAAGTCCACCACCGAGGCGGCCGCGCAAACCTTTCGGGAGGCCGCCGCTCGCCTGGTGCCGGCCCTGGCGGACCTGCCCATCGAGAAACACTGGGCCGGACTGCGTCCGGGCTCGCCCCAGGGCATCCCTTACATTGGTCCGCATCCGGAAGTGGAGGGGCTCTTTGTGAACGCCGGCCATTACCGTAACGGGGTGGTGATGAGTATCGGTGCCTGCCGCCTGCTCACGGACCTGATCATGGGGCACGCCCCCATCTGTGATCCATCGCCCTACCGGATTGATCGGGCGGATTTTCCTGTTCGGCGGAGTAACGCGAACTAGACTTTGTCTAGCCGACGGTTATACTGGGGTATGACCTGTAGTGGAGCGCATTCGCCATGATCGATAGAGAGGCCGTCGTCAAACGGTTGAGGGATCACGGCATCACGCCGACCCAGCAACGCCTGGACATCGCAGAACTGTTGTTCGAGAGGCCGCAGCACGTCTCCGCAGAACAGTTACTGGCGCGCGCCAGTGAGCGCCGTTACCGGGTCTCCAAGGCCACGGTGTACAACACGCTCGGACTGTTCGCGGAAAAGGGTCTGGTGCGAGAAGTGGTCGTGGACCCGGCCAAGCTGTTTTACGACTCCAACCTGACCCCGCATCATCACATGTATCACCTGGACACCGGTCACCTGGAAGACCTGGCCCTGGAGCATGTGGACATCGGCAAGCTGCCTGATCTGCCCGAGGGCACGCAGGTGGAGGGGGTGGATGTGATTGTCAGGGTGAGACAGGGCTGAATGCCGCTGGCCTTTCAGGCCAGTGCGGTGTAGTCCGCGTTCAGGGATTGTCCTGCCCCTCGTCCATGTGAAGTTCATTGATCTTGCGCGTCAGCGTGTTGCGCCCCCATCCGAGCAGGCGGGCGGCATCCTGACGGCGTCCGCCGGTCTTTTTCATGGCGGCGCGAATCATGATGCGCTCGAAGGCCGGGGTGGCCTGTTCCAGCAGCGCTGAGTTTCCACGCGCCAGTTCCTGTTCTGCCCATTGAGCCAGACCGTCTTCCCAGCCACTGATCTCCGTGCCCGCTGAGCGTTCATGCAGCTCTGGTGGGAGGTCGTTCATGTGGAGCTCCCGCCCCGAGGCCATCACGGTCAGCCAGCGACAGATGTTCTCCAGTTGCCGCACATTGCCGGGCCAGTCCAGGGTGGACAGGTATTCCTGCACCTCAGGTAGGGGTACCTTGCGTTCCACGTTCAGTTCCGAGGCCGCCAGTCCCAGGAAGTGGTTGAGCAGCAAGGGGATGTCCTGGCGGCGTTCCCGCAACGAGGGAACGTGGATGCGGATCACGTTCAGGCGGTGAAACAGATCCTCCCGGAACAGGCCGTCCTTGACCCGGGAGTCCAGGTTCTGGTGGGTGGCGGCGATGATACGTACGTCCACCTTCACCGGCAGATGCCCCCCTACCCGATAGAACTCCCCGTCCGCCAGCACCCGCAGCAGGCGTGTTTGCAACTCGGCCGGCATGTCGCCGATCTCGTCCAGGAACAGGGTGCCGCCGTCGGCCTGTTCAAAGCGGCCGCGCCGGGCACTCTGGGCGCCGGTAAAGGCCCCCTTTTCGTGGCCGAAGAGCTCGGATTCCAGCAGATCCCTGGGGATGGCGGCGGTGTTCAGGGCGATGAAGGGCATGTGTGCCCGGGGGCTGTGGCGGTGCAGGGCGTGCGCTACCAGCTCCTTGCCCGTGCCGGATTCGCCATTGATGAGCACCGTGATGTTGGATCGGGACAAGCGCCCGATGGCCCGGAACACCTCCTGCATGGCCGGGGCCTCGCCGATGATCTCTGGCGTTTTTTCCGTGGCCTCTGGGGTATCGCGCCCACGCTCCCTGCGCAGTTGGCAGGCTCGGCGCACCAGGGAAACCGCATCGTCCACGTCGAAGGGTTTGGGCAGGTACTCGAAGGCACCGCCCTGGTAGGCGGAAACGGCGCTCTCCAGGTCGGAATGGGCGGTCATGATGATCACCGGCAGCTCGGGGTGATCCCGCTGCAGTCGTCCCAGCATCTCCAGGCCATCCATGCCCGGCATGCGGATGTCGGTCATCAGGGCGTCGGGTACGTCCTGTTCCAGGGCCTGCAGGGCCTCGGCGGCGGAGGCAAAGGATGTGACCTCGATGCCTGCGCGGCTCAAGGTGCGTTCCAGGACCCAGCGGATCGAGCGATCGTCATCAATGACCCAGATATGCTCTCGATTAGTCATCCTTCAACTCCACGGGTAGCAGCAGGGAAAATACGGTCTGGCCGGGGCGGGAGGTGCACTCGATCAGCCCGCCGTGCTGGTTGATCAGGGATTGCGCAATGGACAGGCCCAGTCCTGTGCCCCCATCACGGCCCGAGACCATGGGAAAGAAGATACGTTCGCGAACCTCCTCGCTGATGCCGGGGCCGTCATCGATCACCTGTATCAGGGCCACCAGCTTGTGGCGGACCTGGCCGATGGTGTACTGGCGCAGCACGCGACTGCGTAGCCGGACGACACCCTCATCACCCACTGCCTGCACTGCGTTGCGGACAATGTTGAGGATGGACTGGATGAGCATGTCCTGGTCAGCGTTGACGTCCGGAATGCTGGGGTCATAGTCCGTGCATATCAGAACGCCTTCGGGGGCTTCCACGCTCACCAGGTTGCGCACGTGTTCCAGTGCCTTGTGGATGTTCTGGTGCTGGCGCTGGGGCAGGTTGTTGGGACCGAGCATGCGGTTCACCAGGTTCTGCAGTCGGTCGGCTTCGCCAATGATGATGCGGGTGTACTCCTGCAGTTCCGGGTCGGGCAACTCCCGCTCAAGCAACTGCGCGGCCCCCCGCAGGCCGCCCAGGGGGTTCTTGATCTCGTGGGCCAGGCCCCGCAGCAGGGCCCGCGAGGCGGACTGCTGGTTAAGGAGTTGTTCCTCCCGTGTGATACGCAGTTGGCGGTCCACCTGCACCAGTTCGATCAGCAAGCGCCGTGGGCTGCCCGGCTCGGAAATGGGCGAGACGGTGATGTCCACCGTGACCTCCCGCTCGAAGTGCAGCGCCAGCAGGCGTTCGCGTTCGGTGAAGGGGTGCCCGGTGCTCAGTGACTGCTGCAGGCTGCCCAGCAGGGTTTCGTCTTCACGGAACAGGTCGCGCATGGGGAGTCCGCGCACGCGGTTCAGGCTGATCTCCATGAGCATCTCGGCAGCGGGATTCATGAAGTCCAGCCGCAGTCGCTCGTCTGCCACCAGGATGGCGGTGGTCAGGTTCTCCAGCAGATGTCGGTGCAGTGTGTGATCCTGGGGCATATGGCTTTTCCTTTTGCAAAAACCGAACCAGCACGGATGCATGCACCGTGATCGGGCGCCGCCTGGCCCCGGAACGAGACGTGGCGCCACTTTCAGGTGCGGCCAAGGATCACGATGATGGCGCGGGTGGCCGTGGGCGCACGCGCATCCGCACTATTATGGTGCAGGCGGGGTCTGCCTGCCATGTGCAAGGGCGAATGCTCGAAGGGGTCGGCTTCAGGCAGGTAGCCGCGCGGCGAGGGTTCCAGCACCAGGCGCGGGAGAGGTGAATCGGGCTCAGTTGCCACCGGGGCGGGTCTGCTGCCGCACCGTGGTGCGAAGCAGGTGGAAGGTGCTCTCCTCGGACGTTTTCAGTGTCCGGTCGTTGCTGTCCAGGATTTCGGCCCGCAGGGTGTGGGTGCCCGGCGTGACCTCCTCCAGTGTAAACCGGGTGGACTCGCCCACGGCGGCGGTCTGGCCATCCAGAACGATCCGCACCTGGTGGCCCTGGTCGGACTGAAGCTCCGGGTCCACCTGGACCGACACGTTCACCTCGCCCAGATTCGTGCGCACCACGTCATCATCCCCGGGACTGGCAATGCTGATGCCAGTATAGCCCGCGGTTCGTGCCTGCTCCCGCGCCTGCGCCTCTTCACGCGGGGTGGGGCGTTCCAGGATCTCGCGGGCGTCCGGCATGCCCGGCGTCACGGTGGGGCTGCGCACGTTCATGGGTGTGGCTTCCACGCCATCGGGGGGTGTGTCGCCAAAGACCGTATTGCCCTGTTCATCGGTCCAGCGATAGACCTCAGCCATGGCCGGTGTGGCCAGGGCGAGCAGCAGGAGCAGGATGATCAGGCGCACGTCCATGAGTGGACGATACCGCAGGGGGGGGCTGGCGGACAAGCACTCAAAAAAAGGGCCCCCGGCGCTGCCGGAGGCCCTCACTGAATCACGATGACCGCAGGGGTCGAGTGATTACAGGCTGTAGTACATGTCGAATTCCACCGGGTGGGTGGTCATGCGCATGCGGGTGACTTCTTCCATCTTCAGGTCGATGTAGGCATCGAGCATGTCGTCGGTGAACACGCCACCGGCGGTGAGGAATTCCCGGTCGTTGTCCAGGGCTTCCAGAGCCTGCTCCAGGGAGGCGCACACCTGCGGGATCTGCTTTTCCTCTTCGGGGGGCAGGTCGTACAGGTTCTTGTCCATGGCCTCGCCCGGATGGATCTTGTTCTGGATGCCGTCCAGGCCCGCCATCAGCATGGCGGCGAAGGCCAGGTAGGGGTTGGCGGTGGAGTCGGGGAAGCGCACCTCGATGCGGCGGGCCTTGGGGCTGGACACCCACGGAATCCGGATGGAAGCAGAACGGTTGCGGGCGGAGTAGGCCAGCATGACCGGGGCTTCAAAGCCGGGCACCAGACGCTTGTAGCTGTTGGTGGAGGGGTTGGTGAAGGCGTTCAGGGCGCGGGCATGCTTGATGATGCCGCCCACATAGTAAAGGGCCGTCTCGGAAAGGCCGCCGTACTTGTCGCCTGCGAACAGGTTCTGGCCGTCCTTGGACAGGGACATGTGCACGTGCATGCCGCTGCCGTTGTCACCCACCAGGGGCTTGGGCATGAAGGTGGCGGTCTTGCCGTAGTTGTGGGCCACGTTCTGCACCACATACTTGAGGATCAGCACCTCGTCAGCCTTGCGGGTGAGGGCGGCGGCGCCCACGCCGATCTCGCACTGGCCAGCAGTGGCCACTTCGTGGTGATGCACCTCGGTGGTCAGGCCCATTTCTTCCAGGGCCATGCACATGGCGGAGCGCAGGTCCTGCAGGCTGTCCACCGGCGGCACCGGGAAGTAGCCACCCTTCACGGTGGGGCGGTGGCCGATGTTGCCGTCTTCAAAGACCTTCTCGGAGTTCCAGCTGGCCTCGTCGGAGTCGATCTGGAAGAAGCAGTTCTGGATGGAGGTGCCCCACTTGATGTCATCGAAGACGAAGAATTCGTTTTCCGGGCCGAACATGCAGCCGTCAGCGATGCCGGTGCTGGCCAGATAGGCCTCGGCGCGCTGGGCCAGGGAGCGGGGGCAGCGGTCATAGCCCTGCATGGTGGTGGGTTCCACCACCTGACAGCGCAGATTCAGGGTGGGCTCGTCGAAGAAGGGGTCCATGACAGCGCTTTCGGTATCGGGCATGAGGATCATGTCCGACTCGTTGATGCCCTTCCAGCCGGAGATGGAGGAGCCGTCAAACATCTTGCCGCTTTCCAGCACGTCCTCGTCGATGGTGTGGGCGGGGACGGATACGTGCTGCTCCTTGCCGCGGCTGTCCACGAAACGGAAGTCGACGAATTTGACGTCGTGTTCCTTGATCATGTTGAGTACGTCGCTTGCTGACATGCGTGCTCCTCCAGGGACTTGAATGGTGCCACTTTGAAACGGATTGCCCACTGATCAGACGGCAGGGGCGTTGAAAAACATTCGGTCGGGATAATGCATGGACCGTGCCATGGTGTGAGTGGTCGAAATACGGACTTGAGCGGGGCTCCGTGCCCGAAATCGGTTCATCTATCCGCACCATGATAGTGCGCTCCAGGGTAGCATGCTTCATGTTGGGGCAGGGCGGCGCGATCCCCTGCCTTGCTCCAGACCTGTGCCCCCCCATCCCTGTGGGAGCGGCCCTCGGCCGCGAATGACGAAGCCCGCGGCCTTGGCCACCCAGGCCGGAGCTCGGAGTGGACCTCGGGGCGACCGGGTCCCTTCCAGCGGGACGCCGTGAATACATCCCTGTAGGCTCTGCAGCCGCTTCCCGCGGCTGAAGCCCGCTTACAGGAACCCGCTCCCCCCGAGGTCCGGACACATCGGTGTTTTTTCAAAGACCCTTCGCGGCCGAGGGCCGCTCCCACGGGAGGGCGCTGGTCTGGCTGCTGCCGACGCCGTTATAATGCGACGCCTTGCGTGGCCGGCGGCCCGCATGCCAATCACGAATCACACCGGGTCGATCTGAATGTCCTCTCAAGACGCCTCAACCTTCCAGGGCCTCATCCTGGCCCTGCAGGACTACTGGGCCCGTCAGGGCTGCGTGCTGCTTCAGCCCTACGACATGGAGATGGGGGCCGGCACCTTCCACTGGGCCACCTTTCTGCGTGCCGTGGGGCCGGAACCCTGGCGTACTGCCTACGTGCAGCCCTCGCGTCGTCCCACCGACGGGCGCTATGGGGAAAACCCCAACCGCCTGCAGCATTACTATCAGTTCCAGGTGCTGCTCAAGCCCTCCCCGCCGGATTTTCAGGAACTGTACCTGGGGTCTTTGAAGACCATCGGCATCGACCCGCTGGTGCACGACATCCGCTTCGTGGAGGATAACTGGGAGTCGCCCACCCTGGGGGCCTGGGGATTGGGCTGGGAGGTGTGGCTCAACGGCATGGAGGTGACCCAGTTCACCTACTTCCAGCAGGTGGGCGGCCTGGACTGCCGGCCGGTGAGCGGTGAGATCACCTATGGCCTGGAGCGCATCGCCATGTACCTGCAGGGTGTGGAGAGCGTTTACGACCTGGTGTGGACCCGGGGGCCCCAGGGGGTGGTCACCTACGGTGATGTCTACCACCAGAACGAGGTGGAGCAGTCCACCTACAACTTCGAACATGCCGATGTGGATAGCCTGTTTGCCTGGTTTGATACCTGCGAGCAGCAGAGTCGTTACCTGATCGAACAGGGCCTGCCCCTGCCTGCCTACGAGCAGATGCTCAAGGCCTCCCATACCTTCAATCTGCTGGATGCCCGCCGCGCCATCTCCGTGACCGAGCGCCAGCGCTACATCCTGCGGGTGCGCGAACTGGCCCGGAGTGTCGCCAGGGCCTACTACGAGGCCCGGGAGGCCCTGGGTTTCCCGATGCTCGAAGGCAATGGTCAGGCGCAAGGCGGACAGGGGTAAGACATGAGTGATGCACAGGATCTGTTGATTGAAATCGGCACCGAAGAGCTGCCGCCCAAGGCATTGCGGGAGTTGCGCGACGCCTTTGCCCGCGGCGTGACCGAGGGGCTTGCGGAGGCCGGGCTGGAGATCGGGGCCTGTCAGGCCTATGCCGCGCCCCGTCGCCTGGCGGTGTTGATCAGGAACGTGCCGCCGCGTCAGGCGGATCAGTCCATGGAACGTCGTGGCCCGGCAGTCAGTGCTGCCTTCGATGCCGACGGTCAGCCCACGCGGGCGGCCCAGGGGTTTGCCGGCTCCTGCGGTGTGGACGTGTCCGAGCTGGAGCGCATGGAAACCGACAAGGGCGCCTGGCTGGTGCATCGCCACGTGGAGCCGGGCCGCGAGACGGTGGACCTGGTGCCGGCGGTGGTGGAAACCGCCCTGGCGGGTCTGCCCATCCCCAAGCGCATGCGCTGGGGCGATGGGGACGCCGAATTCGTGCGGCCGGTGCACTGGGCGGTTCTGCTGTTCGGTGATCGGCAGATCCCCGCCACCATCCTGGGCATCCCTGCCGGGCGCGAGACCCGCGGACATCGGTTCCACCACCCTGATCCCCTGCAGGTGCCGGAGCCGGCCGCCTACGCGGAACTGCTGGCGCAACAGGGCAGTGTGCTGGCGGATTTCGATGCGCGGCGCGAAAACATCCGTGGCCAGGTGGAGCAGGCTGCCGCCGAACTGGGCGGGCGGGCCGTGCTGGATGATGCCTTGCTGGATGAAGTGACCGCCCTGGTGGAATGGCCCGTGGCCGTGGTGGGCCATTTCGAATCCCGCTTTCTGGAGGTGCCCCAGGAGGCACTGATCCTCACCATGCAGGACAATCAGAAATACTTTGCCGTGGTGGACCAGCAGGGTCGCCTGATGCCCCATTTCATCACCATCAGCAATGTGGATTCCCGGGAGCCGGAACGGGTGCGCGAGGGGAACGAGCGCGTCATCCGACCCCGCTTTGCCGATGCCGAGTTTTTCTGGAAGCAGGATCGCCAGCGCCCCCTGGAGAGTCATCTGGATGCCCTGCGTCACGTGGTGTTCCAGCAGAAGCTGGGCAGCCTGCACGACAAGACCCTGCGGGTGGAACAACTGGCCGGATATCTGGCCGGGGAGATTGGGGCGCCCGAGGCCGAATGCCGTCGCGCGGCGCGGCTGTGCAAATGCGACCTTCAGACCCTGATGGTCTACGAGTTCACCGAACTGCAGGGGACCATGGGTCGGTACTATGCCCAGTACGACGGCGAAGCCGCCGCCGTGGCCCGGGCCCTGGAGGACCAGTACCTGCCCCGCCACGCCGGCGATGACCTGCCTGGCGAGGCCGTGGGTCGGGTGCTGGCCCTGGCGGATCGCCTGGACACCCTGGTGGGCATCTTCGCCATCGGTCTCAAGCCCACCGGCGCCAAGGACCCCTTCGGTCTGCGCCGCGCCGCCCTGGGCGTGCTGCGCATCCTGGTGGAGGCGGAACTGCCCCTGGACCTCAAGGACCTGCTGGAACAGGCGGCCCGGGGCTACAAGGGCACCGTGCCTGCCATGGAGGCCGTTCCCCAGGTGCTGGACTACGTCATGGAGCGCCTGCGCGCCTACTACCACGACCGGGGCATCCGCCCCGAGGTGTTCGACGCCGTGCTGTCGGTGCGTCCCACCCGCCCCCTGGACTTCGACCGCCGCGTGCGCGCCGTGGAAGCCTTCCTGGGCCTGCCCGAGGCAGAACCCCTGGCAGCAGCCCACAAGCGCATCCACAACATCCTGCGCAAGGTGGAAGGCGACCTGCCCGGCCAGGTTGACCCGGAACATCTCCAGGAGGAGGCCGAACGCACTCTGCACGAGCGGCTGGAGGATCTTTGGGCGCCGGTATCGGCCCACTTCGATGCAGGTGAGTACACCCAGGGACTCACTGCGCTGGCTGGCCTGCGCGAGCCCGTGGATGCCTTCTTCGATCAGGTGATGGTCATGGCCGAGGATGCCAGCCTTCGGGATAACCGCCTGGCCCTGCTCAACCGCCTGGCTGGCCTGTTCCTGCGGGTGGCGGACCTGTCCCGGGTGCCATGAAGCTCATCCTTCTGGACCGGGATGGCGTCATCAACCAGGACTCCCCCGATTACATCAAGTCGCCGGAGGAATGGATTCCCCTGCCGGGAAGCCTGGAGGCCATCGCCCGGCTGACCCAGGCTGGCTGGCAGGTGGTGGTGGTCACCAACCAGAGCGGCCTGGCCCGGGGGCTGTTCGACGCCGCCACTCTGGACGCCATCCACGGGGGCATGACCCGGGCAGTGGAAGCAGTGGGTGGACGTCTGCGTGGCATCTATCACTGCCCCCACGGTCCGGACGATGGCTGCGACTGCCGCAAGCCGCTGCCGGGCCTGTTTCACCAGGTGGCCCGGGACCTGGGTATCGACCTGACCGACGTGCCCGCCGTGGGTGACTCCCCCCGCGACATCCAGGCCGCCACCGCCGCCGGCTGTCGCCCCCTGCTGGTCAGAACCGGCAACGGCGCCAGGGCCCTGGCCGAGGGCCGCATCGCCGAAGGCATCCCTGCCTATGGGAATCTGGCGGAACTGGTACAGGAACTTCTCCGTCAGTGTCCCCCATCCCAGGGAGGCCCTCCCAGGCGAAGCCACTGATGCATCCAGTTCTCCCGAGGGGGCGGGTTTCTGGAGGCGGGTGTTCGCCGCATGGATGCGGCGGTCAAGCCCTCTGCCCCCCCCCGGCACTGGCCCGCGTCAGTTCCGCTGGTTATCATGCAGCCTGCCCAAAACCCCTGAAATGACCCCGTGACCCGTCCCCAACCCACCCTGCTGCTCTACCTCCGCGCCACACTGTTCTGGGCCGGCTTTTCCGGCTCCACCATCGTGTTCGCCTGCACATTCCCCTTCCTCGCACTCCTGGACTGGCATGGCCGCTTCCGGGTCCTGTCCCAGTGGACCCGCTTCAATGTCTGGTGGCTCAAGGTCACCTGCGGCCTGGGCTTTGAAGTCACCGGCACCGAACACCTGGCCGGTGAGGCCAAGGTGCTGCTGTGCAAGCACCAGTCCACCTGGGAGACCCTGGGATTGCAGCGGGTGATCCCGCCCCAGGTCTGGGTGCTCAAGCAGGAGCTGATGCGCATCCCCCTGTTTGGCTGGGGAATGTCCCTGGTGCACCCCATTGCCGTGGACCGCTCGGCCGGGCGCAAGGCCATCAGCCAGTTGGTCCGCCAGGGCCAGGACCGGCTGCAGCGAGGACTTTGGGTGGTGATCTTCCCGGAGGGCACCCGCACCGCGCCCGGAGAACGGGGGCGTTACAAGCTGGGTGGCGCTGTGCTGGCGGCCCGCAGCGGTCGCCCGGTGATCCCCGTGGCCCACAACGCCGGGCTTTACTGGCCCAAGGGCAGCTTCATCAAATATCCTGGCACCATTCGCATGGAGATCGGGCCGCCCATTCCCACAGAGGGCCGCCGGGCCGAGGAGATCATGGCTGACGCGGAAGAGTGGATCGAGTCCCGAACCAACGTGCTATGCGGGATACACAACAACACAGAGACCAAACCCGGGTCTGAAGGTCATCACAACGCCCCATGAGCCATGTTGATCTGAGTACGCGCACCCAAAGGGCGCGTACTTATGTGCATGCCCTTTGGGCCGATGACGGATGGGTGAGAGAGTTCGGGCTGTCCAACTTTCACCGGATATCGCATCGGGCCTTTCGTTCCGGCCAGCCCTCACCCCGCCACCTGCACCAGCGCATCCCCTTGCATGGCATCCGCACCGTGGTGAACCTGCGGGGAGAGGAGCCGGACAACCCCATGATGGCCCTGGAGGCGGATGCCTGCCAACGCCTCGGGGTGTCCCTGGTGCACCTCAAGCTGCACTCCCGCAGTCTGCCGTCGCCCGAGTCGATGCATGCCGCCCACGAGCTTCTCGATCGCATCGAATATCCGGTGTGGTTTCATTGCAAGTCCGGCGCCGACCGGGTGGGTGTGATGAGTACCCTCTACCTGCACTGGATGGAGGGCATGCCCCTGGACCAGACCCGGCAACTGCGTCTCTGGCCCTATTTCCATTACCGTTGGGCCAAGACCGGTCTGCTGGATTGGTTCTTCGAGAGCTACCTGCGGGATGCCGCACAAGAACCCATGGACCTGCTCACCTGGGTGGATACCCGCTATGACCGGGTCGTTCTCAGGAAGGCGTTCCGCCCCAGCCGGCTGGCGGACACCCTGGTCAACAGCATCCTGCGCCGGGAATAGGGTCGCGCACCCTCATGACGTGTCGCCGAGGGTAATGGAGTGCAGCGGCACCGGGTGGCCAATGTGATGACCCTGGACGTAATCCACCCCCATTTCCCGCAGCACCTGCAGGATGGCTTCCGACTCCACGAACTCGGCGATGGTCTGTTTGCCCATCACGTGGGCGATATCGTTGATGGACTGTACCAGGGCCCGGTCGGTCTCGTCCTGAGCCACGTCGCGCACGAACAGTCCGTCGATCTTCAGGTAATGCACCGGCAGGTCGCGTAGATAGCCGAAGGACGACATGCCACTGCCAAAGTCATCCAGGGAGAAGCGGCAGCCGAGTGATCCCAGGGAAGAGAACAGGTGCCGGGCGTTGTCCAGGTTGCATATCGCCACGGTCTCGGTCACCTCGAAGCAGAGTTTCTCCGGTGGCAGATTGGACTCCTGCAAGGCTTCCAGCAGGAACTTGAGAAACTCACTGTTGCCCACCGAATGCCCTGACAGGTTAATGGCACAGGCATCCAGATGGCCCATGCGATCACGTTGATCGCACATCCAGTCCAGCGCCTGGCGCACCACCCAGCGGTCGATGCGGGTGGAGAGGTTGTAGCGTTCCGCCGCCGGCAGGAATGCCGATGGTGGGATCAGCTTGTCATCGTGATCACGCATGCGCACCAGGATCTCGAAGTGCGTCCCCGCTTCCTGTCCCTCTGGAGCCGCCGGCCGGATGGGCTGACAGAAGAGTTGCAGCCCGTTTTCCTCCACCGCCGAGTGGATGCGGCTCACCCAGTGCATGTCCCCCTGCATGCGCATCAGGCTGGTATCGTCCTTCTTGAAGGCATGCACCCGGTTGCGGCCTGTGTCCTTGGCGGCGTTGCAGGCGGTGTCGGCCGCGGATAGCAGGGTGATGCCGCTGCTGCTCTGGCGGTTCACGGGCACCAGCCCCACACTCACGGTGAGCGAGAACTGGCGGCTCTCCCAGTGGAAGCGGTAGTTCTCTATCAGTTCACGCATCCCCTCGGCCAGGCGCATGGCCTGTTCGGGACTGACCTCGTGCAGTATCGCTGCGAATTCATCTCCCCCCAGGCGCGCCAGCGCGTCTCCCTGGCGGGCGTGATCGGTGAGCAGGGTGGCAATGCGACGCAGCAGTTCATCGCCGGCCTGGTGGCCGCTGGTATCGTTGATCAGCTTGAACTGGTCCAGGTCCAGATAAAGTAAAGCGTGCTGTACATGCCGACGCCTCGCATCGTGCAGGGCGCGCTCCAGACGGAACATGAGTTCGCGGCGATTGAGCAGGCCGGTGAGCGGATCGTGGCTGGCCTGATAGTCCAGCTGGGTGGACATGGAACGGTATTCCGTAGCGTCCTGAAAGGTGATCACCGCCCCGCTGGCAGTGGTCCCCGCGCGAAGCGGCGTGATCGCCAGATGGACCGGCAGGGCCCGGCGGTCCCGGCGCCAAAGTACGGTTTCCAGCCGTTCCAGGGGTTGTCCGCTGCGCAGCACCTGATGCAGGGGGGAGTCTGACCAGGGGACCGGCGTGCCGTCCTCGCGGGCCTTGAGCAGCAGTCCATGGGCAGCGCGGCCCAGCAGGTCCGGGCGTGCATAGCCCAGTTGTGTGAGTGCCTGCTGGTTCACATAGGTGATCTGCCCCTGGTCGTCCACCGCCAACAGGGCCATGGGCGCCTGGTCCAGAAGCTGGTGCAGATGCCTGGCCAGTTGCGGTGGCTCCGCGGGGCCGGAGGGCTCGGGCAGCGGGTTGCTCTCATGGGCCTTGGCCGGTTGGGTGCCACCCTGTGGATCCGGGATCTCCATCATCAGGCCCTGGATGACGGCCCGCTCGGGGCGCCCGTCATGGATGTAGGCACCCATGTCTCGAACCCAGTGGGGTCGACCGTCCCGGTCCTGGAGCCGGTACTCCAGGCAGTAGGCACGCTGGATCTCACGGGTTTCCTGCAGGGCATCGAGGACCGCATCCCGGTCATCCGGGTGGAGATGAGCCAGCCAGCGGTCATGATCCTTGAGAAACCGGCCCTGGCCCTGGCCGCTCATCCACTGCTTCAGGCGTGGACTGATGTAAATGCGCTTCAGTTCATCCACGGCCTTGGCCATGTAGGGAATCATGGTGGGCACGTGATCACTGCCCTGCCAGGCATCGGGCACCCTGTCCATGGCATGAACCTGGGCGATGACGCGCTCCAGATCACTGGGCGCTGGTTTGTCCTTCGCCCGGGATGGACCGGTAGAGGGGCGGAGTAGAGTCTTGCTCATGAGTTTCCCTGACACGAGGTCCTGTTGCGTCTTCCACTTCAGACTATAGACCAGCCCGTGGGTCGCAGGGGAGGGGGTGGCTGGCAAGCAGCCCCCTCACCACCTCCCCTGCCAGGGTCAGCCCGAACAGGGCAGGCAGATACGAGATCGTCCCGTTCACCGCCCGGGGGCGACCGGACACCTGCCCATCAATGGGCCGGTGCTCGCTTCCCTTGATGGGTGTCTCGATGGAATACACCACCGGGTAATCCAGATGCCCCCCCAGACGACGCAGGCGCTTGCGCAGCTCACGCGCCAGGGGGCACTTCTCGGTTGCTGCCAGCGGGCCCACGCGAATGGCGGTGGGATCCAGCCGCCCTCCGGCACCCATACTGGAAACCACCGGCACCCCGCGTTGCTGACAGGTATGGACCAGGGCCGCCTTGCAGGCAATGGAGTCGATGCCGTCCAGCACGAAGTCGCAATCTGCCGGCAGCAGGTCCGCGACATTGTCCGGGCTGAGGAAGTCCTGCAGCACGGTCACCCGTGCGGCCGGGTGGATATCGGCGATGCGTTCGGCCATCACCTGGGCCTTGGGGCGTCCCAGGGTGGAGTGCAATGCCACCAGTTGACGATTGAGGTTGGAGGGGCCCACCACGTCGTGATCCAGCAGGGTGATCTGGCCAACGCCAGCCCGGGCAATGGCCTCGGCAGCACTGGCGCCCACGCCGCCCAGGCCGGCGATGAAGACGTGGCAGCGGCGCAACTGTTCCAGGCCTGCGTCTCCCAGGAGCATGCGGGTACGTTCGTGGATGTCGGGTGTTTCGGTCACGGATGTCTCAAGCGTCGGGTTGGCTGGGTGGATCGGCGGGCAACCGGAACAGGCGGCGGGCGTTGTCGGCGGTGGCCTGGGACACCCTGAACGGGTCGTCTTCACGCAGCTGAGCCAGGGTGTGGATGATCTCGGGCAGGAACGCGGGCTCGTTGCGTTCACCCCGGTGAGAGGCACCGGGCTGATCCGGTGCGTCGGTCTCCACCAGGATCCCTTCCAGTGGCAGTTCGCTCACCAGGCGCCGCAGGCGCTGGGCACGGGGATAGGTGATGGGGCCGCCAAAGCCCAGCAGCATACCCTGCTCCAGAAGCTTGTCGGCCTGCTGGCGGCTGCCGGAAAAGCTGTGTACGACGCCCGTAAGGCCCGGCCTTTCGCGCACTGCCCGGGTCACCTTGTCCACGGCGCGGCGGGCGTGAATGATCACTGGCAATCCGAACTGCACTGCCAGGTCCAGTTGCGCGGTGAAGTATGTCCACTGGGCATCAAAGTCCAGGCCCTCAACAAAACAATCCAGACCGCATTCGCCCACGGCCACCGCCGGTTCGCGGCCGAGCCAGTCAGCCAGTTCGTCCAGGTGCTCGGGCCGATGCCGGTCCAGATAGACCGGGTGCAGACCATAGGCCGGGTGGATGCCAGGGTAGCGATGGGCCACGTCGCGGACCCTCTCCCAGTTGTCACGGCCAATGGCCGGCACCACCTGGGCCGCGACGCCAGCGGCACGGGCGCGCTCCCAGCAGGCCTCCCGGTCGGGCTCGAAGGCCTCCACATCGAAATGGGAATGACTGTCTATACTGAAAGAAGGCATGGTTCAAGAATAACCCCAAACCCCGGGGCGTTGAAAAAAACGTCGGGGGACGACACGTTATAGGCAGATCGATTGAGGCCCATCAAGGGTCAAGGGAAATGTCATGGCAGGTTGGTTGACGGGCGAGGTGGTTGAACTCAAGCGCTGGACTCAGCGACTGTATTCGCTGCGGGTGGAAGCCCCCGTGGACGATTTCAAGGCGGGGCAGTTCAACCGTCTGGGGGTCACCATCGATGGCGAGCGCGTGGCCCGGCCCTATTCCTATGTGAATGCGCCCGATGAACGGCCACTGGACTTTTATTTCATTACCGTGCCGGAAGGGTCCTTGACCAACCGTCTGCAGGAACTGGGCCCTGGAGACACGGTGGAACTGATGTCCCGGGCCAATGGCTTCTTTGTGATGGATGAGATCCCCGACGCTGACGTGCTGTGGATGTTCGCCACCGGGACGGCGCTCGGTCCTTATTTGTCCATACTCAAGACGGAGGCGCCCTGGCAACGGTTCGACAAGGTGGTGCTGGTGCACGCCGTGCGTACTGCCGAGGAACTCACCTACCAGGAGACCATCCAGGGCTTTCGGGACCGGGACAGCCAGTTCCAGTTCGTGCCCTTCGTCAGTCGTGAAGAGGTTCGGGGAGCCTTGCCGGGGCGGGTGCCAGCGGCCATCGAGAACGGCCTGCTGGAGCGGCACACGGGGCTGCCGCTGACGCCGGATGTGTCCCAGGTGATGATCTGCGGCAACCCGGACATGGTTGCCGACACCAGCGCCGTGCTCAAGGCGAGAGGGATGACGCGCAACCGGCGTCGCGAGCCGGGCCACATCACCACCGAGAACTACTGGTAACCGTGGGTTGAGGGGAGAAGGGCGCTGCTAGCCTGCCGCCGCGCCATCATCCTCATCCCCCTGCCGCCTGGCACATTGCCGGCACAGGCCTCGCCCCTCCACGATGGGCTGGTCCAGCGCAAAGCCCTGGGCCGACGCCTTTTGACGTAGCGCCTCGGTGACCCCGGCATCTGCCAATTCCGTCACCACGCCACATTGCCGGCAGATGAGCAGCAGCGTGTCGTGGGTTTGCTCGGGCTGGATGCAGCCCACATAACCGTTGAGACTCTCGATGCGATGCACCAGGCCCTGGGCCAGCAGAAACTCCAGTGCCCGGTACACGGTGGGTGGCTTCACGGTGTGGTCGTCTGAACTGAGTTGATGGATCAGTTCATAGGCCTTGACTGCTTCGTGGCTTTGCCAGATCTGTTTCAGCACGCGTTTGCGCAAGGGGGTCAGGCGCACGCCCCGTTCCCGGCACAGGCGTTCGGCACTGTCCATGGCGCTGCGGATGCAGGCGGTATGGTCATGATGGGGGTCGGCATGAGGTGGGTTTTGGGCCATCAGGGCGCTCGTCTGACTGCAATGGCCCCTCATCATACTCAGGTGCAAGGCCAGACCGCCATCTGTCCGGGTGGGCGTGTCATCAGTGGACGCGACCCGGGGCTTGGGATAAGGTTGAAGCACGTCGATCGCGTGTAAATTCTGGGCTCGAGCGGGACAGATCACACCACGCAGGCAGACAACACAAAGGGCCGGTCCATGGGGTAGTCAGGGACAGGATGGAAGGGAATGATCGCTTCTTCAGGGAACTGAAGGCCGCGGGCCGCGCTTGTCTTTTGCTGGCAACCCTTTTTGTTGCACCGTCGGTCAATGCGGCCCCTCCTCCAGTCGTGATCGCCCACGAATCCCTCCCGGACAACGCCATTACCCTGCCCATGCTTCGTGCCATCTTCAGCATGCGCCTGCAGAGCCTGCAGGGAGAACGCCTCACCGTGTTTGTGCTGGACAGTCGTCACCCGGACCACGAGGCCTTCAGCAAGGAAGTGCTCGGCGTCTTCCCCTACCAGTTGCAAAATGCCTGGAACCGCGTGATCTTCTCGGGGACGGGGCGCGGGCCGGTCACCGTGGAGTCCAGTCAGGAGATGCTGCGCCGGGTGAGTCAGACCCCCGGGGGGGTGGGCTACGTGACCGGCCCGGTAGACCATCCGGGGGTTCGGGTGATCAGCATGGAGGCGGGGCGATGAAATGCTCGGGCAAGGGAATCTGCATCTTCCTGCTCGCGCTGTGGGGCCTTGGGGTGGCGCAGGCGCAGGCCGGTGGGCCACTGGAACTGCATGGGTTTGTCAGTCAGGGGTACCTGTATTCCAGCGGTAACGACTATTACGGGCCGAGCCGGGATGGCAGCTTCGAGTTGACGGAACTGGGGCTCAATGCCCGCTACGCGGTCACCCCCTCCCTGGCCCTGGCTGCCCAGGTGGTGAGCCGTCGCGCCGGTGAGCTGTATGACGGCGATCCTCGCCTGGACTACGGTTTTGTGGACTATCGTTTTCTGGACGGTGCGGTGATCGGCGGCGTTCGCCTCGGTCGTGCCAAGATCCCCATCGGCTTCTATAACGAGACCCGGGACGTGGCCACCACACGGCCGGGCATCCTCCTGCCCCAGACCATCTACGTGGAGGGTCTGGGCGTTCGGGATTTCTACATCGGTGTGGACGGATTGCATACCTATTGGCAGTGGTTTACGGACAGGGGCCTGTTCCAGTTCGACCTGGGCCTGGCCGTGCCCACCACCCTGCAGGACGAGACCCAGGCCGCCTTCCTGCGCACCCAGGATGCCCCGGGGGAACTCCTGCTCACCAGCGGCCAGAACGCCCGCCTGCTGTATGAACGGGATGGGGGTGCCCTGCGCCTGGGAGCCACCTATTCCCGGGTGCGTACCGAGTACCGCCCCGGTGATCCGCCACGGCCGCTCGAACCCGGTGAGACGGCGGTGGATGCCCTGGTGCTCAGCGCCGAGTGGAACCGGGAGCGACTGAGCCTCACCACCGAGGGGGTGATCCGGCGTCTTCACCCCAAGGGTTACGGGCCACTCACCGACGGTGCATTCACCGAGGCTGGGTATTATCTGCAGGGCACCTATCGTTTCAATCATCAATGGGAGGGCTTCGTGCGCCACGAACAGCACTGGAACGACACCAGTGATCGCAGTGGCACACGCCAGTCCCGGGAGTTCGGCCTACTGGAAATTCCGGGGGCGGGGCGTGCGCCACATCGCTTCTATCAGCACCAATGGACGGTGGGCGCGGGCTGGCGGCCGACGCCCCAATGGTTGCTGCGGGCCGAGTGGCATCACATTGACGGCACGGCCCTCACACCGCTGGCGGACAACCCGGAATTTGACCAGGGCGGCGGGCAGGCTCGCTGGGATCTGTTCGCCCTGCAAGCCTCGTTCACCTTCTGAACATGTACCAGGAAGCCCTCTCCCAAGGATTTGTCAGCCTGAAGTGGAAGTTTCTGGCCATCTTCGGCGTGCTGCTGCTCCTGCTGCTGGCCACCTTTGCCCTGTTCAGTCATCACAACCTGCAACAGCAGTACGAGGACCAGCGTGCCCTGGAGCAGACCCGCGCCCTGGAGCAACTGGAGGGCCTGACTCAGCAGTCCCATGCGGAATTGCTCAGCCTGGCCCATCTTGTTCCCGCCTTATCCGGCGTGCGGGAGGCCTTGCAGGCGCGGGACGCCGATCGGCTGGCCACCGTCTTCAGCCCGCTGTGGGCGTCCTTGCAGATGGATACGGATCTGGCCATGGCCGTGTTTCTGGACGCCGATGGGGAGGTGATGCTGCAGTCCAGTGTGGGGGTGCCGCCCTGCGAGGACTGCCCCAGGATGCGGGAGGCCATCGACCAGGTGCTGTCCACTGAACAACCCCTGGTGTTCACCCATTGCCAGGGTCTGTGCCTGACCAAGGCGGTGGCGCCGATCCTGGGGGAGGACGGGACCCTGGGGGTCATCGTGCTGGGTCGTACCCTGGGTGATCTGGTGCTCGCTTTCCAGGGCATCTCGCAACTGGATATTGCCCTGATCGAGGACCCTATGGGCAAGTCGTTGCCGGATGGGACGCTGGATCTGCGCCCCCAGAGCCAGGGGGGGCAGTTGGTGGCCCTCACCCGGCAGGACGTGTTGCGACCGCTGCTGGAGAGCAAGACGTCAAGGCAGGTGCAAAGCACCATGGAGGGGCAGGGTCGTCGGGAGGCGCTGATGGGGGATCGCTTTTTCGAGATGATGCCCTTCGACCTGCCGGGAACCCACCCGGAGGATCGCGTCCTGGCGGCGGTCATCTCGGATGTCACCGAGGCTCGAAGACAGATCGCGGCGGCTCGCTGGCAGAACCTGTTCATCGGTCTGGCCGGACTGATGGTCTTCATGCTGGCTGTGGTGGCCCTGACCCGGCAACCCCTGGCGCGACTGCGGCGCGTGGCCCGGCTACTTCCTCTGTTGGCCGAGCATCGCTTTGAGGCGGCCCGGGAGCAACTGGATCTTTCCCGTCGTCCGCGACTGCCCGATGAACTGACCCTGCTGGAGCGCATCACTCTCGGCCTGGCGGATCGCCTGGAGTCCCTGGAACGAGACGTGCAGCGCAAGAATCGATCCCTGACCGAGAAAATGCACGAACTGTCGGTGGAACGTGAGCGCTACGAGCTGGCGGCCGCCGGGGCCAATGATGGCCTGTGGGACTGGAACCTGGACACCGACCGCATCTATTTCTCGCCCCGCTGGAAAGCCATGCTGGGTTGCCGGGACATGGATCTGGGGGACTCTCCGGAGGCCTGGTTCGTGCGTGTGCATCCTGATGATGTGGGCAGTTTACGGCGGGACGTGAAGGCCCACCTGGAGGGGCGCAGTGACTGGCTGGAAAGTGAGCAGCGTGTGCTGCATGAGCACGATGGCTACCTGTGGATGCGCTTTCGGGGCCTGGCGGTGCGTGATGAACAGGGCGTTGCCCGCCGCATCGCTGGGTCCATGACCGACATCACCCAGCAGCGACGCATCCAGGAGCGGCTCAAGCACGATGCCCTGCATGATGGCCTCACCGGCCTGCCCAACCGGACCCTGTTCCTGGATCGGCTCACGCAGGCCATCTACCGAGCCCGCCGTGCCGATTTCGAGTTCGCGGTGCTGTTTCTGGACCTGGACGACTTCAAGATCATCAACGACTCCCTGGGGCATGCCATGGGGGACCGGGTGCTGGTGCAGGCGGGTGACCGTCTGCGTGGGTTACTGCGTCCCGGCGACACCGTTGCGCGTCTGGGGGGCGATGAATTCACGGTGCTGCTGGAGGGCTTGCCCGACGAAGACGAGATCCACAAGGTGGTGCAACGTATCCGCGATGCCATGGCCGAACCCATCCGGGCCGGGGATGAGGAACTCTTCATCACCTTCAGCATTGGTATTGCCAAGAGCACGGATGAGGATCTACGCGCCGATGAGTTGCTGCGCAATGCCGATACGGCCATGTATCAGGCCAAGTCCCGGGCCCGGGGGGGCAGTGCCGTTTTCAATACCGCCATGCACACGCGTGCAGTGGAGAGGCTCAACCTGGAAAACGCCATGCGCAGGGCGTTGGAGCACAATGAGTTCCAGCTCAATTACCAGCCCCTGGTTTCCCTGGATACAGGGCGCCTGGCCGGGTTTGAGGCCCTTGCCCGCTGGTGGGGCGTGGACGGCAAGGCCATCCCCCCGGATGTGTTCATCCCCGCGGCCGAACACAGTGGCCTGATCCTGCCCCTGGGGCGCTGGGTTATCCGCGAGAGCGTGGCCCAGGCGGCCCGCTGGCATCGGCAACGCACCGCCGTCGGCGCACCCTGCCTGCCCGTGAATGTGAACGTGTCGGGCAAGCAGCTGCGGGATCCGGAGCTGGTGTCCGTGCTGGCCGCGGCCCTGGAGCAACACCAGGTGCCTGGGGCCTGCATCAAGGTGGAGCTCACCGAGTCGGCCCTGATCGAAAACGCCGCCCAGGCCCTGGAGGTCATGCAGGGCCTGAAGGCCATCGGCGTTTCCCTGTGCATTGATGATTTTGGCACAGGTTACTCCTCCCTGAGCCAGTTGCAGGACTTCCCCTTCGATGTGGTCAAGATTGACCGTTCATTCGTGCGTCGTCTGAGCGTGGATGCCGGGCACGCCGCCATCATCCAGGCGGTGATTTCCATCGCCGGCGCCCTGGACAAGACCGTTGTTGCCGAGGGTATCGAGACAGTCAGTCAGGCCGCGCATCTGCGCGAGTTGGGATGTCAGCTGGGGCAGGGCTATCTGTTTGCACCGGCCCTTGCGGAAGGCCCAGCCCGGGAACTGGTGCAATCCGACCGCGTGTACCCCCTGTCATGATCGAGCGCGGCGCCGGATGCAGGGCATGGCGCCCACGCCGGGGATCTGGGATGATGACCCCGACCCCCTGGCGGAGGATTCTGCTTGACTATCCCGAATCTGGACTCGGCGCGAACGCGGCTGAGTGAGCTCAAAGAGGAGCACCGTGCCCTGGACGAGGCCATTGAGCGCCTCTCCGAAGGCCCCTTCGTGGATCAGATCCGCCTGACTCGTCTGAAAAAGCGCAAGCTGATCCTGAAGGACTCCATCGCCCGGATGGAGAGCCAGTTGATCCCCGACCTCAATGCCTGATGGTCAGGTGGACTCAGGTGGGCGAGGGGCTGTGGGAGCGCCCCCCGGGGCAGACCCCAAGGTCTGCCCCGGGTTTTGTCAGCCCCAGGTGTCCGCCGTGATGCTGTCGTACCAACCCTGGGCGTAACGGGCCTCCTGGCGCCGGAAGGCATCGCTGGCCTCAGAGGGGCTCACACCGCCTGAGCCAGGCACCCCGGCGATACCGCCATCCTCGAAGCGGTACACCGCCGCTACCGTGATGCCGTAATCGGGGCCGATCAGGCTGTAGCAGGTGTTCACCGTGGACAGCGGCAGCATGTCCTGATCGTTCATGGCCCGCACGATGGCCGCCGCCACCGCCTTGCCCTGGGTGTTGGCCGAATGTCCTGATTTGGGCATGGCGCCGGCGATGCAGGCATCCCCGATCACGAAGATGTCCTCGTCCTTCTCGGACCGGAAGCTGAGCTGATCCACCGGGCACCAACCGGTGTCGTCTGCCAGACCGGCCTCCCGAGCGATGGCGCCCGCCTGCTGTGGCGGCACGAAGTTGAGTACATCGGCCCGAAAGCGGGTCAGTCCCCCGTCGGAGTAAACGGTGCGTGTATCCGGGTCGATCTGCTCCACCTGCCCCCCTTGGGAACTGGGCACCCACTCGATCATGTCCCCGTAAAGGCGCTCCCAGCCGGCCATGAACAGCCCCTGCTTGGAGAAGTTCTCCTTGTTATCAAGGATGATGACCTTGGAGCGGGGTTTGTGCTCCTTGAAGTAGTGGGCCACCATGCTGGCCCGTTCATAGGGTCCTGGGGGGCAGCGGAAGGGATTGCCCGGGGCTACCAGCACGAAGACCCCGCCATCGTCCATGGCGCGCAACTGATCCCTGAGGATGCGGGTTTGCTCACCCGCCTTCCAGGCATGGGGGATGTCCCGGGAGACGGCCTCGCTGTAGCCTTCCACTGCATTGAAGCGGAAGTCGATCCCCGGGGAGACCACCAGCTTGTCGTAGGAAAGCGTGTCTCCTCCTGCCAGGCGCACCTGCCTGGCGTCGGGATCGATGGCGGTGACCGTGTCCTGCACGATATTCACATCGTGCCTGTCCCTCAGCGCCCCATAGGTCTGCTCGATGTCGTCCATTTCGGCCAGGCCGCCGAGCACCCAGTTCGAGCCAAAGCAGGTATGGTAGGTGGCCTTGGGCTCCACCAGGGTGACCTGAATATTGGGGTCGAACCGTTTCAGGTATTTGGCCGTGGTGGCGCCTCCGGGACCGCCCCCCACAACCACCACGTTGGGGCCGCGACGGCGTGCTCCCGGCATGGTGCCGCAGGCGGCCAGTGCGGTGGCAGCTCCTCCGGCCCCCAGTGCACGGAGGAAGTTTCTGCGGGAAAATCTATGTTCCATGATGTAAAGCCCCCTGCTTGTTATTGTCGGCTCAGGTATTCGGCGATGAGTTCGATCTCCTCATCGGTGTAGCCGGTGGCATGACGATCCATGACCGTGGCCGGGCGCCGACCATCGCGGAAGGCCTTCATCTGGTTGATCATGATTTCGGGGGGATACCCGTAGATGCTGGGCATGGATCCGGGGCTGTGCCCGTCGGTGCCATGGCAGGCAAAGCAGGTGGTGGCCATCAGTTCGCCCCGGGTGACGTCTGCCTGGACTACCGATACGGCGCCGATGGCAGCCAGGGCCAGGGTGGCGGATGTAATGTGTTTGCGTATCATGGCGGGCAAGCTTCTCCAGGTGTTTGGTCTTCTCGTCTGAGGCTGCCGATCCTCGGGTCGGCTCCCCAAATTCAATATCAGCATATCCTTAGAATTAATCCGGGTCCAATCGCGGGTTACTTGCGATGGGTCAATATATAGCCAGGCATGGTGATTGATCTAATATGTATAAATCAGGTTATAAGAACCTATTGTCATGAATGCCCTGTCCGCCAAGTTGCCGGACCGTGCCAGCCCTTGGGAGTCTTGAAGAGATGGAATCGGATCGGCGTCAGCATCCCCGTCTGCCAGTGGAGGTGGCGGTGGAATTGTTTCGTGAGGGTCGCCCCGCCCGCAGGGTTCAAACCCGTGATCTGAGCGGTAATGGCGTGTTGCTGCTGGTCGCAGGGGAAGATGCCCCGGTGATGGGGGAGCGGATCCAGGTGCGTGTTGAAGGCACCCTGGGGGACGGAGAGGCTCCGCCGCTGGTCCATGGGCGTGTGGTGCGAGTGGGTGATCGTGAGGTGGCTGTGGCGTTTCTCGATGAGTGATTGCCCGGATCAATACCACCCAGGCGTGCCAGCGGGCCTGACCTTGAACCGCTTGTAACTCCACATGTATTGCTCGGGACATTGCCGTATGAGTGCCTCAACCGCCTGGTTCACGGCCGTGGCAGCCACCTGCGGGTCCTCGTCGTAAAGGGCCTCCGGCGCCGGCATGCACCGGTAACGATAGCCCTGCCCCCGGGGCAGTCGTTCGGCAAAGGCGAAGACCACCGGCGTGTGGCGGTGGGCCGCCAGCTTGGGCAGCAGAGTCATGGTCATGGCCGGCTGACCAAAGAAGGGTGCAAACACCCCCTGGGCCCCCTTGGGAGTCTGATCCGGCAGCATGCCGACGATTTCCCCTCGGGCCAGCGCTTCCTTGATCAGGCGGATGCCGCGGCGGTCCGTGGGGACCAGTTGGGCGCCGGTGGCCTGGCGGGCCTCCCGCAAGGGGGCTTCCAGGGCCTGCATGCGCGGCGGGCGATAGAGGTTGGTCATGGGGCCGAAGCTCACGGCCTGTAATCCGGAGTATTCCCAACTGCCCAGATGCGGCGATACGAAGAAGGCGCCCCGGCCCTGTGCCAGGGCCTGGGTCAGGTGCGTTTCGCCCTCGCCGGCCTGGCGCAGGGCCGCGATCCGTTGAGGGCCGGCATGCCACAGCCAGGGGGCTTCCGTGAGGGTCTTGCCCGTTTCCATCAGGCTGGCCCGGGCCACGCGCCGATGCCAGCGGGCGTCCTGCTCGGGAAAACACAGTGCCAGGTTGATCAGCGACACGCGTCGCAGCTCAGTACGCAATCCCCAGGCAAGCCAGCCCAGTCCCGCCCCCAGGGCGTGATTAACCCTCAGCGGCAGGCGGGCCAGCAGCGTGAAGGCCAGCCGGATCAGCGCTTCCATGAAACGATCGACTCCATTGGATTGGCGGTGCCAGGCGCGTCGGTCTCATCCGCCTGGGGCACGTCATCCAGGCCCACGGACATCAGTGGCATCAAGGTGCGCACCAGGCTCTTGAAGAGATGGGGGTTATCGGCCTCCTCCCGGGCCAGCAACGCCTTCATGCGCGGGCGTTGGGTGGGGGTGCCGTAGCGGGTGGGGCAGTTCTCTTCCTGGATGGGCAGTGCGGCAGAACGGGCAAAATCCTGGATCTGACGCTCCCGTGCGTATACCAGTGGGCGGATCACCCGCAGGTCACCGCTTTCAATCCGGTAATGAGCCTTCATGGTCTTCAGGCGGCCCCCATTGAAGGCGCTCATGAGAAAACTCTCGGCCAGGTCATCCAGGTGCTGGCCCAACGCGATCGCAGTGTATCCGTGCTCCCGGGCGGTGCGGTAGATCAGACCACGGCGCATGCGTGAGCAGAAGGCGCAGTAAGAATGGTTGTCCAGATGTTTTTCGGCCCGCTCCAGGATGGGTTCGCTCACGTAGTGATAGGGCACCTTCAGGTCATCCAGATAGGGAATCAGCGCTCGCTTGTCGGTCAGGCCGGTCTGGGGGTCGATGGTGACCGCGCCCAGTTCAAAACGCACCGGTGCCCGGGCCTGAAAATACAGCAACAGATGCAGCAGAGTGAGTGAATCCTTGCCTCCCGAGAGGCCCAGGAGCAGTCGATCCCCTTCGCGGATCATGCGAAAATCGCCGATGGCGCGACCGGTGCAGCGGATGAGGGAGCGGGAAGGGCGTCTGGGTTGGGTCATGGCTGCCCGACGATAACCACTGGGGGGGCGGTGGGCAAGTCCGGGGAAGACGGCTGTGCCGTGCGGGCAAAAAAAACCCTCGCCATCCCTGACGAGGGCCATGCCATCCTGGCATAAGGTGATTGAAGCGGCGTCCTTGCCTCCCAAGTGGATTCTTTCCACGCCTGGCTGGTTTCAATCCTTGATCCCGGCAATCCAGGGTCCTTTGCCCGGCGCGTCTTGCACCATGGGGAATATGATCCCACACGGAGTGTTGGGTCTGTAATGCCTGAAAAGGCCCTTTTTTGCCGTTTTGCGGGTTTTTTCTGTAGGGATTTTCCTACACGGCGTCGTCGGCCCGAAAAAACCCTGTTCTTGCTCCCTCATGCCAGGCATGTCTGGTCTCAGGACGCTGCCCCATTGCGCCGCCTGGCCTGGGCGTCAATGCCCCCATTTCTTGAACTCTCCGACACATGGATCGTGTCATTACTCTTAAAATATGGAGCAAGATTTCCCCCACCGGTGAGCGCCCATGCCCAGCGACCTTCTTTACCCCAGCATCCAGCCCCATGGCTCCCAGCACCTGAGCGTGGACAACACCCATCGCCTGTACCTGGAGGAGTGCGGCAATCCCTCCGGGCTGCCGGTGATCTTCCTCCATGGCGGACCGGGCGCTGGCTGTGATGTGTGGCATCGGCGTTTCTTCGATCCCGCCCGGTACCGGATCGTGCTGTTTGATCAGCGGGGCTGTGGCCGTTCCACCCCTCACGCGAGCCTGGCGAACAACACCACCTGGGATCTGGTGGACGACATGGAGCGCATCCGCGAGCACCTGGGTATTGATCGCTGGGTCGTCTTCGGTGGCTCCTGGGGTTCCACCCTGGCCCTGGCTTATGCCCAGCGCCATCCGCAGCGGGTGCTGGGCATGATCCTGCGGGGAATCTTCCTGTGCCGGCCCCAGGATATCCAGTGGTTCTATCAGGATGGGGCCGGGCGCCTGTTCCCGGACTACTGGGAAGACTATCTGGCCCCCATCCCCGAGGCGGAGCGCACTGACATGGTGGCGGCCTATTACCGCCGACTCACCAGCGACGACGAGGTGGCGCGCATGGCGGCAGCCAAGACCTGGTCTCAGTGGGAGGGCCGGGCCGCGACCCTGACCACCAATCCAGGCGTGGTGGCGCATTTCCAGGACCCTTATGTGGCCCTGAGCCTGGCCCGGGTGGAATGCCATTACTTCAAGCACCGGTGCTTTCTGGAGCCGGACCAGTTGCTCCGCGATTCCTATCGTCTGGCCGATATCCCGGGCACCATCGTGCATGGTCGTTACGATGTGGTCTGCCCCGTGGATCAGGCCTGGGCCCTGCACAAGGCCTGGCCGGTGGCGGATCTGCACATCGTGCCCGACGCCGGTCACTCCGCCAGCGAGCCAGGCATCACCCGCGAACTGGTGGCCGCCACCAACGCCCTGGCGGACCGTCTGACATGATCGGCCTGCTGCAGAGGGTGACGCGCGCCAGCGTGGAAGTGGATGCGCATACGGTGGGCGCGATCGATGCCGGCCTGCTGGTGCTGGTGGGGGTGGAGCGGGGCGACGGTCCCGCCCAGACCGAACGCCTCCTGGAGCGCCTGCTGGGTTACCGTGTGTTCGAGGATGCCGAGGGGCGCATGAACCTGTCCGTACGCGATATCCAGGGTGGCCTGCTGCTCGTACCCCAGTTCACCCTGGCCGCCGACACCCGCAAGGGCATGCGTCCCAGTTTCACGCCCGCCGCCCCACCCGAGGAAGGCGAGCGGTTATTCAACGAGTTGGTGAGCCAGGCCCGTAACGCCTGGCCGCATGTCGCCACGGGCCGATTCGGAGCCCACATGGTCGTCTCGCTCATCAACGATGGGCCGGTCACCTTCCAGTTGCGCGTTCCACCAGCCTGAAAAAAGGAAAAAGGGGACAGACACCTTTTTCGAAGAGAAAGGTGTCTGTCCCCTTTTTGCCATATTTTGATCGCCCTCGCTTGCGATTGATCAATATCTGCTCGGGTCTTGCTCGAAAGACCTCACAAAAAACACCCTCTAATCAATCCATTACCATTTTCATGGTTTTGGCACGAGTTCTGCTGTCCTCCCTTTGAAGGCTGGTCCGTCCGCTGAACCGCCCCCGAACGACCCAGTATCGGGGGTGGGCCCCAAAAACAAAGGACCAGGCGCCAGAGGGGGATGTAATGAGGCAATGGTTGATTCTGATCGTCGCGGCCATCGGGCTGGCGATTGCGGGCCCGAGCACGGTCTGGGCAACGGACGCGGATCCTGAACGTCCGATCCGGGGTGTGGACAAGATCCCCCAAGTGGTGGTGGACCGCACCGCCCAGATCGAGGAACACGTGCAGCGGATCTTCAATTCGCCTCATGCGTTCACTGCCGACGAGCGCACCCCTTTCTCCCAGGGCATGTGCAACGCCTGCCATGGCCAGGGCATGGAAACCCTTTTCAATATCGATAAGGAAACCCCCGAGCGTCTCAACCAGCCCTGCCTGAGCTGCCACGAGGAAGGTGCCCGGCGCCACTGGAAGGGCAGTACCCACGAATTCTCCGGCCTGGCCTGCGTGAACTGCCATGCCATGCACAACGAGCGCCCCAAGCTGCTCAAGGCCGACACCCAGATTGAGGTCTGCGGGAGTTGCCATCTGGATCGCCGTTCGGATTTCGGCAAGCCCTCCCACCACCCGGTGCCGGAAGGGATCATGCAATGCACCGATTGCCATAACCCCCATGGCACTCCCGGTCCCAACAAGCTGGTGGGGCATACCATCAACGAGACCTGCTTCAACTGCCACGCCGAGAAACGGGGACCTTTCCTCTGGGAACACAACCCGGCCCGTGAGTCCTGCGTGACCTGTCACGACCCGCATGGCTCCATCCATCGCCCCCTGCTCAATGCCAGGGCTCCCGGCTTGTGCCAGCAATGCCATTTGGGCAGCCATTCCGATGTGGGCTTGAGCGGGGCCAGCATGGACTTCCGGGTGCAGGGGCGCAGCTGCCTGAATTGCCATAGCCAGATCCACGGCACCAACCATCCCCGCGGCCACGTCTTCAAGGAATGATGGCGCGGGCGACGGCAAACAGGGGATGAGAGGAAAACACGTCATGCATAAACCACGAAAGACGGCGCTGATCACCGCCTTGTGTGCCCTGGGCCTGGCCCATGTCCCGGCCTGGGCCCAGCCCGATGACGAAGTGCGCGAAGCGGCTCAGGAGGCCGCCGCTGCCATCGCGGACCGACCCGACGTGGAGCACAAGGTGCAGCGGGAGGTTCGTCTCGGCCTGGGCTACCTGGACAATGACTCCTTTCGCCTGGGGCGTTTCACCGGGGTGAATGAGGAAGGCTGGTTCCTGGATCTGGGTTTCCTGCTGCAGGGCCAGGATGCCTACAACAGCGAAAGCGCCCGCTACTGGCGGCTGGAGGGGCGCAACCTGGGCCTGGATTCACGCCGTCTGCGTCTGGATGCCGGTGATCAGGGGCGCTACAGCAGCTTCTTCTACTACCGGGAGAGCCCCAACACCCTCTACCGGGATCTGGGCACCCCGTATCGCGGGAGTGGCTCGGGCAATCTGAGTCTGCCTGAAGACGGGGGCCGGGATGTGGCCGACGCCTTCCTGAGCGAGCGCAACGTGGGCACTTCGCGCCAGGGCCTGGGGGCTGGTGGACGGGTCAACCTGGATACCCGCTGGCGTGCCAGTTCCGCTGTGCATTATGAGCGCAAGGACGGAACCATCATCCGGGGCGTGAACAACAATCACTTCTGGACCCAGGAACGCTCCTCCCTGGTGCCCGTCCCGGTGGATTACGAGACCACCCGGTTCGAGGCGGATGTCACCTATGACGGTGACGAACTCCAGGGCCGCCTGGGATACCGGCTATCCGTCTTCTCGCAACGGGATGGTCGCAGCCTGGACGTGCCGGACGCCACGCGCCCGGACTGGGCCGGGGCAGGGACCGAGACCGAGGCAGGCACCGTGAGCCTGGAGCCCGACAACCAGTTCCACCAGGTGACAGGCTCGCTGGGATACAGCTTCAGCGATTCCGGACGCGTGGGGGCCGATCTGGCGCTGGGGCGCATGACGCAGGATGAACGCTTCGTGGAGGATGTGGCGGGGCTGCCGGGTTCGCTGAATGGGCGGATCAACACCACACTGGTGAACCTGCGTGCCAGCGGACGCCCGCACCCGCGACTGAACCTGCGAGCCGGCTATCGGTATGACGATCGGGACAACCGGACCAATGCCTACGAATACGAACTGGATAGTCGCGTGGTGGCCACACGGCCGGTCAGCTACACCCAGAACCGCTACCACCTGGACGCCAGCTACCGGGTGCAGGACCGCACACACCTGAACCTGGGTGTGGTTCGGGACGAACGCGAGCGCACCTTCTCCGATCGCAGGGACACGGACGAGACAGCCTACAGGATCGGTCTGCGCAGCCGGGCCCTGCCACGCACCAGTGTCAACATGGAACTGGGCTATGCCGAACAGCGGGGCTCCCAGTACGAGCGGGAAACCGGCCCCGAAGAACTGCGCCAGTATTACCTGGCCGACCGGGATCGGCGCACCGCCAGCGTGTATGCCAGCTTCCACATCGCCGACCGCATCCAGGTCACCCCCCGGGTGCAGTGGATCGACGACGACTACACCCGCTCGGAACTGGGCCTGCAACGGGCCGAACGTCAGGTATGGGCCGTGGACCTGTCCTGGGTGCCCACGGATCGCATCACCACCTACGGCTTCTATGCCTATGAGAACACCGAGGCCCGCCAGGCGGGACGCGAGGCTCTGGCGTTTGCCGACCCACGCAACTGGCGTTCCGACCGCGACGACGAGTCCGTCACCCTGGGCGTGGGCGGTGAGTACGACCTGAGGCCCGACCGGCTCACCGTCGGCGCCGAGGTCCTGCACGTGGAGACCTCCGGGCGCATGCGCACCCTGGTGGAAGGCGGCGGAGGTGGCGTGTACCCGAGCCTGGATAGCCGCCTCACCCAGTTCAGCCTCTACGGGGATTACAAGGTCAGCGACAACCTGGACTTTCGCCTGCGCTACATGGTGGAGCGTTACCGGGAGAGGGACTGGGGCACTGACGGCGTGGGCGTGACCGGCGTGGGCAACATGATCCTGCTGGACCATGACAGCCCCGACTACACCACGCACCTGATCGCCGGCGCCCTGCGCTACCGGTTCTGAAAACCACAGGGCCAGACACCATGCCATACCAACAAAAACATCCAGGGAAGGGATGCCAACCCAGGCCGCATGACCATCCAGACCCGGAGGTGGGGAGCATGTCATCCAAGACCGATGATTACATCCGATCACGACCGCTGACCTGGCGCGCACCACGCGCCCTGGTCACCCTGTTGCTGGCAACCCTGGCCCTGGGTCTGGCAGGCTGCCTGCCCGACGACAGCGGCTTCGATGGTTCGGTGGATGAACCCAGCACCACCCCGGTGGCCAGCGCGCCAGCGGCGGGGCTTGGGCTGAGCATCACCCGTGCCAGCATCGAGGACGGACACCCTGTGGTGGAATTCACACTACTGGACGAAACGGGCGCCCCGATCACCGACCTCACGAATGCGAGTTTCACCTTTGCCAAACTGGCCCCAAGGAGCCGGTATGGGGATGGTTACGACTGGGTGAACTACATCACCCGGGAGAGGCAGGTGAATCCTGCGGGCTGGACCCACGCCATGTCCGACAATAACCCCGAGGGGGCTCCCATGTTCGGGAACGCCATCCAGGGGGCCGTGGAAAACAGTGGTGACCTTGAAAACCTGGGCAATGGCGAATATCGCTATACCTACAGTCTCAATGTGAATCAGGCAAGCCGAACCATCAGTGGTGAGAATCTGCAAGACCTGTGGCGATGTGTTGAAGGTGGCTCACACGATACGCATGCGTTCTCGGAGGATCTCGGGCTGGATGTTCGCTGTACCTGGGCTGATGGTACTACTCTCCCGAGGGGCGTGCGTATCGAAGGCTCTGGCGACACGCTCACGTATACAGTGGATTACAACCCTGAGTGGACCCACCGTGTCGGTATGCAGCTGGGCGGTGGCATGCCCGCCACAAACGCCTGGTTCGATTTCATTCCGGCGACTGGTGGTATCCCCATGCACGGGGTGGATGCCACCCGCGACATGATCTCCCTGGAGAGCTGCAACACCTGCCACGATGGCACCCTGGCCAAACACGGCGGCAACCGGGTGGAGCCCCAGTACTGCGTCACCTGCCACAATCCCGGCAGTGTGGATCCGGTCAGTGGTCGCAGCATCGACTTCAAGCAGATGGTGCACAAGATCCACCGCGGGCAGACCCTGCCCAGCGTGGCCGCCGGCGTCCCTTACTTCATTCGCAATAACGATTTCAGCAAGCTGCGTTTCCCCCAGGCCGTGCATGAAGATGGTGGGGTTAGCCCCGTGGGTAACTACAGCAATCATGGTGTGGCCCCGGATGGTGAGCCACTTCCTCGCACGGCCTCTTATGGGATCGACAACTGCGTGAAGTGCCACATGGGTCAGGATACCCATGATGAGTTGGTCCTGCTGGCTGGTGGCGAGGATCGCCTGGCCCGTCAGCAACTGGCCGTGGTCACCCCGGACGGGGATAACTGGCACGAGGGTGGGGCCCGCACCGTGGAGGTGTGTGCTTCCTGCCACGACAATGTGTATTGGTACCAGAACGACAGTGAGCACGACGAGCGTCTGCCTGCAATGATGGCAGTGCGTTTTGGGGCCAGCACGGCGGGTCATCGGGGTGACTGGCGCAGTGGGCACCGTGCGGGCTTTGACGGGACGGACTGGCGGGGCGGTGACCCTTTCGGTGAACATCATGAGGGGCAGCAACTGTGGGATACCGGCAACGCCTGCGGTGGCTGCCATAACGAGAGCATTCTTGGTGACATGGCCAATATCGGGCTTCGAGGTATCGATCAAGGCGGTAACAACCGGGTTCGCATGGGGCGCGCCCACCTCAGCTTCACCCGTGCCGCCATTCGTCAGGACCAACTCACCATTCAGTTCGGCTCCGAAGGGGCCACGCTGGATCGTGAGGAGGGCACCATCAGCTTCCGTCTGCGGGTCCGCGACGATGGCCTCAACACCTTCCTGCGCCATGGCGACAACGCCCGTTTTCAGCTGGGTTTCGTCATCGGCTGGCGTGAGCAGAATGCTTCCGGTCTCATCTCAGCGGACTACACCCAGTCCACCGATCCCAGCTGGCCTGGTCGGACCACGGATGTGGGCTGTAACGCGGCCTGCTGGAGCGATGGTGGCAATGGATCCACATTGAACATCCGTGCAGCCAGCAACGGCTACTACGAGGTAAACTATGCACTGCCGCCCGAAGCTCTGGCGAACCTACCCGAACACGGCGTGGGCACCGTGGCGGTGCAGAATCAGGTTGTTCCCCTGGAGACCCGGGGAGAGGTGGCCAGCATCTGGGACGATGGTCGTACCCCACTCGTCAACGCCCTGCACCGCACCACCGAGTTCGCCATCGGCAACGCCGTGGCCGAGCCCCGGCGCAAGGTGGTGGACGTGGAGGAAACCTGCCGGTCCTGCCACATCCGGTTTGCCAAGCATGGTGGCAACCGTCGCAATAATCCGGAGCTTTGCGTGCTCTGCCATAACCCGAACAACACGGATATATCGGCGGGCACACAGCCCTTCATCGCCTTTGGGCGCCTGGGCAACCTTGGGATCTACGACCGCGAGCGCGAGGAGTCCAAGGACTTCAAGCGCATGATTCACCATGTGCACCGTGCCCAGATGGGCGGTGACGGGATTCAACTGCGCGACGTTGTGTTCGGTGGCCCCCTGGATCGTGATACCCCAGCGGGAGAATGGGATCCCCAGGGCCCCTGGGAGGGTGAGGCCCACTTCCCAGGTAGCGTCGGCAACTGCAACACCTGCCACGTGGAGGACAGCTACCAGCTGCCGCTGCAGGCCGGTGTGATCGGCTCCAGCATCCGCACCTTCGACTGGAATAATGCGGACTTCACAAGCGCCGGAACCGGTCAGTTCGGTGCCGACAATAACCTGACGGATATCCACCAGCACGAGAGATTCAGTCCCATCGCCTCGGTGTGCACCTCCTGTCACACCGACGAAGGTTGGCTGCGTGACCACATCCTGCAGCGCGGTGGCTCCATCACCGCGACCCTGGACAACCCGGACCCCATGCAGGAAGGCTGCGTCAGCTGCCATGGCCCGGGCGGTGAGGCCGATATCAGCCGGGTGCATGACGTGCGCCCCCGATAAGGCCGGCCAAGCGATCCTCCAGGCCCCTTGCGGGGTCTCCTGAGCCCCCTTGCCCGTGATGGGTCAGGGGGTTTTTTTTGCTCGTGAAGCCTCGGCATTTACCACCATCCATGCCCCACTTGTGTTTCAGGCGCGACCAGCACTTGCCCCCGAAAGTCACTCTGGTTACCCGGGTATTTAAATTGATAATAATCAATGTAGCTTATCGGTGCAGCCGTCATGCTTATGCCATAAAGGCACACCCATAGAAGCCATGCGGTATTCAGCAGACATGGCGGGGCCAGGAGGAGAGCGATGGATACCATGACCGGCAACGTCATGCTGATCGGTTGGCATGGCTGCGAGTGCAGGAAACTGGAGCGCTGGTTGCGTGATCAGGGCATCGCCTTTGAGTACGTGCACCCGGATGACGTGGCTGGCCCGGAGCGAGCCGCCGTGGCGCTGGTCCGGGAGAGCGGGGCAGACGCCCCAAGGCTTCCATGGCTTGAAGCCTTGATGAAATCCAGCGGCGATCTGCCCACCCTGGTGGTGGGGGAGGGGCTGGTGCCCGAACAGGTCATCCTCGCCACGCGCCTGGGGGCCCTGGATGTGCTGACCGATCCCCTTTGTCGCGAGCAACTCATGAAAGCCATCGACGAGGCCCACGTGAGTTGCCTGAACAGCACGGAGGCGGACGTGCTGCGTGAAGACTGCCCGGCGATCCTGGGTACCTCCTCGCAGATCCTCAGCGTTTACAAGCAACTGGGCGTCGCTGCCTCCAACGATCTCAATGTGCTGCTCACCGGCGAGACCGGGGTGGGCAAGGAGGTCTCGGCCTACTGCATCCATCGCCATTCCCCCAGGGCCAAACAGCCCTATGTGGCCATCAACTGCACGGCCATCCCCGAAGGTCTGCTGGAGGCGGAGCTGTTCGGGTATGCGCGTGGGGCCTATACCAACGCGGTCACCGATGGCGTGGGCAGGATTGAGTCGGCCCACGGCGGCACGTTGCTCCTGGATGAGATTGGGGATATGTCTCTCACCTTTCAAGCCAAGTTGCTGCGCTTCATGGAGGACCGGCAGTTTAATCGGCTGGGTGACTCCGAGCCCCGCGCCGCCGATGTGCGCATCATTGCCGCCACCAACCGCGACCTGGAGGAAGATGTGGAGGCCGGGCGATTTCGCCGGGATCTTTACTATCGGCTTACGCAGCTGCCTATTAGTATCCCGCCCCTGCGTGAGCGGCCCGACGATGTCCGTGCCCTGCTAAGGGCCTTTGTATCGGACGTCAACCTGAACCTGGGGCTGCGAATCACCGGGTTCTCCGATCAGGCAGAGGCTACGGCGGTGGCATATCACTGGCCCGGCAACGTAAGGGAACTCAAGAACGTCGTCTATCAGGCCGCAGTAAGGGCCCGGGTCGGGTGCATCGATGATTTCCCCCTTTCCGGTGGCGCGAACACGCAAGGTGCTGCCGACTCCCACACTGAGACCGCACTGACGGCCCTGATCCAGCGAGCCATCGCTGGTGGACAGGTGAGGGAGTTGTTGGAGGAAGTCGAAGGACTCACCCTGCGATCCCTGCTGGAGGCCTTCGCGGGCAACCGCAGTCGGGTGGCCGAGGAGCTGGGCATGTCACGCAACACGCTGCGCGCCCGCCTGAGGCTGCACGGGCTACAGGTGGAGGGCCAGTAACCGCGTCATCAAGCGGAGGCTCGATCTTCCGGAAGGGACAAAGCCTTCAGTTCCCCTGGGGCTGATCGCCCTCGCACTGGCCTGGGCAGTTCCGGAGTTCTTCCACCGGCTGGGCACCCGCCACCACCTGCAGGCCCTCCAGGTCGAAAATGGTGATCAGCTTGCGATTCACCTCGATCAGGCCGGCACTCTGGAACCGGGTGAACAGCCGGCTCACGGTCTCCACCGCCAGGCCAAGGTAATTGGCGATGTCGTTGCGGGACATGGTGAGGTTGAATTCGGTGCGGGAGAAACCGCGCATGCCCAGGCGGGTGGACAGGCTCAGGAGGAAGGCTGCCAGGCGGGCGTCGGAGGCCTTCTTGCCCAGCAGCATCATGAATTGCTCGTCGGTCTGGATCTCGCGACTCATGATGCGGAAGAGCTGGTGCTGCAGCCCCGGGATGCGCACGGAGAGTTCCTCCAGGCGATCGAAGGGGATCTCGCAGATACTGGTGGTTTCCAGGGCGCGGGCGGCGCAGGGGTGCACCCCGTCACTGATGGCGTCCAGCCCCAGCAGCTCGCCGGGCAGGTGAAAGCCCGTGATCTGCTCCTGGCCGTCGTCGGTGAGGGTGTAGGTCTTCACCGTGCCGGAGCGCACTGCGTATATGGAGTGCAGTCGGTCACCTGGTCGGTAGAGGTGATCCTTGCGTTGCAGGGGACGGCGGCGGTTGATGATCCGCTCCAGCATCTGGAGCTCTTCATCTCCCACCCCAAGTGGCAGACACAGGTCATGCAGGCTGCAACTCTTGCAGGCCTGCTTGAGACTGCCGAGGTCAAGAATCTTCGGGGCCGACATGTCGGTTCAACCACTCCCGCGGTGCAATGACCGCCTGAACACAACCGAAGTCAATATTGCACTTTTTTGGCACCTTACCGAAGGTGGGTGCCCAAGACAAGCAAGATGCGAATTTGTTCCCCACTGTGTTGGCGCCGGCTGTGGTAGGATGCCGATTTGCCATCCGGTCTGTCTTAGCCATGAACCCCCGCACAGCTCAGATCAAGCGAGATACCCTGGAAACCCGCATCGACGTGTGCCTGAACCTGGATGGTCAGGGCCGCGGCGAGTTCGCCACCGGCGTACCCTTCCTGGACCATATGCTGGATCAGGTGGCCCGCCATGGCTGCCTGGATCTGAGCATCCAGGCGGAGGGGGACCTGCACATCGACGCCCACCACACGGTTGAAGATGTGGGCATCACCCTGGGGCAGGCCTTCGCCGAAGCCCTGGGGGACAAGCAGGGTATCCGGCGCTACGGCCATGCCTATGTGCCGCTGGATGAGGCCCTCTCAAGGGTGGTGGTGGATTTTTCCGGTCGCCCGGGCCTGGAGTATCACGTGGAATACCCTCGGGCACGCATTGGTGATTTCGATGTGGACCTGTTCGAGGAATTTTTCCACGGCTTTGTGAACCATGCCCGTGTCACCCTGCACCTGGACAGCCTGCGGGGGCATAACGCCCACCACGTGGCCGAGACCCTGTTCAAGGCGTTTGGGCGTGCCATCCGTATGGCCGCCGAGCCGGACCCCCGCATGCAGGGGGTGACACCCTCCACCAAGGGCAGCCTGTAAACCCTTCCCAAGACCTTGCTGAAGATCCTGATCTCATGAAATTTGTCGCAGTGGTCGATTACGGCATGGGCAATCTGCGTTCCGTGGTCAAGGCCCTGGAGCATGTGGCTCCCGCCGATACCCGGGTGCGCCTGGTGGAAGGCGCCGATGATATCCTCGAGGCGGACCGGGTGGTCTTCCCCGGCCAGGGGGCGGCCCGGGATTGCATGGCGGCGCTGCGGGATCGGAAACTCATCCCCGTGCTCACCGAGGTCGCGACCACGCGACCCTTCCTGGGTATCTGCATGGGCCTGCAGGTGCTCATGGACCGCAGCGATGAGAATGGAGGCACCGATTGTCTGGGGCTGATCGCCGGTGGTGTGCGCCGTTTTGAGGATCATCAGGTCGACGCGCAGGGCCAGCGGCTCAAGATTCCGCACATGGGCTGGAATCAGGTGCACCAGGCACGTGCCCATCCCTTGTGGGAAGGCATCGATCAGGACAGCCGCTTCTATTTCGTGCACAGCTACCATGTGGTGCCGTCCAGCTACCAGATAGTGGCTGGCACCACGCAGTACGGCCTGCCGTTTGCATCGGCCTTGGCCCAGGACCATATCTTTGCCATCCAGTGTCACCCGGAAAAGAGCGCCGCCCCGGGCCTGACCCTGCTGAAGAACTTCATGCACTGGACCGGCGGCGTTTAGAGACCAACCCAGGGGATTGTGATCATGCTGGTGATTCCGGCCATCGACCTGAAAGAAGGCAAGTGCGTGCGCCTGCGCCAGGGGCGCATGGATGACTCCACGGTATTTTCCGAAAACCCGGTGGAAATGGCTGCCCGATGGGTGGATGAGGGCGCCCGACGCCTGCATCTGGTGGATCTGGACGGGGCCATTGCCGGCAAGCCCCGCAATGCGGACATCATCAGCGAGATCGTCAACCGCTTCCCGGACCTCCCGGTGCAGGTGGGCGGCGGTATCCGTGATGACGACACCGTACAGGTCTATCTGGATGCCGGGGTGCAGTGGGTGATCATCGGTACCAAGGCGGTCAGTGCGCCCCACTTCGTGAACGACCTCTGCCTGGAATTCCCCGGCCGCATCATCGTCGGCCTGGACGCCCGCAACGGCAAGGTGGCCATCGACGGCTGGTCCAAGCTCTCCCATCACGATGTGGAGGATATGGCCCAGCACTTCGAGCAGGATGGCGTGGCCGGCATCATCTTCACCGACATCTCCCGGGACGGCATGATGCAGGGCGTGAATATCGACTCCACGGTGAGTCTGGCCCGCTCGGTCAGGGTGCCCGTGTTTGCCTCCGGCGGCGTCACATCCATCGAGGACATCCGCCGCCTGTGTGAAGTGGCCCACGAGGGCATCGACGGTGTCATCGTCGGACGTGCCCTGTATGAGGGCGGCGTGAAGCTCTCCGAGGCCCAGGCCCTGGTGGATCAGCATGCCGGCGGCTGAGGAGGGCGCAAGCCGATGCTAGCCAAACGCATCATTCCCTGCCTGGACGTGGACAGCGGTCGGGTGGTCAAGGGCGTGAATTTTGTGGACATCCGCGACGCGGGTGACCCGGTGGAGGTGGCCCGCCGCTACGACGCCGAGGGCGCCGACGAAATCACCTTCCTGGACATCACCGCCAGTTCCGACGAGCGCGAGACCATCGTCCACGTGGTGGAACAGGTGGCTGAGGAGGTCTTCATCCCCTTGACCGTGGGCGGCGGCATCCGCAAGGTGGACGACATCCGCCGGTTGCTCAACGCCGGTGCCGACAAGGTGTCCATCAACACGGCGGCCGTGTTCAACCCGGATTTCGTGCGCGAGGCTGCCGACAAGGTGGGTTCCCAGTGCATCGTGGTGGCCATTGATGCCAAGCAGGTCTCCGCACCGGGCGAGCCCCTGAGATGGGAGATCTTCACCCACGGTGGCCGCAAGCCCACGGGGCTGGATGCCATCGAATGGGCCCAGCGCATGGTGGCCAACGGTGCCGGCGAGATCCTGCTCACCAGCATGGACCGCGACGGCACCCGCCAGGGCTTCGACCTGCCCCTGACCCGGGCCATCTCCGATGCGGTAAGCGTCCCGGTGATCGCTTCCGGTGGGGTGGGTGAGTTGCAGCACCTGGTGGACGGGGTCACCAAGGGCCACGCCGACGCGGTGCTGGCGGCGAGCATCTTCCATTTTGCCGAGCACACGGTGGAGGAGGCCAAGCAGTTCATGCGGGCCCAGGGCGTGGAAGTCCGACTTTGAATATTCAGTAACCCGGGGCATGCAGCCCCCATGGCTCACGACTCACGACTCATGACACAGAATCCCCTAGACATCGTCCGCTGGAACGACCAGGGCCTGATACCGGTCATCGCCCAGGAGAAGGGCACCGGCCAGATCCTCATGATGGCCTGGATGAACCGCGAGGCCCTGGCGCACACCCTGGAAAAGGGCGAGGCCGTCTACTGGTCCCGCTCCCGGGGGCGGCTGTGGCACAAGGGCGAGAGCTCCGGGCATGTGCAGGTGGTGCACGACATCCGCCTGGACTGCGACTACGATGCCCTGCTGCTCACCGTGGAGCAAAAGGGTGGCATCGCCTGCCACACCGGCCGGCATCACTGCTTCTTCAACCAGTACCGGGACGGCCAGTGGGTGGACGTGGACCCGGTCCTCAAGGATCCCGAAGCCATTTATGGGGGAGGCACCCATGAGTGATGATCGCGTGCTGGAGCAGCTGGCCCAGGTGCTGGAGTCGCGCAAGGGCGCCGATGCCTCCAGCTCCTACGTGGCCAGCCTGTATGCCAAGGGGCTGGACAGCATTCTCAAGAAGGTGGGCGAGGAGGCCACGGAGACCGTGGTGGCCGCCAAGAACGGCGACCCGGATCAACTGGTCTACGAGATGGCCGACCTGTGGTTCCACAGCCTGGTCCTGCTGGCCCACCAGGGGCTGGGGCCACAGCAGGTGCTGGCCGAACTGGAGCGCCGCTTCGGCCTGTCGGGCCTGGAGGAAAAGGCCAGCCGCCAGGGCTAAGCCCGCCAGCCCTGTGGGAGCGGCCCTCGGCCGCGAAGTCTTTCAACAGGCGAAGCCCCACAGGTATCCGGCCCTTCCGAGGGGGGTGTTCCTGGAGGCGGGTGTTCGCCGCATGGATGCGGCGATCAAGCCTACAGGGATGTATTCACGGCGTCCCGCCGTAAGGAACACCCCCCTCGGAAGGGCTTGCCCCGATGGCAAACCCAGGGGGGCTGGGTCAGGCCTGCCATTCGCGGCCGAGGGCCGCTCCCACGGGGCCAGGTTCCCACGGGGGCTGCTCTGCCTCGGGGCCGCCCCCACAGGGTGGGCGACCTGAAGGGGTGGTTTCTGGTATAACCGGCATATCGGCGCCTGGATTCAGGCACCCTCAAAGTCATCAGGAGGCAACACATGGGTTTTGGCGGCATCAGCATCTGGCAATTGCTCATCATTCTGGTCATCGTGGTCCTGCTGTTCGGCACCAAGAAGCTGCGCAACATGGGCGGGGACCTGGGCAGCGCCATCAAGAACTTCAGGCAGTCCGTCAAGGATGGTGAAACCGAGGGTGACACCACCGCCGGCAAACCGGGCGAGCCCGAAGAAGGCAAGCCCCTGGAAGACAAGGGCGGTCGTGTGTTCGACGCCCAGGCGACCGAAGAAAAGCCCAAGGAAGGCGAACGCCAGTCCTGAAACAGCTCCTGGGCCGCCCCACGGGGCACCCCCCCGGCCACCCTCAAACGTCGGTTGACGCGCGCGCATGTTCGATTTCGGATTCTGGGAACTGATCATCATCGCCCTGGTGGCACTCCTGGTCGTGGGTCCGGAGCGCCTGCCCAAGCTGGCCCGTGAGATCGGGCGCTGGGTGGGCAAGGTCAAACGCTTCGTCAGCAGCGTGCGCTCGGATATCGAGCAGGAGCTGCGCACCGACGAACTCAAGGCGATGCTTCAGGACCAGGAAAAGGAAATCAATCGCCTCAAGACCATGATGGAAGATACCGAGCAGGACCTGCGCCGCGAAGTGGACAAGACCCAGCACAAGGTCAAGTCCATGGAGCAAGAGATCAAGGAAGACGGCAGCGGAGACTTCCCCAAGCCCGCCGACCAGATCAAGGCCCAGGCCAAGGGCAACGCATCCCGCAACGGAAACGATCCAGACAAGCCGGCGAAGTCCCAAGATGAATCAAAAGTCTGAATCCGCCCAACCCGGCGAGGAAGGTGAGGGCACCCTCCTTTCCCACCTGTTTGAACTGCGCACGCGGCTGCTGCGCAGTGTGCTGTGCATCCTCGTGGTGTTCCTGGCCCTGTTCCCGTTCGCCAACACCATCTACACCTATCTGGCCGGGCCGCTGATGGCCCACCTGCCGGAAGGCGCCAGCATGATCGCCATCGAGGTGGCCGCGCCCTTCCTGATCCCCTTCAAGCTGGTGCTGATGCTGGCCATCGTCATCTCCGTGCCCTTCCTGCTCTATCAGGCCTGGGCGTTCATCGCTCCGGGGCTCTACAAGCACGAAAAACGCCTGGCGGTGCCGCTGCTGGTCTCCAGCACCCTGCTGTTCTATCTGGGGATGGCCTTCGCTTACTTTGTGGTCTTCCCCCTGATATTCGCCTTCTTCACCGCCTCGGCCCCGGAAGGCGTCGCGGTGATGACGGATATCTCCCGTTATCTGGATTTCATCATCCTGCTGTTCCTGGCCTTCGGCATCGCCTTCGAGGTGCCCATCGCCACCATCCTGCTGGTGGCCATGGGGCTGACCACACCCCAGCAACTGGCGGCCAAGCGCCCCTATGTGATCGTGGGTGTGTTCGTCGTCGGCATGGTGCTCACGCCGCCGGATATCATCTCTCAGACCCTGCTGGCACTGCCCATGTGGGTACTGTTCGAGATCGGTATCATCCTCTCCCGGATCATGATCAAGAAGAAGGCCGAGGCCGAGGGCAGGGATCCTGGCGATGCAACCGATGGCCCCCTGTCCGAGTCCGATATGGATGAAGAGCTCGACCGTGCCGAGGCCGAGGAACGTCGCAATCGTCAACGACAGGACACCTGAATGTCGCAGTCATCCCCGAACACCCCCCGCCGTCCCACCCTGTTGATCATCATGGACGGCGTCGGGGTCAATCCCGGTAAACTCAACAACGCCTTCCATGATGCCAACACCCCGCGCCTGGACGCCTTTCTCGCCCGGAACGCCCATACGGTAATCGAGACGGCGGGCCGTGCGGTGGGGCTGCCGGACGGACAGATGGGCAACTCCGAGGTGGGGCACCTGACACTGGGTTGTGGCAGCGTGATCCGTCAGGATCTGGTGCGTATTGATGATGCCATCGAGGATGGCAGCTTCGCGGAAAACGAGGCCCTGGTGGCGGCAGCCAAGGCCGCCAAATCCGCCGGTCGACCGCTGCATCTGGTGGGCCTGGTGTCCGACGGTGGCGTGCATAGCCATACCCGACACCTGCATGCCCTGATTCGCCTATGCGCTCAGCATGGCGCCAAGCCCATGGTGCACATGATCACCGATGGGCGTGATACGGCTCCCAAAGCCTCTCCCAACTACCTGCCGGAACTCGAAGCCCTGCTCAAGGAGGTGGGCGGGAGCATCGCCACCGTCAGTGGCCGCTATTACGCCATGGACCGTGACAAGCGCTGGGACCGCGTTCAGTTGGCCTTCGATGCCATGGTCCATGGCAAGGGCGTGAAGGCATCCAACGCCCGTGCTGCCCTGAGCGGTGCCCACGAGGCAGGTGAGACCGACGAGTTCATCAAGCCGCGGGTGATCCAGAAGCAGGGCACCATCAAGGCTGATGATTCGGTGGTGTTCTTCAACTTCCGCAACGACCGGCCGCGTCAGCTCACGGAAGCCCTGAGTCAGGCCGGATTCGAGCACTTCGAGCGGGGAAGCTTCCAGCCGGTCACAGTGACCTGTCTCACCCTTTATGATGCCCACTTTGATCTGCCCGTGGCCTTCCCCCCCGAGCGCCCGGAGCTCACCCTGGCCCAGATCATCAGCCGCCAGGGTCTCAAGCAGTTCCACTGCGCCGAGACCGAGAAATACGCCCACGTCACCTTCTTCTTCAACGGGGGCGTGGAAGAACCGGCCGAGGGTGAGGACCATGAGATGATCCCGTCGCCCCAGGTGGCCACCTATGACCTGAAGCCGGAGATGAGTGCGCCGGAAGTGGCCGACGCCACCATCAAGGCCCTGGAGAGCGGCCAGTACGACTTTGTGCTGGTGAACTTCGCCAATGGCGACATGGTGGGCCATACGGCGGTGTACGAGGCGGTCGTGGCGGCCGTGGAAGCCGTGGACACCCAGGTGGGTCGGGTGCTGGATGCGGCCATCGCACAGGGCTACTCAGCCATCGTCACCGCCGATCATGGCAACTGCGAGGAACTGATCGACCCGGTGACCGGCGAGCCCCACACCCAGCACAGCATGTATCCCGTGCCCTGCATGATCATCGACCAGGAGCGCTGGCGCCTGATGACCGGCGCCGGGCTGAGCGCCATAGCACCCACGGTGCTGCAACTGATGGGGCTGGAGCAACCGGAGCAGATGACGGGGCGCTCCTTGCTGCTGGAATCGCTGCCCGGCTGAGGGCTCAGCCTGGGTCCGGGTTGTTCGCCTCACGGCAATAGAAATACACCAGATTGTCGGTGTTTTCCGTGAGCGGGCGACCCAGACTCAGGTAGCCCGACCCCTTGAGAGGAATGGTCTCCTGATGAACCAGCCGCTCATCGCCCGAGGGTTCCTGCAGGTAGGTGCCGTTGAGGCTTTGCTCGATGAGCACAAAGCGTCCGTCGCGATGGACGATGCGGGCATGCTCCCTGGAGACGTGATCCTGCGGAACCACCAGGTCGCAGGTGTTGCGCCGGCCCAGCAGGAAGTCATCCTTGCCCTCGTAGAGATTGACCACCACGTCCCGGTAATGGAGAAGCAGGCTTCGCCCCTTGAGATTGCGCAGTGCCGGGGATGAGCGCTGGGCCGTGTCCAGCATGGAGCCGGTTTGCCCTGGCGGCCTGGATGTGACGGCCTCGGCACCTGTCAGTGGGCCCTCGCCGTTAGTGGAGCGCCGATCCACCTGGCGACGCCGGTTGCGGGTGACCCACACCCCCTGGCTGTCCCTGAACGGGTAGGAGGGGCGTGAGTCATAACGCCGCCGTTCTCCCTTCCTCCTGATGTCCATGTGCCTGCCTTCTGATGTCATCAGACTTTGACTATTGGCGGAGTATAAACCAAAGCTCAAGTTCAACACTGTGACGGACCTCGATGCGTATTGCCAAGGCACAGGCGCGTGATAGCATTCGGAGTTCAAGACCCTTTCTTTCACACGGTCACTCTCCATGTTCAGTGTGTCCAGCCTTGCTGGCCCGGGGCGTTTCAGGCCCAAGCCCAATGATCTGACCCGCCTTGCGCCCTGGGTGACGCTGGCACTGGTGATCCTGTTGGCCTGGTCCCTGGCCCGGGTGACCTGGGACATGCTGGCCCCCCCATCGGCACCCATGTCGGCCGCAGGGACTGTCCGCCCTGGGCCACCTCCCATCGTCACTCAGGAGCGCCGGGATGATGGTCTGGAACGTGTGGCCCGGCTGAGTCTGTTTGGTGAAGCCGAGCGCACCGTGGAATCGCCGCCCGTTCCCACCGAAGCCCCGGAAACCCGCCTGCGCTTGAGCCTCAAGGGTGTGATCGCCTTTGCTGATCCCAGCCTGGGTGTAGCCCTTATTTCCGGAGAGGGCACGGATGAAAGACATTATCTGGTGGGTGCCTCCCTGCCTGGCAACGCCACCCTGGAACAGGTCTTTGCGGACCGGGTGATCCTCTCGCGGCAGGGCCGTTTCGAGATGCTGCGCCTGCCCCGGGAGCTGATGGGTGAGGCTGCGGTGCAGCGAGGGGCCTCAAGGCCCACGGCCTCACAGGTCGGATCATCCGATGGCGAGGCACCCGTGAACGCAGGACTGGCGGCGGATCTTGCCGCACGCCGTGACAACTGGCTGGAGAATCCCAACCGCTTCATGGAGGCGGTGCGCATCCGCCCAGTGATGGAGCAGGGCCGCATCAAGGGCTTTTCCATCGCTCCCCGACGCGATGCGGCCCTGTTCCGCCAGGCCGGGTTGAGGCCCGGGGACGTGGTCACCGCCATCAATGGCGTGGCGGTGGGAAATATTGACGATCCACAGGCCCTGGCCGGGCAGCTGTCCGAGGCACGTGAGGTCACCCTGGAAGTGGAACGGCAGGGGCGGATGATGACGGTGACATTGCCCCTGGGTTCCTGAATCTGGCCCAAGGGACAAATGATGCACACCCATGCCCCCACCATGCCCGACATCAGACAAGAGGACGCAACGTGCTAATTGATTTTCGGCCATGGCCCGCGATGGCAATACGCCGTGCCCGCCTCTCCCTGGTGGGTCTTTTTCTGCTCTGCCTGGGCGCGGCGCCCCTGCTGGCACTGGCCGGTGACCATTCGGAGGCCACCCTCAACTTCCGCGACGTGGACATCAACGCGGTGATTGATTATGTCTCCGAGGAGACCGGTACCAACTTCATCGTCGATCCCCGGGTGCGTGGACGTGTCACCCTGGTGTCGGGCCGTCCGGTGGATCGCTCGGAGTTGTACGACATCTTTCTCTCGGTGTTGCGGGTGCATGGGTTTGCCGCCATCGAGTCCGACGGAGTGGTCCGCCTGATACCCGATGCCATCGCCAAGCAAGGTGAGGTGCCTACCATCTCCGGCCCGAGGGAGGCCCGTGGAGGTGACTATGTGACCCGCGTGATTACGGTCAACCACGTGGATGCTGCGCAACTGGTCCCCATCCTGCGCCCCCTGGTCCCGCAAAGCGGTCATCTGGCAGCGTCGCCGGAATCCAATACCCTGGTGGTCTCCGATACCGCCAGCAACGTCAATCGCCTGGTGGAGATCATTGGCCGCATCGACCAGGAAAGCCGCGAGGACATGGAGGTGATCCCCCTGGAGCACGCCTCGGCCACCGAGGTGGCGCGCATCGTCACCACCATGGAGTCGGCCGAGGGTCGTCAGCGCTCCTCGGCCCAGGTGCGGGTGATCGCCGATGAGCGCACCAACAGCATTCTGCTGGGCGGTGAGCCCAAGCGTCGGGTGGCCATCCGTGCGGTGATCTCCCATCTGGACATCCCCGTGGAAGGGGGCAACACCCAGGTGGTGTACCTGCGCTATGCCAATGCCGCAGACGTGGCCGATGTCCTCTCCGGCCTGGCTGGCTCCTTCCTCTCCGGGGGGGGAGCAGATCAGGCGCCCAGCATTCACGTGCATTCCCATGAAAGCACCAATGCCGTGGTGATCAACGCCCCGCCGGATATCATCCGCGACATGCGGGCCGTGATCCGGCAACTGGATGTGCGGCGTGCCCAGGTCCTGGTGGAGGCGGTGATCGCCGAGGTCTCCACCGAGCGCGCCCGGGAATTGGGCGTTCAGTGGGCCGTGGGCTCCGAGCGCGATGGCATCGGCATCCTGAACTTTCAGGGGGCCAGTCCCAGCCTGATCGGTCTGGCTGGTGGAGTGCAATCAGGCGATCTGTCCAATGTGAATTTTGGCAGCGGGCTTGCGCTGGGGGGCATTGGCTACTCGGGTCGTACCACCATTGCCGCCCTGATCAACGCCCTGGCCAGTGATTCGGCCAGCAACATCCTCTCCACCCCCAGCCTGCTCACCATGGATAATGAGGAGGCTGAGATCATCGTTGGTCAGAATGTGCCTTTCCGCTCAGGGCGTGCCATCGAGCAGTCCGGGCAGGCCTTCGATACCATTCAGCGTCAGGACGTGGGCGTGAAACTCATGGTCAAACCGCAGATCAACGAGGGCAATGCCGTCAAGCTGCAGATCGAGCAGGAGGTCTCCCAGGTGGCCCCCACGGTAGCCAGCCTTGATGCCGCCGATCTGATCACCAATACACGCAGCCTGCGTACCAGTGTCATGGTGGACGATGGTGACATGGTGGTGCTGGGCGGGCTCATCGACGACGTGCTGGTGCAGAGCGAGAGCAAGGTGCCGGGGCTGGGCAGCATCCCCGGGCTGGGGCGTCTGTTCCGTTACGAGTCCTCACGCAAGGAAAAGCGTAACCTCATGGTGTTCCTGCGCCCGGTGATCGTCCGTGACCGCGCCACTCAGGCGGGCCTCACGGCCAGCAAATACAATCACATGCGCGCCGAGCAGCTCTACTCACGGGAGCTTGGGGTGTTGATGATGGGTGATGATGCGGTGCCCGTTCTGCCGGAATGGGATGAGCTGCTGCATCTGCCGCCCCCCTTTGAGGCCAGCAGCCAGGCCCGGGCCGCTGGCCTGTCGATCCAGCCGCCGCCGTCACGCCGATGAACGCCCGTCACGAACTGGAGATCCCCGGCGAACTCCTGCCGGAAGCCTCACCGGAACCGGAGTCGACCCCCGAGGTTCGGGGGGTGAGCTTCGGTTTTGCCCGTCGCCATGGCGTGGTGGTCATGGAAGAGGAGGGGGCGGCGGTGCACGTGGTCTGCCGGGAGGATGTGAGCAGTCAGAGCCTGGCGGAACTGCGTCGCCACCTGGGCCGCCCCCTGAAACTGGAGCCAGCCCCCGAGGCCCGTTTCGACGCCATCCTGCGGGCCCGGTACGAGAGCAGTGCCAACGATGCCATGCAACTCATGGAGGGCATGGGTGAAGAGGACGATCTGGACAGTGTGGCCCAGAGCCTGGCCGAGCCCGAGGACCTGCTGGAAACGGAAGATGATGCCCCCATCATCCGCCTGATCAATGCCCTGCTCACCGAGGCGATCAAGGAGAACGCCTCGGATATCCACATCGAACCCTTCGAGTCCCGTCTGACGGTGCGCTTCCGGGTGGACGGTGTGCTGCGCCAGGTGCTGGAGCCGCCCCGTGTGCTGGCACCGCTGATCATCTCCCGCATCAAGGTCATGGCGCGCCTGGACATCGCGGAAAAACGCTTGCCACAGGATGGCCGCATTTCCCTCAAGGTGGCGGGCCGTGCAGTGGACGTGCGGGTGTCCACGCTGCCTTGTGGCCATGGCGAGCGGATCGTGTTGCGCCTGCTGGACAAGCAGGCCGGGCGACTGAACCTCACCCACCTGGGCATGGATCCCGATAGCCTGGAGACCATGCAGCGGGTGATCGCCCGTCCTCATGGGATCGTGCTGGTCACCGGCCCCACCGGATCGGGCAAGACCACCACCCTGTACGCGGCGTTGACCCAACTCAACGACCGCAAGCGCAACATCCTCACCGTGGAGGACCCCATCGAGTATTACCTGGATGGGGTGGGTCAGACGCAGATCAACAGCAAGGTGGACATGACCTTCGCCCGCGGCCTGCGGGCCATCCTGCGCCAGGACCCGGACGTGGTCATGGTGGGGGAGATCCGCGATGTGGACACCGTGCACATTGCCGTGCAGGCCAGTTTGACCGGCCACCTGGTGTTCTCCACCCTGCACACCAATACCGCCGTGGGTGCCATTACACGTTTGCGGGACATGGGGGTGGAGCCCTTCCTGCTGTCCTCCACCCTGGTGGGCCTGCTGGCCCAGCGTCTGGTGCGCCTGCTCTGCCCCCATTGCCGGCAACCCTATCAGGCCAGCGAGACCGACTGCCGTCTGCTGGGGTTGCCGCCGGGTGAGCCACCTACCCTGTATCGTGCCACCGGTTGCCCCGAGTGCAATCAACTGGGCTATCGTGGGCGAACGGGCATCTATGAACTGGTGGAGGTGGACGATGCCCTGCGCACCCTGATTCATGATGGCGCCGGAGAGCAGGCCCTGGAGCGCCATGCCCGCCAGCATGGCCCCAGCATCCGCCAGGACGGCGTGCGCCGGATCCTGGCCGGCGACACCACCGTTGAAGAAGTGCTCCGCGTGACCAAGGAAGACTGAGCACCATGCCCGCCTTCGAGTATGCTGCCCTCAAGCCCACGGGCCGTCAGGTCCGGGGTGTGCTGGAAGGGGATACCCCCCGCCAGGTCCGCCAGCAACTGCGTGAGCGGGGGTTCACCCCCCTGTCCGTGGAGGCGGTGCAGCAACGGGAGAAGCGGCGGTTGCAGCTGCCGGGCATCGCCCGTGGCATCAGTGCCATGGACCTGTCCCTGATCACCCGGCAGCTGGCGACCCTGGTGCGCTCGGGGCTGCCCCTGGAAGAGGCCCTGGGCACTGTGGCCCGGCAGAGCGAGAAGGCCCGCATCCGCAGCATGCTCATGGCGGTGCGCACCCGGGTGATGGAAGGACATACCCTGGCCCGGGGCCTGGGAGACTTTCCCCATGTGTTCCCGGATATCTACCGCACCACCGTTTCCGCCGGAGAGCAGTCCGGCCACCTGGACGTGGTGCTGGACCGCCTGGCCGATTACACGGAAAACCGCCAGCAGATGCGTCAGAAGATCCAGCTGGCCCTGTTCTATCCGGCCATCCTCACCACCATGGCCCTGCTGGTGACCGTGGCCCTGCTCACCTATGTGGTGCCCGAAGTGGTACAGGTGTTCGTGGGCATCGGTCAGGAACTGCCCTGGCTGACCCGCACGTTGATCGCTGTCAGTGATGGTCTCAGGGATTACGGCCTGTATTTACTGGGCGGGCTGGCCCTCGGTGCCCTGGCGGTCGAACGCCTGCTGCGTCGCCCAGGGCCCCTGCATGCCTGGCACCGATTCCTGCTGCGTCTGCCCTTGATCGGCCGGCTCACCCGAGGCATCAATACCGCACGCTTTGCCCGTACCCTGTCCATCCTTTCCGCCAGTGGTGTGACGGTGCTGGAGGCGCTGCGCATTGCCGCCCAGGTGATGGCCAACCGCCCCATGCGCGCGGCGGTGGAGGCCGTGGCCCAGCGGGTGCGCGAGGGCTCGGGCATCGGCGTGGCCCTGGAACGCAGTGGCTACTTCCCGCCCATGACCGTACACCTCATCCGCAGCGGCGAGGCCAGCGGTGCCCTGGACGACATGCTGGACCGGGCGGCGGCCAATCAGGAACGGGAACTGGAAACCCGCATCGCCATGCTCATGGGTGTGCTCGAACCCCTGCTGATCCTGGTGATGGCCGTGGTGGTCCTGATCATCGTCCTGGCCATCCTGCTGCCCATCTTCGAACTCAACCAGCTGGTCACCTGACGGACCGGCCCCATCCGTTCCTCTGCAAAAGGAGACTTGAACCCATGACATTCCGCAGACACGCCCAACAGGGCTTCACCCTCATCGAGGTCATGGTGGTGGTGGTCATCCTGGGCATCCTGGCCGCCATCGTCGTCCCCCGCGTCATGGACCGCCCCGACGATGCCCGCATCACCAAGGCCCAGAATGATATCCGCGCCCTGGAGAGTGCCCTGAACCTTTATCGGCTGGATAACTTCAACTATCCCAGCACTGATCAGGGACTGCAGGCCCTGGTGGAACGCCCCTCCGGTCAGCCCGAGGCACGGAACTGGCGCCAGGGCGGCTACATCGACCGCCTGCCCCGGGACCCGTGGGGCAACGAGTATCAGTACCTGCATCCCGGCTCCCGGGGGGATTTTGACCTTTACACCTTCGGGGCCGATGGACGCCCAGGCGGCGAAGGCATGAACGCGGAGATCGGCAACTGGGGTGACTGAGATTCATCGCAGCCGGGGCTTCACCCTGCTGGAACTGGTGGTGGTGCTGTTCATCATCGGCATCATGTTCACCTTTGCAGTGATCGCCGTGGGGGATGGGGGCCGTGATCGCATGATCGAGCAGGAAGCGCGTCGCATCGTGGCCCTGATGGATCTGGCCCGGGACGAAGGCATCCTCACCGCCGAGGAGACGGCGGTGGGTTTTTCCCGCCACGGCTACACCTTTCTGCGGGAGTTCGAGGTGGGGGAGCGTACCTATGAATGGCTGCCCCTGGAGACGGACCGCCAGTTCCGGGAACGCAGACTGGAGGACCTGGACATCCAACTGGAGCTGCATCTGGAGGGCATCGCCGTGAGCCTGGATCGCACCCTGGACAATCCGGCCCCCCACGTCTACCTGGGCATCACTGGCGAGATCACCCCCTTCGAACTGCACCTGCATGCCGACCGAACCCGCCGCCCCTATTTCATCATCGAGGGGCAGCCCAATGGCCGTATCCAGGTGAAACGCCCGGAGGACCGGCTATGAGGGCCACTCCCACCAAGGCACGCCGGCAATCAGGCTTCACCCTCCTGGAGGTGCTGGTGGCCGTGACCATCCTGGCGGTGGCCATGGGCGCCATCATCAAGGTGGCCAGCGAAAACGCCCGTAATGCCGCCTACCTGCGGGATCGCACCCATGCTCACTGGGTGGCCAGCAACGTGATGGCGCGCTATCGCGCGGGCATGGAAGAGCCCGCCCGGGGCACACGACGCGGTGCAGTGATCATGGCGGAACGGGAATGGTACTGGGAGGTGGAGATCCAGCCCCGGGACCTGGACGTGGCCGGCTACACCCTGGGGGCCGTGCCCCGCATCCAGGTGACAGTGCGCGCCGAGGACGACCCGGGCACACCCTACCTGGCCCGGCTCACGGGGTTCCTCAATCCATGACGAGCAGGCACGGGCAGCGGGGTTTCACCCTTCTGGAACTGGTGGTCACCCTGGGCATCTTTGCCCTGGTGTCGGTGATGGCCTACGGAGGACTGCGCACGGTTCTGGACTCCCAGGCCATCACCTCGGCCTCCGCCGAGCGTCTGGGCCAGGTGCAGCTGGCCTTCACCCTGATGGGGCGTGATCTTGAACAGATCGCTCAGCGATCTGCCAGGGACGGTTATGGAGACCTTCGACCACCGCTGCGCTTTTCCGGCCTGCGTGAGCCGCCGCGCCTGGAGCTGATCCGCGCCGGGGCCCGCAGCGGCACGGGGCGCAGCAGCCTGCAGCGCGTTGCCTGGGAAATGCAGGAGGGCACGCTGTACCGGCTTTACTGGTCCGCCCTGGATGGTGGCCATGAAGAACCCACCGGGCGCATGCCCCTGCTGAGCCGGGAGGGCGCGGCCGCCCTGCGGGACTGGGAGGTACGCTTCCATTTCCGGGAGGGCGACGGGACGTCAGCCCTGGACTACTGGCCCCCCGCCGGCCAGGAGGGCGGCCTGGCCAGCCTGCCCCTGGCGGTGGAGGTCATCCTGGACCTGGACGGCATGGGCCGGGTCTCCCGCCTGTACGCGGTGCGCTGATGGCGCGCCGAACCTTCCAGTCACCGGCCAGACAGCGGGGGGTGGCGCTGCTCACCGCCCTGCTGGTGGTGACGCTGGCCACCATCGCGGCGGTGTCCATGGCCACCCGACAGCACATGGACATCCGCCGCACCACCAATGTGTTCACCCACGACCAGGCCTACCAGTTGTCCCTGGGTGCCGAGGCCTATGCCCTGCGACTGCTGGGTGAGGTACACCAGGATGATGATGTGGACCTGCCCTGGGAGGGCTGCGTTTCCCCTCCCATCCCCGTGGTCCTGGAGGATGCCGATCTCACCGTGTGGCTGGAGGATATGCACTGCCGGTTCAATATCAATGATCTGGCCACCGAGGATGAATCCGTGCACGAACGCTTCGTGCAACTGCTGGACGCGGTGTCCCTGGAGGCCCAGGGTGTCACCCTGGACAGCGACGGCCTCACCCGCAGCATCATCGACTGGCTGGACCCGGAGACCGACGACCCCGGCTATCACAGCCAGGAGCCACCCTATCTGAGCGGTAACCAGCTCATGCTCAGTCCCACGGAACTGCGGCTGGTGCAGGGGGTGAACGACGAGGTCTGGCGGGCGGTGGCCCCTTACCTGACGGCACTGCCCGGCACGGGGGCCGGCATGAACCTGGCCGAGGCGCCGGAGATCCTTCGCGAGGTCTTCGGCGAGGCGGACGCGGATGATGATGAGGAGACAGAGTTTACGTCCCGCTACTATCGTCTGGCCGTGCGCACCGAACTGGCCGGCCGCCGCTTCCTGCTCTGCAGCCTGCTGGATATCGCCGAGCAGCGAGTGATCCTGCGTGAGCAGATCCCCTGTGGCCCATGAGGGCCTTCATGTGCCCTGAAGGTGGTCCTGGGTTCGGGCGCTGTCCCGTGGCATCCCGGTCAGCGGGGCTGTGTTATCGTCTGAAATGCGATCAGTCGGCGATGGATGTAACCACAAATGAAGGCATGTGTTGAGGCTGTGATCCTGCCCCGGCAAGTGAGGCAATGGTGTATTTTCATGGCGTTATGGCTCCTGCCCCTCATGGCCCTGGCCGAGGAACAGTCGATTCATATCGTCACGCTTTCCGGGGAGCCCATCGCTCGCTATGAAGGGGGTGTTCCGGGTTATCCCGCCACCCACCCAAGAGTGGCCGGCGCAGTACGACTGGACATGGAGCAAGCCACGGTCAGGCAGTACCGTGAATACCTCCGGGGGGAGCGACAACGCATCATCCGGGATCTGGAATCCGATCTGGAAAGACCCCTGACCATTGTCCGGGAATACGACGTCACAATGCATGGGCTGGCCGTTCACTTGAGTGCATCCGAGGCAGGGCGTATTCGGGAGCATCCCGACATCCTGGCCGTGGAGCCCGAAGGCTTCACGAGGATGCATGGGGCGGCGGACGACACGGTATGGCCATACGAAGGCCAACAAGATGCGCCTTGGGCGTTCGTGTGGTCATGGAGGTGGCTGGGCCTTCCCTTGCTGATCCTCATCGTGGCCTTCTGGGCCTATCGGCGTCATGGAGGTCCACGCACCACCGTCATTCTGCTGACGACGGCGGGGGTTTCCCTCGTCCTTCCGGCCTGCTTCAGCTCCGGTGGCGGCAGCATCAACCTCAACGTGCCTGGGGCAGAATTCGTATCTCCCGGTGCAGCCCTGATCGGTGCGCCCGCCATCTGGTCGGGCAAGGCCCATCCGGGGCTGCCGCCCACCATGGGTGAGGGCATTGTGGTGGGTATCATCGATACCGGCATCAATCCACACAGTCCCTCATTTGCGCAAGTCGGTGATGATGGCTATGTGCATGACAACCCCCGTGGTCATTTTTACGGGGTGTGCGATCCTCGCAACGATCGCCTCTACAATCCTAATTTCTCTTGTAACAATAAATTGATTGGTGCCTGGGTACTGGATGATCCAGGGTTGAACGCCATGGACCGCGATGGTCATGGCACCCATGTGGCCGCCACGGCGGTGGGGAATTTTGTTCGGGAGGTCACGGTATACGCCCCCTCGGGGCTGCGCCTGAACGCCAATATCTCGGGCGTGGCGCCCCACGCCAACCTCATCGCCTATCATGCCTATTCCAACGAGGATGGTTTTTTTCGTGATTCGGCCCTCATCGCCGCCGTGGAACAGGCCGTCATGGATGGGGTGGATGTGCTCAATCTCTCGCTGGGCGGCGCGGACTACAACCCCTGGGAGGATTCCGTGCTGGGCCTCCCGTTGCTGACGGCCATCGACCTGGGGATCCATGTGGTGGTCGCCGCAGGCAACTCCGGACCAGACGCAGCCACCGTGGATACTCCCGGTGATGCACCCTGGGTCTTCACGGTGGGTTCCAGCACGCACGCACTGAGTTACGTCAACCACTTGCAGGTGGCCTGGGGTGATGAAAACGAGAGGATCACGGGGGTGGCCTTGACCCGGGGCCTCGACCGCGCCCCGATCATCCACGCAAAGGATGTCCAGGATCGCTACTGTGAAGGGAAGTTTGAGGGCCGTTTCAATGGTGAGATCGTGATCTGCGATCGTGGTGAAAATGCCCGCGTGGAGAAGGGACAATATGTCAGGGAGAATGGTGGTGCCGGGATGATCCTGGCCGAGGTGGATCCAGGCGATGAATCGGCGCTGGTGCTGGATGCACACGTATTGCCTGCCGTGCATATCACCCAAAAGGACGCCCAACGTCTGGCGCAGTGGATGAGTGAGGCACGGGAAGGCGGTAAACCCTTGATGGGCAGCCTCTCGGGGACTGAAGTCCGTCATGACCCCGCCGCTGCGGACCGCGTAGCATCGTACAGTTCGCGTGGGTGGAACCGGCAGGCGCCCGACGTGATCAAGCCCGATGTGGTGGCGCCCGGGTCGGCCATCCTGGCCCCGGTGGTGGACGGCGTAGGCTACGCCATCTGGAATGGCACCTCCATGGCCAGCCCTCATGTGGCAGGTCTGATGGCATTGATCACATCCCTGCATCGGAACTGGACGCCAGCGCAGGCCCGCTCCGCGGTCATGACCACGGCCCGGTGGGAGGGTATCCGGGACCATCAAGGTCAGCCGGCCACACCCTTTGACCGAGGCAGCGGGCGGGTGGATACCGTGAGGGCGGTCAGTGCACCGCTGCTTCTGGACGAGTCCCGATCAGCCTATGAAGCGGCAAACCCGAGCCTGCGCGGGGAACATGGCCCTCCAGGTGCGGGTGATCCGAGCCGTTTGAACCTGGCCAGTCTCGGGCATGGGGCCTGCGTCCATGACTGTGGGTGGACCCGCCGCTTGACCAATGTCTCTGGGGAAATCACCCATTGGGATGTGGTCGCCCAGATGGAGGACGGACGCTTCGCACAGGCCTCACCCCATAGTTTTTCCCTGGCCCCGGGTCAGAGCGTGTATCTGAGCATTGAAACCCGATACCAAGGCGATGAGTTGGACACCTTTCATTATGGTTCTGTGGTGCTGACCGAGGTCGAGGGTGCCGGCCGTAGCCTGAGCCTGCCCATGGCCATCCGGAACACTTCCGAGGATATCCAGATGGATACAGCTGATCCCACCATCGCTGAATGGATAGGGGGCCATCGCCCCAGGAGCCCGATCCATTGACACAGCGTCACCTCATCCTCAGGCCCCACCCGGAAGACAGCACCTGGCAGGGTGTGCTCCAGGCGTCCGATGGCAGACTTACGCCCCTGGGCACCGACACGCTGGATGCCCTGCGGGCCCAGGCCCCGGATGCCGCCTGCCGGGTACTGGCCCCCGGCGCCCGGGTCCTGCTGACCCAGGCCCGCATCCCCACCCGCAACCCCAGGGCACTTCGCCGGGCGCTGCCCTATGCCCTGGAAGATCAGTTGGCGGACGACGTGGAGATCCTGCATTTTGCCCCCGGCACCCGCCGCGCCAATGGCGACCTGACGGTGGCCGTGGTCTCCCAGGCGGACATGCAGGCCTGGCTGGATGGCCTGCGCGGGGCCGGCATCCAGCCCGCGGCGATGATCCCGGACACCGCCGTGCTGCCTGCCGAGGCGGATGCCTGGGTCTTGTGGCTGGAAGGCGAGGGCGGCTGGCTGTCCATGGGTGAGGGCAGGGGCACGACCCTGGAGCGGGACAACGCCGCTTTTCTGCTGCGTCGCTGCCTGGAGGAGACCCCGGAGGGGGAACGCCCGCAGCACCTGAAGGTCCTGCGCCATGGGTCTGGCCGGCCCGGCGATGATGCGCTTCGGACCCTTCAGGAGGATAGTCATGGTATGGAGCTCACGCTGAGCGAGAGCCCATCCAGTCTGCTGGAACACCTGGCGGCGCACTGGCCTGCCCGCCCCCCGCTCAACCTGCTATGCGGCCCCTACAGCCCCCGGGATTCCATGGACCACCTGTGGCGGTCCTGGCGGATCGCTGCCAGTGTGCTGCTGGCCTGGGTGGTAATCCAGTTTGTCGGCCTGGGCTGGAACCTGCAGTCCCTGGGGGCCGAACAGACCGCCCTGGAGGAACGCATGATCGAGGTCTACCAGCAGACCTTCCCCGGCGGCCGTATCGTTGACCCCCGACGTCAGATGGAAACGGCCCTGCGGGGTCTGTCATCCGGCCCCGATGGGTCGGGTTCTGACCTTCAGAATCTGCTCACCCGGGCCGCACCGGCCCTGGCGGGGGAGGAGGGTCTGAGCATCCAGGGCCTGCGCTATCAGGCGGGTCGGCTGGATCTGGACCTGCACTTGCGTGACCTGCAGGGCCTGGACCGGCTCAAGCAGAAACTGGAACAGGAAGCGGGCTGGGCCGTGGATATCCAGTCGGCCAGCGCCCGGAACGACCGGGTGGAGAGTCGCATTCTGATCAGGAGTTCGGGATCATGATCAAGGCATGGTGGCGTGAACAGTCGGTGCGGGACCGGCGCATCCTTGTGGTGGGTGGTCTCTTCCTCTGCGTGGCCTTGCCCTATTGGCTGATCTGGCTGCCGCTGAGTGACCGGGTAGCCGCCATGGAGCAGGACGTGGCCCGTCTGCAGGCCGACCTGGCCTGGATGGAGCAGGCTGCCAGTCAGATCCGCAGCGCCCGTGGCCAGACCCAGGCGGCCCCCGCCGACATGGGCGGACAATCCCTGCTGGGCATCATCGACGCCACCGCCCAATCCGGCCCCTTGGCAGGTACCCTGCGGCGCGTCCAGCCCGAGGGTGGTCATACGGTGCGCGTGTGGATGGAGAACACCCCCTTCGATGACATGCTGCTGTGGCTGGACGAACTACGTCGCCAGTACGGCATCCAGGTCAGCAGCCTGGTGGTGGATCGCCAGTCCGCCGGTGGGCGGGTGAACGTGCGCCTTGTGCTGGAGAGTTGACGGCCCGCTTACCTTCGGTAAGCCTGAACCCTGCTTCCATTCCCTACGATAGAGTCTCCCTAGTCACGTGCCCCTGAAAAGCCTCGTTCTCAAGCCCTGGCATTACGTCCTGGCGGGCCTCATCGCCTACCTCGTCTTCCTAATGGTTACATTGCCCGCCACCCTGGCCCACGATCTCGCCCGCGACCGGGGCTGGCTGCCGCCGGAACTGGCTGTGGAAGGCCTGTCCGGTTCCGTGTGGTCCGGCGAGGTGCAGCAACTGCGCTGGGAAGAGCTGTCATTACAGGGGGTGGCCTGGCAGGTGTCTGCCTGGCCGCTGTTGCGCGGCGAGTTGCGCACACACATCCAGTTCGCCCGGCCCGGGAGTGGGGGCAGTGCGCAACTGGGTCTGCGCACCACCGGGATGCGTCTGCAAAACCTGCGGGCAGACCTGCCAGCCGCCTACCTGGCCGATGCCTTTGTGGATTTTCCGGTGATCGTCGAGGGGCGCATTCTGGCCGACATTCCGGTGGTGCATGTCCATCACGAGGCAGGCTTCACCCGGGCCGAAGGCACCCTGGGCTGGCTGGGGGCCGCTTCGGGGCTGCCCCAGGCCATCCCCCTGGGCGACCTGCGTGCCGAACTGAGCACCGACGATAACGGCTGGCTCCGGGCCGTGGCCCGTGACCATGGAGGCCCGCTGTTCCTGGAGGCCACCGCTCGCCTGAGCCCGGTGGGGCCCTGGCAGATCCAGGGCCGACTGGGCGCGCGTGACCAGGCCGAACCCGGACTGGGTCAGGCACTGAGCCTCATGGGTCGGGAGGACAGCGAGGGTCGCATCCCGCTCAACCTGAGCGGAAGGCTCTGAGGCGCGGCCCGCACTGGTGAACCCTTTGGGATCTCCTGGCCCTCACCCCCTCATCCCCTCACCCCCAGCCCTTATCCCCCGAGGGGGAGAAGGGAGTGGCTGTAGCTGAACTCTGGTTCTTTCACAGTAACTTGGTTCTTTCAGGTTAAGCGCCGCCGCCGGGCCGATGGGTGGGATCGATCCACGGATCATCCTCCGCGCCCAGGCCTGTATCCCGATCCAGTTCCACCTGGGTGATGGTCCTTCCCGGTGACTTGATGCGCACCCACAGGCTGGCGAAGATCAGCAGGAAGTTGATGATGCCCACCAGGATGAATGGCGCCCGCGGGTCGATCTGGTCGAACAGTCGCCCGCCGATGAGCACGATCAGCAGGATGCCCAGTGCCCCGCTGATATTGAAGGCCGCCAGCACCGAACCCCGCTTGGGCTTGGGCGCCTCCTGGCCGATCAGCGACTGGGCCCCCAGGAACACGGCCATCTGACCAATGCCCATCAGGATGAAGAAGGCATAGGCATAGGTGGCCAGGGGGTTGGTCAGGAAGATCATGGCCAGGTTGCCCGCAGCCGCGATGGCCATGCACACGCCCAGGGCGGTCACCCGGTTGAGGCGATCAATGATGGGCCCCAGGAAGGGTGCCGACACCAGGGCTGCCACCTGTGTGACGATGAAGATGATGGTTCCCTGCATCACCGCCTCGCCCGTACTCATCCCCAGGCCGATGCCGACGGTGGTGCCCCACAGCACCACGAAGGTGGCATTGATGGACTGATCCCCCCGGGCAATGAACGCGGCGCCGTAGGAGAGCAGGATGCGGGGATTTCTTGCCTGCGCAAAGCCGGTCACCAGCAGCTCCCGCACCGGCGGCTGGGGCTCCCGGGACGCGGGTACGCCCGGCTTGAGCCCGAAACCAATGATGACGGCGGAGATCACCGCCAGAGCTGCCACCATGAGGAATGTGTAAAGACCGGCATCGGTGCCGCTCACGCCACGGCTGGTGAAGATGTCGGGGAAGGCCCCGAACATCTGCCCGATGATCACGATACCCAGCCCATTGAGCATGCCGATGACGGCCACCAGCTTGCCCCGTGAGCGCTCAGCCGGGTAGTCCGCCAGCACCGTGGACAAGGCCCCGGCAATGGCCACGATGCCCATGGCGTAGAAGATGCGGTAGATGAACAGGTCTTCCGCCGAGCCCGCCATGGGATAGAGCACGTAGCAGGCGGCAATCAGCATGAACCCGGCGATGTAGATCGGCCTTCGCCCGATCTTGTCGATGAGTATCCCTGCCGGTATGAACAGCAGCAGCGCCACCACCTCGGTCCAGAACACCAGATCCCCGCTGAGCGTGCCCTGCTCCTCGATGGGGATGTTCAGGTGCTCGTTGAGGATGTACGTCTGCCCGATGGTGATGAACACGATCAGGCCGATGGACACGAATCCCGCGTAGAAGAAGGTCCAGCCATGAAACGGCATGACCCCGGGCGCCAGATAGATGGGCCCGATCCGGTGGGCACTGTGCGGTGGTTCGGATGCGGTGGTCTGGGTCATCTGAGGCTCAGCATCTCGTGGGCTCGGGAAAGTCCCACAAGATACAGGGCAAGCGGGCTTTGAGGCCAGTGGGGGGGGCAGGTTTGCTCTTCCCCTGGGTTCATGCAGTCCCATGCCGTCATGTCAGGGGTGATCAGCACCTCATCGCCACAAAAGCTTCAGCCACGCTTCATCCGGGAGACACGTTGCCATGAAAGCCTGGGGGCGCTGCTGCCCTTAAGGGTTTTTCCAGGAATGAAAACCCGGGGCACGGCCTGCCGGCCGGGCCACCGGGCCTGGCCATTCTCGCTTAACGATTGGCTCTGAGGAGGGCATATCATGGCACGCAGGAATCATCGTAGGATCGCCGCGGGTTGGAGCATTGGTGGGTTGTTTCCAGGAAGCATGGCATTGGTGTTTGCCCTGTTGGCATTTGCCTGGTCACTGCAGGTGCAGGCCTCAGGACCGGGAGTGCCTGGCCTCTACTGGATTGATGATCGAGGAGCATCGCATCTCCTCTCCGAGCAAATCCGGGATCAGGTGAACTCACGCCTGCCGCGGGGTTCTCAGCCGCCGGGGCGGCCTTTTGCCAACCAGGATCAGGGCGTGGTGGTTGTCGATGGGGGCGTGGAGTTCACTGTGGGCGCCAATGGTCACTTCCAGTCCTTGAACGAGGCGCTGGGCGTGGCCTCTGCCGTGAGAAGCCGGCACAGCGGCGAGCGTGGTGAGGGCGTCGTGGTGACGATCCTGGAGGGCGTGGTGCTCAATGAACAGGTCAATATGCATAACACCGATCTGTCCCACATTCGTCTGACCGGCAATAGCCCGGTCATGGTGGATACTACCGGCTTCGCCAATGCGGACGATGACCGCGGTAGCGCGCCATTCTTCAACCTCCAGTTCGGCAGTGAGTCACCGAAAATTGACGTGATTTTTGAGCAGGTGGCTGGCGGTGATGCCGTGGGCCTGCTGGCCAACAGGGGCTCCAGTGCCGTGTTGACCCCCAATGGTGGGTTTGTGGGGTTCCGGGACGGGGCCACTGTCAATAACGGCTCGACCCTGACGGGCCGGTTTTCCACATTGCAGGGTTCCCGCTGGGCAATCCATGCCCGCCACATGAGCGATGCCAATCTGCGGTCCGCAAGACTGGACGGTGGAGACATCGGGGCCTGGGCGCGCCGGGCTTCGCGCATTGATGCCCGTGCTGCGGATTTATCCGGTCATGGATCGGGCGAAGGCCTGCGTGCCGACAACGTGAGTCTGATCGAAGCCCATGGCGCGGTGATCAATCAGCGTGCCATCGCTGCCAATGCTTTCCGGGGCGGGCAGATCAACCTGTTGAGCGCTAATCTGGCAAACACCGGCACTGCCATGCAGGTTTCCGATGGAGGTTTCATCTACGCACATGGTCTGGGCGATCTGTCGAATGTGGGTCAGGTGTTTTCCATCGAGCCCAATACCTTCTCGGCACGTGGGGTGATTCTCACGGACTTGGCTGTCGACTGACTCCGTGAGGTTATTCTGTGGTGTGGCTCTGAGGAGTGAGGTGGCAGGTTTGACCCGCCATGGTGCGCGCCCAGGATTTCCTTCACGTTTCTGGCGTTCCTAGAGCGCGACCTGTACAGGGGCATCCAAAAAAAATTGTTCTGTTGCAGTTGCTAAGGCACCGTGGGTGGGGTCAACCCCACCCACGGAATTGGCTTCGTTGTTCGATACTAAGAAGTCATGGTGTCACTCACTAGCACTTATGGAAGCCATCTGATGTTACCGCAAGCGTTATTATTGTGAGCAGGGATCCTCTCGCTCCTCGTTTTTAACCGCGATCATGATGCCCGTGCCCTTCAAGGTGTTGTCAGTAGCATACTCACGGCTAACCAAAAGCATCATCTCTCCATCGGCACTGACGAAACCCTTAGCTTCCCAACGCCCTGAGTCATTGTCTCCGGGGATCGTGATGGTGATGCCGCCATTCTGTTCATAAGCGACTTGGGCCGAATCTTCATAAATTACCTTACTAGGATCAGCATGTTCGAGGTTGATTTCACCCGAGCCAACTCGACTGACTTGCGCCTCGCGGTTCGGATAAAAGGCGAGGCGACTTACGTGATCAACCTCTCCGCAGAAACCAACTTGGCCGCCTAGCAAGCCGCTGATCCTGATGGGGCCTGACGACGATGTGTCATACGTAGACTCGTATCCGAAAAACTGCCATGTTGTTTTTGCAACGTCAGGAAAGCCGGGGTCCACCGCCATGCCGATCAAGAGGGATTCTTCAATGAAGGTGTAATCGTCCCCGCTCTTCGCGACATCGCGCTCTGGTATCACCCAGAGACGCCCTTCGGGCTCGCCATGTCCAGTCATGCTGATATCTGTTCCATCGACCTGCAGCATCATTTCGCCACGACCATTTTGTAGTGCAATTAGTCTAATTGTTTCCGGTGGCGGATCTATGGAAACATCGTTACAGCCAGCATGAATGAATCCTTCTGATAACACTTCCCCGATGCTATAACCTCCCTCACCGTCGGGATTCTGTGCAAGCATGGCCTCAGTTCGAATGCCATTGCATCCATTGTTACCGAGTTCGTGTGCGATTCGCACCAAGCCGTAACTCTCTCGCAGTTCAGGGCGGGTGCCGCTCGCAACCATAAGATCTAAAGCCAGGGATTCGCGCCATCCCTGAAGGTCGGCTTCAGACTCAAGGTCGAGATCTTCCGGTCCCTGGGCGCCAGATTGGTAATAATGTCTTTGAGAGTCTCGATTGAGCCCCACAAAGGCATAAGGCTCATCCCATTCGATGGAGCTGTCTGTTGGTATCGCCGGTATACTTTGAAGTCGGAAGGTGCCTGGCGCATGTACAGCAGCAAAAGTACCGTGATCCAGTTGCTCGTAGTTTGTTTCACCAGGCATGGCCACGCTTAATGCGCCTCCTTGTCTGAAGCGTAGCCCGGTTACAATGTGTGGGGGTTCATTGGTCGTGTATGAATTCAATTGGTTTTCATTGAGTGACAAGTCAGTGACGTTGACATAAAATGTGGATTCAGCAAGCTCGGCTTCACCGTTGGAGTCGGAGCGGAAGGAGAATCCGTGTCCCTCTTCGAATTGTGTGGCCACTCGAGGCATTTCACTTTCAAAGCCTAGCCCTTTGCCAATGTGGTACGTCTTATAGTGGGTGCCCAGGGAGCTATAATCCGCTGGGGCTAGGCTCAGTTCAGTAATTTCACTATTGACGATATTTCCTGCGGACGCCTTGAGGGCATTAATCCAACTTTCGGTGGTGCCGCGATCGGCCTCGTCAATGCTCACCGATTCTGCGGCCGCGCGAAGGTTCATTACTTCGTCAACAGAGATTTGGTCCAATTGGACTTGACTGTCCATGAGTGCTGCGGTTATGAACTCTGAAATCGGATCGACGTTCACTCGGTCTCCGGTGACAATCGCGCGGAGGACCGGTTCGCTTTCACCATCTTGGATAACCCGAAGTACCAATCTCGTGCTTATTTCGATATCTTGTGGGATCTCGATCGTGTAGGTGCCATCGTCGGATATTGGTGATCTCAATTGCTGACCATCGATGCCTGATATTACATCGTCGTCTCTATGGGGATTTACGCGGATTAACTCAATCCAATAGGGGCCCGGGCCTGCTTGTGCGTTTGCCGTCCCAATGAGGAAGTCACCTGCGAGCCGGACAGCATTTTGGTGCCTGGATTGGCTTATTGTGGGCTGGAAGTTGGCTTCAGGAATATCCACTGTACCGGTGATGGTGGGCAACGCGTCTGGTTCGCTTGTTATAGGATCCGTTGGCGATGTGGTGCTGCTTGATGAGCTTCCAAGGCATCCCGAGAGTGGGACGGAAAATGCGGCGGCACAGGCAACGACTAAGCAGGAGCGGGTAAAGTATCCCGGTTGTTGTTTTTGCATGAGTCTTCCCTTTAGATCAGCTATGGCAAGTATTGGCTTGATGGCTGCAATGGTGACTGATTGACCTGTTGATGAGAGTTCTCCAATAGGTGAATAAAGTCTGAAAAAATTGAGGTTGTATTTCCATGCGCTTCGTCAGGGAAATGGGCGCATTGATCGCAAGGCTTGTAGGGATATTCCTACAAGCCTTGGGTGTAGAGGTATGCCTCAGGATAAGTTTGGGAGGTTTCGGCACGATACTTCGCGAGCGACCAGCCTATTCGGCCACCCACTCCCAGGTTTTGAGAATCATCCCCAATACCACCTGCTCCCGCCTCTCCGACCCCTGCATCCACTCCACCAAAGTGGGGCTGGCGCGATAATAGGTGGCTACCAGCCACCGGCCAGGTGCATGGGGCGTGAGCCTCTCATCCCGCACCTCCCGCAGGGCGGTGAGCACGGTATCCCGTTCCTGGGCCGGTAGTCCGGCGGTGGCGGAGTTCACCAGGCAGGTGCTGCCGTTGGAGGAAACTCTCAGACGAAATTGCACTGCGGCCGTGGTGGCGTAGTCTGAACAACCGGTGATGCCATGGTCGGCGCATAGACGATATCGGTAGTCACCTTCCCGGGTGAGCGTGTCTTCATAGCGTTCGGCGTCTCGGGGGAGTTCGGCGATCTCTGAGAAATTATCTCCATCGCGCGACCGCTCCAGGCGGAGGCGCTCGGCCGTCTGGGAGCGGTTGGTCCAGGTGAGGCGAATGCCGTCACTGAAACGGGTGGCGTTGAGATCGGTAGGGGCCAGCGGGGGCGTGGAGATCTGTGCCATGTTGGACCAGGGGGATTCTCCCTGGTCGCTGGAGGCGCGGACCCGGTAGGTGTAGAGGGTCCCTTCCTGTCCCTGGGTGCCCATGTCCGTGAACTGGCTGGCCTGGGGGGGCGCAGGTCCCAAAGGCTGGAAGTCGCCCTCGGCGCATTGGCCCTGATTCAGTTCATGAGCTGCGCAACGCTCAAGGCTCTGGCCTGTGGCAATGGCGGAGTTGTTCAACCAGCTCAGTTCCATACCGCTATCACCCGAGCGGACTTCAAGATGCGTGGGCTGGAAAGGGGGCAGGGTGGCTGGGTCCGCATTCAGTAATCGGTCCAGATCCAGAATGCCGCCCGTCAGGGTGTGATGAGCGCCTCCCTCCGTGCGGGTGGTGGTGAGGATGCGCTCGCGTACGCGTCTCCACGTGGTGGGATCATCCATGTCCATCTGAGACCAGAGAAGGGCAGCGGCGCCGGTGACCATGGGAGCCGACATGGATGTGCCACTCACCAGGCAGTATGAGGCGTCGGTGTTGCCGGCACAGGAGATGCCCTTGGGCCATGTGCTCAGGATGCCTTCGCCCGGTGCCGCCAGGTGCAGGGTGTTCGGGCCGGTGTTGGAAGTGGAGGAAAGGGTGCCGTTGCGAGTGCTGGAGCCTACGGCGATCACATTCTCCAGCTGGTGGGCAGCCGGATAGATGGGGCGTTCATCCAGGTTGCGGCGATCGTTACCGCCGGCCGCCACGAAGAGCACACCTGCGTCCCGGGCATATTCAATGGCTTCACGCTCGGCGACGGACTCGCCTGGGGTGGAATAGCTGGCGTTGATCACATGGGCGCCGTTGTCCACAGCATAGTGAATGGCGTCGATGACATCCGAGATACGTCCGTTGCCGCGTTCATCCAGGAACTTGAGCGGCATGAGGCTCACTTCCCAGTTGATTCCCGCCACGCCGATGCCGTTGTTGCCCACGGCGCCCACGATGCCGGCCACGTGAGTGCCATGGCCGTGATCGTCCGTGGGGTCAGGCTTGTTGTCTATGAAGTTCCAGCCGTTTTGGTCACCCGGGTAGCAGGCCTGGCCCGAATCCGGCGTCGGACAGGTGTCGGGGGCTTGCGGCGTGGGGTTCACCCAGATGTTCGCGGCCAGATCCTCGTGTCCCAGATCGACACCGGAATCCAGCAGGGCCACGACGATCTCCCGACTCCCGGTGGTCCGTGCCCATGCAGGAGGCGCATTGATGTCACCAGAGGGCGTTGCGCGGTTTACGTTGGTACCCAGGGCCCATTGCTCGTAAAGCGCCGGGTCATCCGGGAGGACTGAAACGAGCTTGACCCGGTAATTGGGCTCCACATGAACCACGCCCACCTGTTGGCGCTGCCACTCAAGGGCCTCGTCCAGGTCCATGCCATCGGGGATCTTCACGCGTTGCCAGCCCTGGGATCGCAGGCCGGGGCCTGTGCGTGGCGCTGAAAGCGCCCGCGCTTGCCCCATGTGGGGTTGGGTGCGTACCAGCAGTTCGTCTGTGATCGCTTCCTGCGGCAGGCCTGTTGGGTCATCGGTCTGAGCGATGGTGGGCCCGCTGCTCAGGACAGCCGCCGGGAGTCCTGCAACCAGGAGTGCCCACAGGAGCGTGTGGGTGAGAGCTGGCCAGCGGATGCGCATGGGCAAGGCTCCGATGGTTGGTGCTGACAGCACCTGCCAGCCGTTGGTGTGCGGACGAGAATCCCAATATAGCAAGCAGTGACCGTGTCAGCCACGCAGGGGCATACAGTCCCCGCGCCGCCCGCATGCCCGATCCACTACTGTTCCTGTCATCGTGGCATGCTAAGGTGTCGCCGGCTTGGCTGACGCTCCCCCGATCCCATGAAATCATCACTCCCGAATCTCCCCCTTCCCTTGATCGCCCTGCTCATGATGAGCCTGGTACTGGCGGGTTGCGCCAGCGTGCCCCGGGACGAACCCGGCGAGGTGGATTACTCGCCTCTTGAGCGCGCCCTGAACGAGCAGGACTGCGAGGCTGCGACTCAGGCCATGGATGGGCTCACCCGTCAGCAGGGGACCCAGGCGGCGGTGATGGCCGATGCTCGACTGGAGGTGGCCTATCTGTGTCTTGCGGATGGCGCATTCGAGACCGCCTGGGAGCAGAGCACGGCCTTCCTGAGAGCATTCGGGGATCACCCTCATGCTGATTATGGCTATTACCTGGCGGGCCTGTCCCGGTTTGCCGCTTGGCAGGCCCTGCATGAGGGGGAACAGGTGCCGGATCCGGATCAGGATTCAGCCGCCGCCCGGGAGGCCTTCGCGTTGTTCCGTGATCTGGTGCGAGAGTTCCCGGAGTCCGAGTATCGTGATGAAGTGGCACCGCATCTGATGGAATTGCGTGAGGGCCTGGCTCAGGCGGAACTGCGGATCGCCCGTGCCCGTTTTGAGCAGGGGGACCACCAGCAGGCCATGGCCAGGGCAGAGTATGTGAACGAGCATTTTCGTGCTACCCGGGCACAGGGGCAGGCCCTTTTTCTGATGGCTGATGTGCTGGAGGCGCGCGGGGATGAGGCGGGGGCCGAGAGGCTCCGACGCCGGGCGCCGGATATCCCGCGAGGGGATTGACCATCGCTGTCTGCAAAGATAACCCGGAGGGCCTGCCCGGGCTGCGGCTCTGGCCTCTCATGCCAATGTGACACCGACGGCCTGGCCCATGTGTTTTTTTGATACATCTTCGCACTGGGGTGGGGGGATGGTCAGTCGAGCCGTGATTGTTTCTTAATGTCTTGTTCTGAAAGTTTTTTCCCGTCTTTGTCGGGTTATTGGCATAACCCGTGCAGCATGTCCTCCACATCCTGATCATTTCCCTCTGGAGGACCCTATGGAATTTCGCAAGACAGCACTCACCTTCGCCTTCGCCAGCCTGTTTGCCGTGTCCGGCGTCGCCTACGCTCAGGACTGGGGCGGCCAGGAAGGTGGCGCGCCGCCGCCGGAGCAGCAGGGTGCCATGCCTGGGGCGGATGTGGATCTGTCCGATGACACGATTGACGCTTTCGTGGATGCCTTCGTGGAAGTGCAGAAGGTGAACGATGATTTCGCCCAGCGCCTGGAGAACGCCGCGGATGCCGAAGAGGCCCAGGCCCTGCATCAGGAAGCCCAGGAGGAGATGGTGCAGGCCGTTGAAGGCACCGGCATGAACGTGGAGGAATACAACGAAGTGGCCATGGCGTTGCAGAACGACCCGGAACTGCTGGACCAGGTGGTCCAGATGGCCGAGGAACGTCAGTAATCACCACAACGTTGGGAGGTCAGTCATGAGACATTCAGCGAAAGGTCTGGCCCTGCTGGCGGTGGTGCCGTTTGCAGTGATGGCCGGGCAGGGCTTTGAGCCCGCCGACCGAGAGGCGATGGAACAGCAACCGCCAGGCGGCGGATTCGATACCCCAGGTGCCGATAGCGCGCCCCCGGCCGGTGGCACGGAGCCCCCCGGCGGCGCGGCGCCACCCCCCGGTGGTGGACAGCCCGCGCCCCCGCCGGGTGGAGGGGCCGCGCCACCTCCCGGAGATGGTGCCGCTCCACCCCCGGGTGGCACTGAGCCCCCACCCCCCGGTGGCGGGGCCGGTGCACCCCCCGGCGGTGCCGAGCCGCCACCGCCGGGTGGCGGAGCTGGGGCACCTCCGGATGGTGCCGCACCCCCGCCGGGCGGGCAGCCAGGCGGAGATATGGGGCAACCACCCGAGCCTCCGGCAGGTGGGGGGGCTGGCGCGCCGCCACCGCCGCCGGCACCAGGTGATCAACCCGGTGGTGCCATGGGCGAACCCCCCGAGCCCCCGGACGGCATGGGGGCGCCGTCGGATGACGACGAAGAGGGTGGGTTGCAGATGCCGCCCTCGGATCCGGAGTGATCTGACCGACAGTTGACGACCAGGCCACATCCCGCAGGGGCTGTTCATCAACGGCCCCTGCGGACTTATTGACACCGCCTCATTCTTCCAGGTAGGTATACCCCGACAACCCATGATCCAGCTCCGCCAGGATCTGCTCCTGACGCGCCTGGTTCAGCCCGGAATCCGCCACTTTCTGCCGGTAGGCCCCTGCCAGCAGTTCGGTGTCGTAGTGCACATAGCGAAGCAGTTCGGCCACCGTGTCACCCTGTTCCGGCTCCACCACCTCGTAGCCCCCATCCTCCTTGAGCACCACGTTGATGGCGTCGGTGTCCCCGAAGAGGTTGTGCAGATCCCCCAGGATCTCCTGATACGCCCCCACCATGAAGATGCCCAGCAGGTAATGCTCATGCTCGCGCAGCTCATGCAGCGGCAGGCTGGGGGCCGTGGTCTCGCCGTCCACGTAGCGATCCACATGTCCGTCTGAATCACAGGTGAGATCCTGCAGCACGGCCCGGCGCGTGGGGCGCTCATTCAATCGATGCAAGGGCATGATGGGGAAGATCTGGTCGATGGCCCAGGCATCGGGAATGGACTGGAACACAGAGAAGTTGCAGAAGTACTTGTCCGAGAGCTTCTCGTTGAGTTCATCACCGATGTCCCGGGGCAGGCGATCCGCCCGGGTAGACAGCAGCCGCCGGCATGTGGCGAAGTAGATCTGCTCGGCCAGGGCTCGGTGCTCCAGGTCCAGCAGGCCATGGGAGAACATGGAGCGCACCTCCCCCAGCCAGTCCAGCATGTTGTGGAAGACCTCGGTGGGAGCGTTGTCTTCGGTCTGCTCGAACAGGCGCCACATGTCCAGCAGCACGGCCGGAGCATCCTCATCCGGGGGCTGGATGTCGGCGGCCACCGGTGCCCGTTCGGTATCGATCACATCGGTGATGAGCACCGCATGGTGGGCGGTGGTGCCACGACCCGACTCGGTGAATACCTCCGGGTGAGGCAGGTCATATTCCCGGCAGGTGTTAGCCAGGATGCGCACCACGCTATTGGCATAGTCCTGCAGGCTGTAGTTCATGGAGCACAGGTTGCGCGAGCGGGTGCCCTCGTAGTCCACCGCCAGGCCGCCGCCCACGTCCACCACCTGGATGGGCGCACCCAGTCGGTGCAGTTCGGCAAAGAACCGGGAGGCCTCGAACATCCCCGCCTGTATGTCGCGGATGTTGGCGATCTGTGAGCCCATGTGGAAATGCAGCAGTTGCATGCAGTCCAGCATGTCGTGGGCGCGGAGTTGCTCCAGCAGTTGCAGGCACTGGGCGGAGGAGAGCCCGAACTTGGCCTTCTCGCCCCCGGTGTTCTGCCACTTGCCCTTGCCCACCGAGGCCAGGCGCACGCGCATCCCCAGGCAGGGTTTCACGCCCAGATCCCGGGCGGCGGCAATCACGCCCTTGAGCTCCGAGGGCTTCTCGATGACGATGTACACCCGATGCCCCAGCATCTGGCCGATCATGGCCAGGCGCAGGTATTCCCTGTCCTTGTAGCCATTGCACACGATCACCCCGCCCGGGCGCGACAGGGCCAGCACGGCCATGAGTTCCGGCTTGCTGCCTGCCTCCAGGCCCACCTTGTCCACCCCGTAGGTGAGGATGCGCTCCACCACGCTGCGCTGCTGATTCACCTTGATGGGATAAACGGCGGTGTAGCGCCCGGGATAGTCGGTCTCCTCGAAGGCCTGCCGGAAGGCCTGCGTGAGGCGTTCCACCCGGTCGGTGAGGATGTCGGGAAAGCGCACCAGCACCGGCACGTCGATATTCATGGGTTTCACCCGGGAGATCAGCTCATACAGGTCCACGCCGGGGTGTCCCGCATGGGCCGGCGGCCTGACGATCACTCGACCCTCATCATTGATATGGAAATAGCCACCATTCCAGTGATCAATGTTGTAGGTCTGGCGGGCGGATTCCGTGGTCCAATCTGTCATGGGGGATTCTTCAGGTCTTTATGCGGGGGCCATGATAACGCAGGTGAGGGGAGCGTTATTCACGTCGGGTGCGAGTTGCAGCGAAATACCCGTTTCGATAGGGTGTGAACCGAATGTCACGTCCAGCGACACACTGTGGTCGCGCAGGGAGATGCTACGCAGGATGATAGAGGAGTCACAGGCCACACGCCCGGGCGGGCATCGATTTTCAGCTTCAACTCAAGCACATTGCAGGAGGAGAGACATGAAAGATCGTGACCATAACGCCAGCCGCCGCGGTTTTCTGAAGTTGGGCGCCTATGGCCTGCTGGCCGTGCCGGTGGCCGGCCTGGGCTGGAGCACCCAAGCCAAGGCCATGGAGCGTCTGGAGGAGGACTCCGCCGAGGCTCAGGCACTGGACTATGTGCATGACGCCGCCGACGCCGACCACCCCTCCTACGAGGAAGGCCAGATCTGCAGCAATTGCGATCTCTGGACGGATCCCAGCGCCGAGGACTGGGGCCCCTGCGCCGTATTCCCCGGCAAGCTGGTCGCCGAAGGCGGCTGGTGCAGCGCCTGGGTAGGCTGATCCACAGGCAACAGGGCCGCCTCCCCGACTCCGGACCCCAGGAGAACCCCGTGGGAGCGGCCCATTGCCCCCCTCAGCATTCCACTTCCTCCACCCGAGCCCGCCCGGTGCGGCTGATGATGATCCGCCGCCCCTTGTCTCCATGACATAAAGACACCGTGCCCATCTGCAGGCCACCGTTGATCTGCCGGGTTTGCCCGTCCGGCCGATAGGCAATGTACTGGCTCATGGTGCCGTTCGCCTCGATGCTCACGGCAGCCGGTGGACCACCGTGCACCCGTAACACCTCGCCCGGCTCGGAGATGTCCGCCGGGTACTCAGGCGCCACGCGCACGATCCAACCCACGGTGTACCCATCTTCCTGGCAGTGGCTGCCATCCGCCGAGGGGCAGATCAGCACACCTTCGCCCCGCTGCACGGCTTCGGACCGGGCCAGACGAAGGCTTGCCATGAAATCGTTGGTGGTGGTGACCAGTCGCTGCTCCTGTAGCAGGCCGGCAAAGCCGGGCAGCGCGACCGTGGCCAGAACGATGGCCACCGCGAGTGTGACCAGTAGTTCCACCAGTGTGATGCCATGATCCCTGGGCATGGGCCTCTCTCCTTGAGGTTGCAATGAACATTCCCTTTGGTCCCCGAGGTTAACCCCGGCGTGAGCGGACCGCAACGCAGTCGCGCTATACTCTGGGCCTGTTCGATTCCCCGACCATGATGAGGGTAGGTACATGACAGTGGAGGACGGCGCCCTGCTGTTGGGTGCAGCGCTCACGCTTCTGGGCTACGCCCTCGTGGTGGTGGCCGGGTTTCGCCGGGAATTCCTCTGGGGGGTGATCAATCTGGTGCCTGGCGTCTCGCTGGCCTTTTTGCTGTTGCACTGGCGGCGGGCCCGGCTGGGTTTTATCGTCAGCCTGATGGGGCTGGTGGTGGTGGCCGCCGCCCTGTATGGCGGTGCAGACCGCACCGTCGAGGAAAAACTGGCCCGGCATGACATCGGCGTGGATATTCAGATGCCGGTGACGCGTCCCTGGGACGAGGAACTGCCCAATCAGGCCCTGGTGCGGCAGATCGAGGCAGAGACCGGCGAGCCCCTGGAGATCGTTGAGTTCGACCCCTTCGGCCCCACCACGGCCCGACCGCTGCCGCCGGCGGAGAGTTTCCGGCTGGCGCCGGATGGCCAGCGTGCGCAGCGGGCCTACCGGGAGGCCATCGCTGTCGAATGGGGTGAACTGGAGGGTGAGCGTGTGCGCCTGACCCTGGCTGGAGGCGCGGTGCGTGAGGGCAATCTCATTGCCGTGACCGGCCGTTCTCTATTTGTCCAGCAGGTGGTGCAGGGCGGTCATGTGGCCTTTGAATACCGTCGTGACGATGTGCGGCGCATGGAGGTCTGGGACGTGGAGGGCGCTTCGCCACGGGTGCAGCCCCGTCCCGATCCCGTGGAAGCGCTGCCGGAACCTGAAGTGATCTTTGAAGAATTGCAATCCACCGAGGACTGATGATGCAGTGCTACGTTTATCGCAGCCCCCGACGGCAGGACACCTACGTCTATCTGCCCGCCAAGGATGATTTCTCCAACATCCCTCAAGCGTTGCTGAATGTATTTGGCAAGCCGGAGTTCGCCCTGGAGTTGGTGCTCAGCCCGGATCGCCGGCTGGCCCGAGAAGATCCCATGCAGGTGCTCGCCAATCTCAAGAATCAGGGCTTTCATCTACAGATGCCGCCAGAGAACGATCGGCCGGCGTAGCGGTTCTACTCCAGGAGTTCCGTGTCTTCGTGGCTATAGGGCGGCGTGCAGGCGCACAGGATGCGCATGGGAATGTTGCCGGTATTGCGCACCCGATGTGCCGTGCCTGGCGGGATACGCACGGTATCTCCAGTAGTGACCGGGAATTCCTCCGAGTCCATTTGCATCATGCCCCCGCCCTGAGTGAAGTGATAGATCTCCTCCGTGATGGGGTGACGATGCAGGGCAGTGCAAGCGCCCGCGTGCACCAACGCCTCCGCCAGGCTCTGTGCCCCGTCGCCATGCAGCCGGGGGTGCATGAGTTCACGGATCTCCGAGCCATCCTTGGTCTCGTAGGCGGCAATGTCCTGATATCGGGTTTTCATGTCATTTCTCCTATCCGGCGCGCGGACGGTGATGTCTATCATGCCATGACGCGCATATCCCCGCCCGGCAATGGGGAGTATAATCTCTCACCCTGCAATGACCGCACCCCCGGAAGGCCGAACGTTTCATGACCGACAAGCTTCGCAATATCGCCATCATCGCCCACGTGGACCACGGCAAGACCACCCTCGTGGACAAATTGCTGCAGCAGTCGGGTACCCTCGATGCTCGGGCCCAGGTGGTGGAACGCATGATGGACTCCAACGCCCTGGAAAAGGAGCGTGGGATCACCATCCTCGCCAAGAACACCGCTCTGGACTGGCAGGGCTACCGCATCAACGTGGTGGACACCCCCGGACACGCCGACTTCGGTGGCGAGGTGGAGCGTGTGCTCTCCATGGTGGATTCGGTGCTGCTGCTGGTGGACGCCGTGGACGGCCCCATGCCTCAGACCCGCTTCGTGACGGCCAAGGCCTTCGCCATGGGCTTCAAGCCCATCGTGGTGATCAACAAGGTGGATCGCCCCGGCGCCCGGCCCCATTGGGTGGTGGATCAGATCTTCGACCTGTTCGATCGCCTGGGTGCCGATGAGGAACAGCTGGACTTCCCGGTGGTGTACTGCTCGGCCCTGAAGGGCTTCGCCGGCCTGGAGCATGATGTCACCGAAGGCGACATGACACCCTTGTTCCAGACCATCGTCGACAAGGTGCCGCCGCCCTCCGTGGACCCGGATGGTCCGTTCCAGTTGCAGGTGTCGTCCCTGGACTACAACTCCTACCAGGGTCTGATTGGCATCGGCCGCATCAAGCGGGGGCGCATCAAGACCAATACTCCTGTGAAGGTGATGGACCGGGAAAGCAACGTCCGTAATGGGCGCGTGCTGCAGATCCTGGGTTTCAAGGGGCTGGAGCGCGTGGAAGTGCCCGAGGCCAGCGCCGGTGACATCATCTCCTTCACCGGCATGGACGAGCTCTATATCTCCGACACCCTGTGCGACCCCTCCGCCATCGAGCCCCTCAAGGCGCTCATCGTGGATGAACCCACGGTGAACATGACCTTCCAGGTGAACACCTCCCCCTTTGCCGGCCGTGATGGCAAGTACGTCACCTCCCGCAACATCCGTGACCGGCTTCAGGAAGAGCTGAAGCACAATGTGGCCCTGCGGGTGGAGGAAACGGAAGACCCGGACAAATTCCGCGTCTCCGGGCGGGGCGAGCTGCACCTGTCCATCCTCATCGAGAACATGCGTCGCGAGGGCTATGAGCTGGGCGTGTCGCGCCCTGAGGTCATCGTGCGCGAGAAGGATGGGGAGAAGGAAGAGCCTTACGAGATGGTCACCGTGGATGTGGAGGAGCAGCACCAGGGCGCCATCATGGAGAAGCTGGGCAGCCGCCGCGGCGAGTTGCTGGACATGATCCCGGATGGCAAGGGCCGGGTACGTCTGGACTACCGGGTGCCCTCTCGTGGCCTGATCGGTTTTCAGACGGAGTTTCTCACCGCCACCTCGGGCACCGGTATCCTGCATCACGTGTTCGACAGCTACGGCCCCTACCGCCCCGGCGCGGTGGCACCACGTAACAATGGCGTGCTGATCGCCAACGGTGCCGGCAAGGCTCTGGGCTTTGCCCTGTTCAACCTTCAGGATCGGGGCCGCATGTTCATCGGCCCCGGTGAGGAGGTGTACGAGGGCATGGTCATCGGTATCCACAGTCGGGATAACGATCTGGTGGTGAACCCCCTCAAGGCCAAGCAGCTCACCAACATCCGCGCGGCCGGCTCCGATGAGAACATCATCCTCACCCCGCCCCTGCGCCTGTCACTGGAGCAGGCCCTGGAGTTCATCGAGGACGATGAATTGGTGGAGGTGACCCCCACCTCCATCCGCCTGCGCAAGAAGCTGCTGCTGGAGCACGAGCGCAAACGCGCCGCGCGTTCGGCAGGCTGATACAAGCAAAAACGCCTCTCCCGCTTGCGGGAGAGGCGTTGGGGTGAGGGCTGCGGGCCTTCGGACCTTACTTCGGTTCCGGCTTCAGCCCCAGGTTCTTCCAGATGGCCTGGATGGGGCCGGCCTGGTTCATGGTGTAGAAGTGCAGGCCCGGTGCGCCAGCCTTCAGCAGCTGGGCACACATGTCGGTGACCACCTCTTCCCCGAAGGCCTTGATGGACGCCGTATCCTCGCCATAGGCTTCCAGGCGCTTGCGGATCCAGCGAGGAATCTCGGCGCCGCAGGCATCCGAGAAACGGGCCAGCTGCTTGTAGTTGGTGATGGGCATGATGCCCGGCACGATGGGGATGTTGATGTCCAGCTTCTCGCAGTCTTCCACGAAACGGAAATACGCCTCAGCCGTGTAGAAATACTGGGTGATGGCCGAGTCTGCGCCGGCATCCACCTTGCGCTTGAAGTTCTGCAGGTCCTTCAGGGCATTGGGTGCCTGGGGATGGAACTCCGGATAAGCCGCCACTTCCAGGGTGAAGTGATCGCCTGTCTCCTTGCGAATGAATTCCACCAGCTCATTGGCGTAGCGGAACTCGCCCGGGTCGCGCATGCCCGAGGGCAGGTCGCCGCGCAGGGCCACGATGTGGCGCAGGCCGTTGTCCTTGTAGAGTTGCAGGATGCCGCGCATCTGCTCGGCAGTGGAGTCGATGCAGGACAGATGAGGCGCGGCATCGACGCCGGAGTTCTTGTGGATATCCAGCACCGTTTCCAGGGTGCGGGCCTGGGTGGAGCCGCCGGCGCCATAGGTCACCGAGAAGAATCGGGGTTCCAGCTTGGCCAGTTCGGTCCAGGTGTCCTTTAGTTTCTTCGCGCCCTCGTCGTTCTTGGGCGGGAAGAATTCGAAACTGAACGTGCGTTCGTGCTGTTTCTGGGTCTTCATGTCAGGTCCTCGCATGTGGTGCGGGAAGGCATTCGATCGTTGGCAGACGGGTGACGTGGGTATGGATGGGCAGGATTCCTCGTGGCCTGATGGGCTGGGGCCTTTTCAGGAGGTTTTATCGACCTGTTCGGGTTCTCGCCATCCAGTGCCGGCGTCGATGCTTGAGTCTTGCCGGATGAATACGATCAAGGGAAGGAAATTCAAAAGGGCGGGGCAGGGCTGCGCGAACACGCTATGGAAGCCGCTGACACGGGAAGGCCCCGGAGTCCGGGGCCACCCAGTGGCAGCGCCCCGGAGGGCGCTGCCTGGCTCGCGTGCCGTGCCAGGGGGCACGAAGGCACCCCAAGCCCACGGCGCCGCAATCAGTACCGGTAGTGTTCCGGCTTGTACGGGCCTTCGATCGGCAGACCCAGGTACTGAGCCTGGTCGTCCGTCAGCTTGGTCAGCTTGGCGCCGATCTTGCCCAGGTGCAGGGAAGCCACCTTCTCGTCCAGGTGCTTGGGCAGGACGTACACGTCGTTCTTGTACTTGTCGCCATGCACCCACAGCTCGATCTGGGCCAGGGTCTGGTTGGTGAAGGAGTTGGACATCACGAAGCTCGGGTGGCCCGTGCCGCAACCCAGGTTCACCAGGCGGCCTTCAGCCAGCAGGATGATGCGGTTGCCCTTCGGGAAGATGATGTGGTCCACCTGGGGCTTGATGTTGTCCCACTCGTACTTGCGCAGGCCAGCCACGTCGATCTCGGAGTCGAAGTGACCGATGTTGCAGACGATGGCCTGGTCTCTCATGCGGGACATGTGATCGGCGGTGATCACGTCCTTGTTGCCGGTGGCGGTCACGAAGATGTCGGCCTTGTCACAGGCGTCATCCATGGTGACCACGCGGTAACCTTCCATCGCTGCCTGCAGGGCGCAGATCGGGTCGATTTCGGTGATCCACACTTCGGCGGACAGCGCACGCAGGGACTGGGCAGCGCCCTTGCCCACGTCACCATAACCGCAGACCACGGCGGTCTTGCCGGCGATCATCACGTCGGTGGCGCGCTTGATGGCGTCCACGGTGGACTCACGGCAGCCATACAGGTTGTCGAACTTGGACTTGGTCACCGAGTCGTTCACGTTGATGGCCGGGAACGGCAGGGAGCCTTCCTTCGCCATCTGGTACAGGCGATGCACGCCCGTGGTGGTTTCTTCGGTCACGCCCTGGATGTTCTTCAGGACCTTGGAGTACCAGCCCGGCTGGCTCTTGACGCGTTCCTTGATCTGGGCGAACAGCACGCGCTCTTCGTCGTTGGTGGGGTTGTCCACCAGGGACAGATCCTTCTCGGCGCGGGCGCCCAGGTGGATCAGCAGGGTGGCGTCACCGCCATCGTCCAGGATCATGTTGGGGGTGCCGCCGTCGGACCATTCGAAGATCTTGTGGCAGTAGTCCCAGTACTCTTCCAGGGTTTCGCCCTTGTAGGCGAACACGGGGGTGCCGCCGGCAGCGATGGCCGCAGCAGCGTGGTCCTGGGTGGAGAAGATGTTGCAGGAAGCCCAGCGCACGTCTGCGCCGAGGGCCTTCAGGGTTTCGATCAGCACGGCCGTCTGAATGGTCATGTGCAGGCTGCCGGCGATGCGGGCGCCCTTCAGCGGCTGGGACTTGGCGTATTCTTCGCGGGTGGCCATCAGACCGGGCATTTCGGTCTCGGCGATGGCGATTTCCTTACGGCCGAAATCGGCCTGGTTGATATCGGCTACGGCGTAATCGTGGTTCTGGCTATCAACGACTGCGTTCATGAACACACTCCTTAAATCTTTGGGCGAGTGCGAAGCGGTCGGAAGGGAGCAAAACTTTTAGCTCGCCGACCACTTTCGCGGGTACAGCGAGCGCCGTTTTAGGAGGTGTCTGAGCCTGGCGGATTCGATGATCCGTTGCAGCGCTCCTCAGACAGAGCAGCAAAGTATAGCGCATTCACTGGAAAAATCACACCCGGGGGTTTTCACGCCCGATCACAATACGGTCATCGGGCAGGAAAGACCCCGTCAAATCAGTGAAAACGTTGTTCATTCCTCGCGGCGAAATCCTTTGGGCAGGTCATGTGTTTCCGGGAGCCTGGAGACGATTTCCTGCAGTGCATCGGGGAGTATTTCTTCCACCACAGGATGATAAAAGGGCATCGCGAGAAGGCCCTGCGCCGTTTCTCCACGCTGGATGGCCCAGGCCAGTAAATGAGCCAGGTGTTCGCCGTGTGTGGCCATCAGCGATGCGCCTCGCAAGCGACCGGTCTTTGCATCGGCATGAAGACGAATCAGATTGCTCTGCGCGCCCAGGATGACGGAGCGGCCATTGCCGCTGCCATCGGCTGAACCGGTAATGATCTCGTTGGGGTCCATGTCCTCCTGGCGCTCACCGATCACGGCGATGTCCGGATGAGTGAAGGCAATGCTCAGGGGTGTACGGCGGCGAAAGCGGGTGATGCCCCGGGCTGCGTTGAAGCCGGCGATGGTGCCTTCGTCTCCCGCTTCATGCTGCAGGGGGCGGTGGCCGTTCACGTCGCCTGCCACAAATACGGGAAAATCCTGAACCTGCTGGGTGGCCGGATCGAAGCGCAGTTGACCCTTGTCGTCCAGTTCGAAGCCTGCTTCGGCCAGGTTGAGGGTGTCGGTGTTGGGGCGGCGCCCCAGGGAGGCCAGGATCATGTCCACCTTTTCCTGTCCCTGGGATGTCTTCATCAGGATCCCGTCCGCTTCCTTGCTCAATTCGGCGCTCTCGCCCAGCCACAGGGGGAACTCCGCACTGAATTGCTCGATCACGCGCTGCCCCAGTTCCGGGTCGCTGATGCCTGCGGGCAGCCTGGCAATGTCGGCGCCCACGACGCGCACCCCAAGGCGTGACAGGGCCAGGCCCATTTCCAGGCCGATGGCACCGAGGCCCAGTACGCCCACCGAGTCGGGGATGTGTTTGACATCGAACAGGGTGTCGGTGGTCACTACCCGGTCACCCAAGGGTTCGAGCCACTCGGGCACCACCGGGCGGGAGCCATTGGCAATGACCACGGCCTGGGCGCGCACCACCTGGCGATCGCCGCCCGGGAGTTCCACCTCAAGCACGGTGGGTTCCACGAAGCGGGCCGGTCCCTCCAGCAGGTTTTCGCCCATGGCCTTGCGAGCGTTCTCCTCTGTCTTCGCGGCGAATCGGTCGCGCATGGCGCTGACCCGGGCCCAGGCCGCGTCCCGGTCCAGCGATAGTTGCTCAATGCCCTGGGCGCCATACTCGGCCATCTCCTGCCGCTGATGCCATAGGTGGGCGGCGTGCAGGGCAACCTTCGAGGGCATGCAGCCAACCCGGGCGCAGGTGGTGCCCAGTGGGCCCGGGTCTATCACCGTCACCGACTTGCCGGCCATGCGAACCTGCTTCATGGCGAACAGGCCGGCGGTGCCTGCGCCGATGATGGCGACGTCGGTTTGAATATCCTGGGGCATGGATGCCTCCTTGGTATCTTGTGTCTGCCTTTCAAAATAAGCGTTTGCTGATATTCATGCAACACGCCGCCCGCTGATGTGGGGCGCCTTTGCGGAAGCAAATATCAAATCCGGGCATGGTGGCGATCAGTGCATGCATGTGTAAACGCCATTGAGCAACGTTAGAAAGTTGCACTCGAAAGACTCGAGAGCCTTGCAATTCGGGGATGATAAAAATATGAAAGTGTTTTCACTCTATGCCATAATCCGCCCGGCACACGGGATCGTGTCTGGAGTGATCAAGGCGCCAGGCATGGATGACCGAGGATAAGAAAAGGCGCCCGGGCCCGATGGTCCGGGCGCTTGCGTTGAACATGTATTCAATAAGATTCTGGAGAGAAGAATGACCGAGCAGATGAAGAACCCCCACGAGATGTCGTCTGAAGAACTCTTTGCGCTGGCGCGTCAGCGTGAAGAACAGGAGGCCGCCGAGAAGGAAGAGGCCCGTCGTGAGGAGCGTGAGGCCCTGCGTGAGAAACGCCGTGAATTGGTGAAGCAGCATCGCAAGGAACTGGCAGCGCTGGATCGGGAAATCAGAAAGCTGGGTGGCCGTGTCAGCGGTCGTGGCAATGGTGCCGGTCGCGCCGCTTCCGAAGCGGGTCCCAGCCAGGTGCTGTGCCAGATCGTATCCAATCAGGGCGAGATGACCATCAGTGAGATTCGTGCTCAGGCGGAGCAGGCCGGTCTGAACGTCAAGAACATCAGCCAGACCCTGGGCTACCTGAAGCGCCAGGGCAAGCTGGACTCACCGCGTCGCGGCGTTTATCGGGCCGCCTGAACGACCGATGGGTGAAGCCGCCGGGCCGGCCCAGGGGGCGGTCCGCGGTGCTTGACTTCGGGTGCAGCATTCGCTTTCCAGATGAGATAGAATGCGCGCCCACGAATGGCGACACCCATCAATTGACATGCATATGCGTTAGCAGGAGTGATATGTGAACCAAGCAGAATCAGAATTACAGCTGAAAGTCTGGAAAGAACTTGCCGTCAGCAAGCAAGTACTGATGAAGGGCGCAACAGACGCCCTGGGTCTGGACCCGGATTGCAGTGCCGACGAACTCAAGGTCGCCCTGGATGTTGCCATCCAGAAGGGTAACGAAGCAGACCGCAAGATCAAGCAGACCAATGAGCAGGCCAAGGAAGCCATCGACGCCATGGAGAAGAAGGTGAAGGCCAGTGAAAAGGCCCAGAAGCAGGCGGAAGCCGCCCGCGTCGAGGCCCAGGCCAAGCTGGAAAGCGGGGAACAGGACATGGCCGCAGAGCGTGTGGCCCACACCAAGGAAATGAAGGCCATCAAGGCTTCTCTGGTGGAAAAGGAAAAGGCCCTCAAGGCGATCAACAAGTCGCTGGCCGATACCCCCGAAAACGTGGTCAAGAAGCTCAAGCAGCTCAAGAAGCAGAAGAACGAAGAGTCGGATGCCCGCAAGCAGGTGGAGGCTCAGCTCAGCACTTTGCGCAAGGACAAGCGGGAGGCCGACGAAAAACTCACGCAGCTACAGGCAGTCCTGGAAGGCAGTGCAAAACTGGCCGAACAATATCGCGAGTTGCGCAAGGTGTCTGAATCCCTGATTGAGCAGGTGAAGGCCAGCGGTGAACAGGCGCCTGAACTGCCCGAGATGGATGAGCAGGTGCTGGAGGCCGTCGAGCAGGCTGCTGAGGCCACCAAGGCCTCCTGATTCCCGATACGTCTCTCTTCTGGAACCGCAACCTTGCCGTGGCGGTTCCTCTTTCTTGACCCGGCTCAACATCCGGAGCGTTTTCGATTTTCCTCCCGTTAGCCCCGGTCGCATAGTCGTGGCCTGCGGCCAGGATCGGGCTCGGGGTGAGGCTACCTCTCCCGGCTCATGGTTCCGCAGGTTGATTGATGCCTGACGGCCGTGAGTGGCCGCCGTATGGAAATCGACTGATGGTAAACGACTTGCCCGGTGATGAACTGGATGTGGACGAGCTCTGCATACTGAGTGGATTGCTCTCGCCGCCCACCCAGGAGACCGTTGATGCGCTGGAGGAAATGGCCAGGGGCTGGTCCTGGCTGTCACCCGCGGTCATGGAGATTCGTCATCTGGGGCTCCCGGCCTTGCGCCGGGAGTACGATCGCCTGTTGGTGACGGATGACTGCCCTGCCCGGGAATCGGCCTGGAGTTCACAGGTTCTGGCGGGCGGAGGGACGAATCTGGAACGCCTGTATCGCCAGGCAGGGATCTCCCTGCAGGGGCGCGAGCCCGATTCCCTGGCCATGGAGCTCATCTACGCGGCCTGGTATCTGGAGCAGGATCTATCCAATGCACCGGCTGGCTGGCGGGTGATCTGGCATCATCTCTCGGGCTGGGTGCCTCCCTTCGCCCGGTGTCTGCAATCCCAGGCTGAGGTGGAGCTCTACCGCGCCCTGGGGGCGCGGTTGGAGATGCTGTTCAGCGAGCGAAACACCAGGCATTGAGGGAGCTTACAAAATGCCCCTCACCCAGTCGGCCAGTCCATCCAGGTCCGATGGCAGTTCCCCGTCCTCCACCGCCGCAAACGACCAGGTAGGTACCTGCAGTCTGCGCGCCAGATCCTGCCGGTTATCCATTCCCTCCGGACCCGGTCCGGCGCAGTCATTGAGCACGACTCCGGCCAGGTGCAGCTGACGGCGCTTGATGGCCTCGGCGGTCAGCAGGATGTGATTGAGCACCCCCAGCCGATCGGGGGCCACCAGCAGCACCGGCAGGCCCAGGCGCATGGCCAGGTCGGCATTGAGGCCGTCCTCCGCCAGAGGCGACAGGAAGCCGCCAGCCCCTTCCACCAGTCGGAATCCTTCCTCTCCCGGTGTGGGCTGGCAGGCGGATTCCAGCGCATCCAGCATGATCCGGGTGCGTGCCAGGCGCGCGGCCCGGTCCGGTGCCAGGGCATGGGCAAAGCGCCACGGCGTGATTTGCTCCAGACTGCCGCCTCCTGCGGCCTCCATGAGTCGCGCTCCATCCTCCGGCCACAGCCCCCCATGCTCTTCCCGGCAACCCGATTCCACGGGCTTGCGGGGGGTGACGTTCACACCCCGGGCCCGCAAGGCCCGCAGGAGGGCGCAGCCCACAACCGTCTTGCCCACGCCGGTATCGGTGCCGGTAACGAAAAGCCCTGTGCCGGACATGAGACTGCTCATGGTTTCCTGCCTCCTGGTTCTTTTCAGCCGAACGTCTGGCCGTCAGCCTGCCAGTGTCTGCCCCGTCAGCCGCTCCAGGGCCTCCTGGTAGCGAGCTGCCACCTGAGAGACCACTTCCTCGGGTAGCGTTGGACCCGGGTCGGTCTTGTCCCAGTCCAGGGTTTCCAGGTAGTCGCGCAGATACTGCTTGTCGAAGGAGGGCGGGCTCATCCCGGGTGCATAGGTGTCCGCTGGCCAGAAACGCGAGGAGTCAGGCGTGAGGGCCTCGTCAATCAGATGCAGTACGCCCTGTTCATCCAGGCCGAACTCGAACTTGGTGTCGGCAATGATGATGCCGCGCTCCAGGGCGTGGGCCGCCGCCTCCTTATAGAGGGCCAGGGCCGTGTCCCGAACCTGGGCCGCCACCTCGGGGCCCAGGGTGCGTTCCGTGTGGGCATAGTCCACGTTCTCGTCGTGGGCGCCCACCTCCGCCTTGGTGGAGGGGGTATAGATGGGCTCGGGCAGCCGGTCGGCCATTTTCAGGCCGGGGGGCAGGGTGATGCCGCACACCGTGCCGTCGGCCTGGTAGCTCTTCCAGCCCGAGCCGATAAGATAGCCGCGCACCACCGCCTCCACAGGCAGGGCCTTGAGACGTTTCACCACCACGCTGCGCCCTTGTAGCGGCGCACGCTCGGCGGCATCAGGGATCACATCCGCCAGGGTGAGCGCGCAGAGCTGGTTGGGCACCACGTGAGAGAGGCGGTCAAACCAGAATGCGGAGATCTGTGTGAGCACGCGGCCCTTGTCCGGGATGGGCGTGGGCAGGATCACGTCGAAGGCCGACAGGCGGTCGGTGGTGACGATGAGCATGTGATGGTCATCCACAGCGTAGATATCACGCACCTTGCCCTTGTGGATCAGGGGCAGGGACGACACTTGGCTTTCAAACAGGGCAGGCATGGAGGCTTCGCACAAATGTGGATCAGGCACGCAGTGTACGACCTGCCGTGAGCGGATGCACCCGCCGGCTGTCGCGCGTGACCGCCCCCGCCAATATCTTGTATCTTTGGAATTTTATCTTTCAACTCAAACCCGGTTCCATTACCCTTCGCCGATGCCAAATCAATCCCCCATCGTGGGCGTGGTGATGGGCAGCCAGAGCGACTGGCCCGTCATGCAGCACGCCGTCAATCAGCTGCACGCCTTTGGCGTGCCTCACGAGGCCCGCGTGGTTTCGGCCCACCGTACCCCGGACCTGCTGTTCGAGTACGCGGAGCAGGCCGCCGAGCGGGGGCTTCGCTGCATCATCGCTGGTGCGGGTGGCGCCGCCCACCTGCCGGGCATGCTGGCGGCCAAGACCACCGTGCCGGTGCTGGGTGTACCGGTGCCCTCCCGCTATCTCAAGGGGGAGGACTCCCTGCTTTCCATTGTGCAAATGCCCAAGGGCATCCCCGTGGCCACCTTCGCCATCGGCGAGGCGGGGGCTGCCAACGCCGGGCTGTTTGCTGTCTCCATGCTGGCCACCGATGACGCGGCGCTGGCGGAGCAACTGGCCCGCTTCCGTGCCGAGCAGCGCGACACGGTGCTGGCCATGCAACTGCCGCCGTCGTCATGATCCTGCCTGGCCACACTCTGGGGATGCTGGGCGGCGGCCAGCTGGGCCGCATGTTCACCGTGGCCGCACGCACGCTGGGCTATCGCGTGATGGTGCTGGACCCGGATCCGGGCAGTCCGGCCGGTCGCATGGCCGATGATCATGTGCACGCCGCCTACGGGGATGGCTGGGCCCTGGATCAACTGGCACAGCGTTGCGCCGCCATCACCACCGAGTTCGAGAACATCCCCGCCGACACCCTGCGCTACCTGGCCGGCAATGTGCCGGTGCGCCCGGGTGCAGAGGCCCTGGAGCACACCCAGAATCGGGCCCGGGAAAAGCACATGATCCGCCGCGCCGGGCTGGCCACCGCCCCCTTCGAGGTGGTGGAGTCGGTGGAGCAGGTGGAGGCGGCCTTCCAGTCCGTGGGTGGCCCCGCGATCCTCAAGCGTGCCGCCCTGGGCTACGACGGCAAGGGGCAGATCCCCGTGGACAGTGCCGAGGCCTGCCGCCAGGCCTTCGAGCGGCTCGGGCGCGTGCCCTGTGTGCTGGAGCAAAAGCTGGACCTGGCCGTGGAGGTTTCGGTGGTGCTCAGCCGTGGCAGCGATGGCGCCTGCCAGTGTTATCCGGTGGCCGAGAACATTCATCGGGGCGGCATCCTGCACATGAGCATCGTCCCTGCCCGGGTGCCGGATGCCACGGTCCGCGAGGCCTGCGAGGCGGCCATCGCCCTGGCCGTGGCCCTGGATTACGTGGGCCTGATGGCCGTGGAATTCTTCATCACCACCGACGGTCAGTTGCTGGTGAACGAGGTGGCCCCGCGCCCCCACAACAGCGGTCACTTCACCCTGGATGCCTGCGTCACCTCCCAGTTCGAGCAGCAGGTCCGGGCGGTGTGCGGTCTGCCCTTTGGCGACACCCGCCTGCTTTCGCCCGTGGTGATGGTCAATCTGCTCGGGGACCTGTGGGTGGATGGGGAGCCCGACTGGGGGCGCCTGCTGTCCCACCCGAGCGCCAAGTTGCACCTCTACGGCAAGGAAGAGGCCCGCCCTGGCCGCAAGATGGGACATTTCTGCGTCCTGGACACCGAGCAGGACAGGGCCATCGATGACGCAGAACGATTGTTCGGTGAATTACTGGCCGGACAGACGGACGACTGACCCCCCGGAGCCCACCTTGGAACGCGCCCAGTACATCCAGTCCTTGCGGGAGGACATCACGTTCTCAGAGACCCTGCGCGGACACACCCTTGATTACCGAACCACCTGGGGCCTGTTCTCGCCCCGGGGAATAGACGCCGGCACCCGCCTGCTGCTGGATCACATGGAAGTCCAGGAGACCGACGACTGCTTTGATCTGGGCTGCGGTTATGGCCCCATCGGCCTCACCCTGGCTCGCCTGGCGCCCAAGGGTCAGACCATGCTGGTGGACAAGGACTTCGTGGCCGTGGAGTACACCAATACCAATGCGGCCCGCAACGGCATCACCAACGCCGAGGCCTTCCTCAGCAACGGGTTTTCCCATGCGGGGGATCGCCGCTTTCACCTGGTGACCTCCAACCTCCCCGCCAAGGTGGGCAAGGAGATGCTCTACCTCTACCTGTACGATGCCTTCGAGCACCTTCATCCGGGGGGGCGCATCTACGTGGTCACCATCACCGGCCTGCGCCGCTTCATTGAGCGTGCCTTCAAGGAAGTCTTTGGTCACTACGACAAGGTGAAGCAGGGCCGGGAATACACCGTGGCCATGGCCCGCAAGCCCGAGTGATGAATCACCGCCCCGCCCATGGGGCATTTGAGTACCGGGTTAATTTTCCCGGCGCCATAAGGTACATTGCCCGAACCACCGAGGAAGTCATACCGACATAACTAACGATACCGCCAACGGGTATCACCGATAACGAGGCAAGACCCATGGCCCAAGCCGATCTGATTGCACCGTCCATCCTGTCCGCCGACTTTGCCCGTCTGGGCGAAGAGGTGACCCACGTGCTGGCGGCCGGCGCTGACATCGTCCACTTTGACGTGATGGACAACCACTATGTCCCCAACCTCACCATCGGCCCGCTGGTCTGCGAAGCCCTGCGCAAGCATGGGGTCACCGCCCCCATCGATGTGCACCTGATGGTGAAGCCGGTGGACCGCATCATCCCGGACTTTGCCAAGGCGGGTGCTGACTACATCACCTTTCATCCGGAGGCCTCCGATCACATCGATCGCAGCCTGCAGCTGATCCGCTCCGAGGGCTGCAAGGCCGGTCTGGTGTTCAACCCTGCCACCCCCCTGTCCTACCTGGACTACGTGATGGACAAGGTGGACATGATCCTGCTGATGTCCGTGAACCCCGGTTTTGGGGGGCAGAGTTTCATCCCTGCCACCCTGGACAAGCTGCGCGAGGCCCGCCGTCGTATCGACGAGTCCGGTCTGGACATCCGTCTGGAGATCGATGGCGGCGTCAAGGCCGACAACATCGCCGAGATCAAGGCCGCGGGCGCCGACACCTTTGTGGCGGGATCGGCCATCTTCGGCGCCGCACGCAGCGAAGACCCCCATCATTACGACAGCATCATCAACAAGATGCGCGCGGAACTGGCCAAGGCCTGAGTGCGACCATGACCCTTCAAGCCCCCAAGATGATTCTCATCGACCTGGACGGCACCCTGGTGGACAGCGTGCCTGATCTGGCCTTCAGCGTGGATCGCATGATGGAGCGCCTGGACATGCCGGTACGCGGCGAGGCCAAGGTGCGCAACTGGGTCGGTAACGGTGTCGAGCGCCTGGTCAAGCGGGCGCTCACCAACAACCTGGACGGCGAGCCGGAGCCGGCACTCTATGAGCGTGCCCTGGCGGCGTTCACCGAGATCTACCGGGAAAACAACGCCAAGCGCAGTCACCTGTACCCCGGCGTCCGGGAGGGTCTGGAGGCCCTGGCCCGGGATGATGTGCGCATCGGCTGCGTCACCAACAAACCCGCCCGCTTCACGGCGCCGCTGCTGCGGGCCATGGACATCGACCGCTATTTCGAGGTGGTGGTGGCCGGCGACACGCTGCCACAGAAAAAGCCGGACCCAGCCCCCTTGCTGTTTGCCGCGGAGCAGTTCGATGTGGCACCGGAGGACGCCCTGATGGTGGGCGACTCGCGCAGTGATGTGACGGCTGCCCGAGCTGCCGGATTTGCCATCGTCTGCGTCAGCTATGGCTACAACCATGGCGGCGATATCCGCGAGCAGCGCCCCGACGCGGTGATTGATAGCCTCACCGAACTGCCCGACCTCATGGCTCGGACCGCCTGATGACGAATCCCCGATGACCCCTGAACACTTCGACCACCTGATCTCCCAGGGCTATAACCGAATCCCGCTGGTGCGGGAGGTGCTGGCCGACCTGGACACCCCCTTGAGTGTCTACATGAAGCTGGCGGCCAAGCCGTATTCCTGTTTGCTGGAATCGGTGCAGGGGGGCGAGAAGTGGGGGCGTTATTCCTTCATCGGCCTGCCGGCCCGCAAGGTGGTGCGGGTCACGGGCAAGGAGGTTCAGGTAGAGGAGGGCGGTGAGGTCACCGAGTCCCTGCGGGTGGATGATCCCTTGCAGTGGCTTGAGTCCTTCCAGGCCCGTTATCGGGTGCCGGACCTGCCGGATCTGCCCCGCTTCAGCGGAGGCCTGGTGGGCTATTTCGGTTACGACACCATCGGCTACATCGAGCCGCGCCTGGCCGATGGCGACAAGGCCGACCCCCTGGGGGTGCCCGACATCCTGCTCATGGTCTGCGATGAGGTGGTAGCCTACGACAACCTGGCCGGACGGCTGTACCTGGTGGTGCATGCCGGCCCCGGCGAGCGGGAGGCAGGCGAGCGCCGGCTGGACGCATTGCAGGCCGAATTGCGCCAGGCCTCGGCCAGTCCCGGGGTGCCCGGGAGCACTCGCCGGGTGCAGGAGTCGGATTTCGTGTCCGGCTTCACCGAGGCCGGGTTCAAAGAGGCCGTGGAGCGCTGCAAGCGCTATATCGTCGATGGCGACGTCATGCAGGTGGTGCTCTCGCAGCGTTTGTCCATCCCCTACAGCGCTCGCCCGCTGGACCTTTATCGGGCCCTGCGCAGCCTCAACCCTTCGCCTTACATGTTCTATCTGGACCTGGGTGACCACCACGTGGTCGGCTCCTCGCCGGAGATCCTGGTGCGCCTGGAGGACGACGTGGTCACCGTGCGCCCCATCGCCGGCACCCGCCCCCGGGGCGAGGACGAGGCCGCCGACCGGGCCCTGGAACAGGACCTGCTGGCCGACCCCAAGGAGCTGGCCGAGCACCTGATGCTCATCGACCTGGGCCGTAACGACGCGGGCCGCGTCTCACAGATTGGCAGTGTGGCCCTCACCGAGCGCATGGTGGTGGAGCGTTATTCCCACGTGATGCACATCGTCTCCAACGTGACCGGACGCCTGCGCCCGGGCCTGAGCGCCATGGACGTGCTGCGCGCCACCTTCCCGGCAGGCACCGTAAGCGGTGCCCCCAAGATCCGCGCCATGGAGATCATCCACGAACTGGAGCCGGTGAAGCGGGGCATCTACTCCGGCTCAGTGGGTTACTGGTCCTGGCAAGGCAACATGGACACGGCCATCGCCATCCGCACGGCGGTGATCAAGGACGAAACCCTGCACATCCAGGCCGGCGCCGGCATCGTCCACGACTCCCTCCCCGACAACGAATGGGCCGAAACCATGAACAAGGGCCGCGCCATTTTCCGCGCCGTGGCCATGGTGGAGGCCGGGCTGGAGGTTCAGTCCGGCTGAGGCATTGCTCACCAGACCGAATCGATGAGACTGCTCTGGCGAAGTTTTGTGTCGGCTGTTACAAGCTGGCCGCTATGATCCGGTCGGCTGGATCGCTGTTGATGTCCGTCCCAAAGTTCACCGACAACTCGGCAATCTCCGGTGAGATGATCAAGGCCCGGTTCTCATCCGCTCGTGCAATTGCAAGCTTGGCCTTGTCAGTCAACCGGTCCCGGTCCAGGGCGTCCCACACGATGGCACAGGTGTCGAGAAGGATCACTGCATGGCATCCCACTCAGCGCCTGTGGGGCTGGTGACATCGTGAGTCCTGGCGGTGGCAGCCAGCTCATCAAGGCGCTTCCTGGCCAATTCCCTTTTGTCGATGGGTGGGGGGAGGCACTGTGCTGGCCCTCGCCCCTCACCCCAACCCCTCTCCCCTGAGGGGAGAGGGGCTTGTAACGTATCTTTCATCATCTGGGGTGACTCACCACCGTGATGCATGAGCGTTAGGTCGAAAGTGGGAAAAACACCAGGGGGTCTTCCCACCAGCGGATACGGCGCCTCAGCAATCCTCCCCTTCCCAGATAGGGGCTGGCCATGCATATTAGAGGCCTCGAACAGGTCACCCCGGGCGCCCCATGGCCAAGACTCCCGCCGCCACCTATCGCCTGCAACTGAGACCGGATTTCACCCTGGACGATGCCGCTGCCCAGGTGCCCTACCTGGCCAGGCTGGGCATCAGTCACGTCTATCTCTCCCCCTGCCTGCAGGCCACCCCCGGCAGCACCCATGGCTACGACGTGGTGGACCCCTCCCGGGTGAACGCGGAGTTGGGGGGCGAGCCTGCCCGCCAGCGCCTCTGCCAGGCCCTCAAGGCCCATGGCATGAGCCAGGTGCTGGATATTGTCCCCAACCACATGGCGGTGGCCGGCGACCAGAACCCCTGGTGGTGGGACGTGCTGGAAAACGGCCCCGCCAGCCGCTATGCCCCGTATTTCGATGTGGACTGGGAGGCTTCGGAGGAGCGCTGGCCCAACAAGGTGCTGCTGCCGGTGCTGGGGGACCACTATGGCCGCATCCTGGAAAACAGCGAGTTGGAAGTCCGTTTCCAGGCAGGCCACTTCACCCTGAATTACCACGAGCACAGCTTCCCGCTGGACCCCTGGTCGCTGGCCGGCATCCTGGGGGGCGCCCACCAGGACAGCGGCAGCGAACTGCTGGGCTTTCTGGCGGAATCCTGCGCCCGCCTGCCACGTCCGGGCTCGGCCACCGGCGGCCAGCGGGAACGGCGTCACCGGGACAAGGCGGTGATCCACCAATTGCTGGCCGGCGCCTGCCGCGACGAACCGGATGCCCAGGCGGCCATCCTGGCCCGGGTGGACCGCATCAACCGGGACCCGGACACCCTGGACGCCCTCATCGAACACCAGAACTACCGCCTGGCCTGGTGGCGCACCGCCGACCGGGATCTGGGTTACCGGCGTTTCTTCGACATCAAGGATCTGGCCGGCCTGCGGGTGGAGGACGAGGAGGTCTTCGAGGCCATTCATCAGCTGCCTCTGCGCTGGTATCAGGAGGGCAGTGTGCAAGGCCTGCGCATCGATCATCCGGATGGATTGCGCGACCCGGCCCAGTACTTTCAGCGACTGGCCCAGGCCTGCCCCGGGGCCTGGGTGGTGGCGGAAAAGATCCTCGAGCCCGGCGAACAGCTGCCCGAGGACTGGCCCATCGCCGGCACCACCGGCTATGACTTCCTCAACCGTGTGCAGGGCCTGTGGGTGGACCCGGCGGGCGAAGCGCCGCTGACGGCCCTTTGGGTAGAACTGACCGGCGAGACCGAGCCCTTCGGGGATCAGGTCTATCAGGCCAAGCGCCAGGTGCTGCAGGATCTGCTGGGCAGCGAACTGAACCGCCTCACCTCCCTGTTCGTCAGCATCTGCGAGGGTCAGCGCCGCCACCGGGACTACACCCGGCATCAGCTCCAGCAGGTGTTGCTGGAGGCGGCCTGCTGCTTCCCCGTGTATCGCAGCTATGTGCGCGCTGGCGAGCCTGCCCTCCCCATGGATCACGAGCACATCCAGCAGGCCCTGACCCAGGTGAAGGCGCGGCGATCCGACCTGGATGTGGAACTGCTCGATTTTCTCCAGGCCCTGCTCACCCTGACCCGCGAGGGTACCCTGGAGACGGAACTGGCGCTGCGCTTCCAGCAGCTCACTGGTCCAGCCATGGCCAAGGGGGTGGAGGACACCGTGTTCTACCGCCACCACCGGCTGATCGCCCTGAACGAGGTAGGCGGCGACCCGGGCCGGTTCGGTCTCCCACTCGAGGACTTCCATGCGGCCTGCGCCGAGGCCCATCGCCGCCACCCCCAGGCCATGCTGGCCACCTCCACCCACGACACCAAGCGCAGCGAGGACGTGCGCGCTCGCCTGTGCCTGCTCTCGGAGGTGCCCGAGGGCTGGGATGCGGCCGTCAGGGGGTTCATGGCTCACAACGCCCGGCACCGCTCACCAGAGGGGCCCGGTCCCGCCATCGAGTATCTGTACTACCAGACCCTGGTGGGTATCTGGCCCGGTCAGGTGGATGAACAGGCCACCAGGGCGCTGCTACCCCGTCTGCAGGGTTTCATGGAAAAGGCCGCCAGAGAGGCCAGGCAGCACACCTCCTGGACCCGCAACAACCTGGAATACGAGCAGGCCGTGCAGCAGTTCGTCAAGGCCACGCTGAATGATGAAGCCTTCCTGCGGCAGGTGCAGGCCTTCGTGGCCCCCCTGATCGAACCGGGACGGGTGAACAGTCTGGCCCAGACCCTGATCAAGCTGACAGCACCCGGGGTTCCGGATATCTATCAGGGCACGGAGCTGTGGGATCTGAGCATGGTGGACCCGGACAATCGCCGCGAGGTGGATTTTGCCGCAAGGCAGCGGTTGCTGGAGGTGTGCCGAGCCAGCCCCACGCCCGAGCGCATTCTTGAAGATATGGAAGCGGGCCTGCCCAAACTCTGGGTAACCCATCAGACCCTGGTCCTGCGGGCCCATCATCCACACTGGTTCAATGATCAGGCCGGGTATGGTCCGCTGCATGCCAAGGGGGACCGGCAGGATCATGTGGTCGCCTACCGGCGCGGGCCGGATCCGGGCGGGGCTGATCATGCCGAGGGCGTGGTGGTCATCGCGCCACGCCTCGCCCTGCGTCTGGGCGGGGCATGGTCCGACACCCGGCTGACCCTGCCCAGGGGGCGCTGGTACCACTGGCTCACCGGCGACACCCTGGAGGGCGGCGAGCACACAGTGGCGGACCTGCTGGCGCGCTTTCCCGTGGCACTGCTTGCGTCGGCACCGCCCCCGGCACCCGGGCAGAATCGAGAGTCCAGCTGACGCTCATGCATCACGGTGGCGAGTCATCACCGGTGATGAACGATACAAGCCCCTCTCCCCCGGGGGAGAGGGGAGTATTTGTAGCTGAATGGGTCGTTTCATTTTAAGGCAACCGGTTGACAACCCAAATGAATATTCTCCGTGTCTGGGCCCCCCGCGCCCATCAGGTCGATCTGGACTGCCAGGGTGAACGCCGCCCCCTGAAGCCCCTGGGTGACGGCTGGTGGTCCGGCGGCGGGCCACTGACCCATGGCACCGACTACGCCTTCCTCGTGGACGGCGAAGGGCCTTTCCCGGACCCCCGCTCCCCCTGGCAACCCCAGGGGGTGCATGGGCCATCCCGCTGGTTGGATCATGACCGCTTCACCTGGCAGGACGCGGGCTGGCAGGCACCGCCCCTGGCCAGTGCCGTGATCCAGGAGATCCACGTGGGGACCTACACCCCTGAGGGCACCTTCGAGGCCATCATCCCCCGACTGGATCATCTGCGAGGCCTGGGCATCACCCATGTGGAACTCATGCCCGTGGCCGCCTTTCCGGGCCGGCAGGGCTGGGGCTATGACGGTGCGGCCCTGTTTGCCCCCACGAACCCTATGGTGGCCCCGAGGGGCTCAAGCGCCTGGTGGACGCCTGCCATGGCAAGGGCCTGGCCGTGCTGCTGGACGTGGTCTACAACCATCTGGGGCCCAGCGGCAACTATCTGGGGCAGTTCGGCCCCTACTTCACCGATGCCTATCACACCCCCTGGGGGGATGCCGTCAACCTGGACCGGGCCGACAGCCCCCAGGTGCGCCGGTTCTTCCTGGACAACGCCCTGCACTGGCTGGAGCACTATCACATGGATGGTCTGCGCATTGACGCGGTGCACGCCATCATCGATACCTCCGCCCTGCATTTTCTGGAGACGCTCGCTGAAGAGGTGGACCGATTGCAGGCCCGTCTGGGCCGCCACCTCACCCTGATCGCCGAGAGCGACCTGAACGACCCGCGCATCCTCCGCCCCCGGGCCGTAGGCGGCTTCGGGCTGCATGCCCAGTGGAATGAGGATTTCCATCACGCCCTGCATGCCGCCCTGACCGGGGAACGTCAGGGCTATTACGAGGACTTCGGCGACCTGGCGCATCTGAGTCGTGCGGTAACCCGGGGATTCTGCTATGCCGGGCAGTATTCCACTTACCGGCGCCGCCATCACGGCCGCAGCGCCGCCGATCTGCCGGGGCGCTGTTTCGTGGGGTGCCTGCAGAATCATGACCAGATCGGCAACCGGGCCGTGGGTGATCGCAGCACCCAGCTCCTGTCCACCGGCCTGCTCAAGGTGGGCGCGGCCATCGTGCTCACCGCCCCCTTCGTGCCCATGCTGTTCCAGGGGGAAGAGTGGGGTGCAGGGACGCCGTTTTTGTACTTCACCGATCACCAGGAGCCGGAGCTGGCCGAGGCCGTGAGGGAAGGGCGCCGCCGGGAGTTCGCTGCCTTCGGCTGGGACCCGGAGCAGGTCCCCGATCCCCAGGCACGGGAGACCTTTGAACGCTCACGTCTGGACTGGGAAGAGCCTGACCGTGAGCCGCACCGGGACCTGCTGCAATGGCACCGGGACCTGATTCATCTGCGCCGGCATCATCCCGCCTTCGGCGACGACCGGCTGGACCGGGTGACGGCCCACGGCGATGAGCAGGCCCGCTGGTGGATGATGTCCCGCCCCGGTATCTTGGTGGCCTGCAACCTGGCCCCCGCAGGGCAACGGGTACCGTTGCCGGAGGAGGCCGGCGGCGTGCTGCTTTCCTCGGCGCCGGGGGTGACCGTCGAGGCCGGCGGCGTGTATCTGCCAGAAGAGTCGGTGGTCATCCTGCAAACACCCGACCCGGATCACTCCCTTCTCCCTGTCCACCCTCCGCACACCCACAAAAACCAGAACACACCATGACCCATCAGGAAAAACCCATCACCCGCCGCGGCCATTACCTCCCCATCGAGGATCATGGCCTCATCGGCGATGGCACCACTGCCGCCCTGGTGGGCCGGGACGGTGCCATCTCCTGGTTGTGTGTGCCACGTTTCGACAGTGATCCCCTGTTCTGCGGCCTGCTGGACCACGAACAGGGGGGCGACTTCAGCGTGGCCCCCGAGCCCTTGCTCAGCGCCTGCCACTACTATGAGCCCGATACCGGCGTGCTGGTCACCCGCATGAGCGGTCCCGACGGTACCGTGGAGGTGACCGACGCGCTTACCCTGCGGGCCAGGGCCGATCTGTCGGAAGATGCCCCGGCGGGGCGCAGTGAGTTGCTGCGTCACATCCGGGTGGTCAGTGGGAGGGTGCGCCTGCGTGTGCGGATTCACCCCCGGGGCGGGGCCCGCTGCGATCCCCATGGGGGCGGCCTGACCCTGCGGCCCGCACGTCACCCCGACCTGGAACTGCACGTTGCCTCAAGCCTGGCCCTGGAGGGGCTGGATCAGCGCTTCGACCTGCGCGCAGGGGACACCCATCACCTGGTGCTTGCCTGGGGGGCCCATGCCCACCGATACCACCTGCATCGCCCCGAGGAAACCCTGGAAGCCACCATGGAGGTCTGGCGTCGGTGGATGACCCATTTCGATTACCAGGGTCCACGGGAGGCGATGGTGCGGCGCTCCGCCATCACCCTCAAGCTCATGGACTATACCGCCACGGGTGCCATGATCGCCGCCCCCACCTCATCCCTGCCCGAGGCCCTGGGCGGGCCGCGTAACTGGGACTACCGTTATGCGTGGATCCGCGATGCTGCCTTCTCGGTCTACGCCATGGGTCGCATCGGCCTGCAGCATGAGGCGGAAGGCTTCATCGGCTGGGTGCTGGACGCGGTGGACCGGGCCGGCTGGCCCCGGGTGCTGTATGACGTGGATGGCCATGTGCCGCCCCCGGAACGGGAAGACCCGGACCTGAGCGGCTATCGCGGCGCCCGACCCGTGCGTTGGGGCAATGGCGCGGCGGAACAGCGCCAGCATGACGTGTTCGGCGAGATCCTGGATTGCGCCTACCGCTGGGTGCAGTGGGGCGGACCGCTGGACACCAGGCTCTGGGAACAGCTGCAACGCCTGGTGGAGGCCGCCGCGCGGGAATGGCGCAACCCGGATCACGGCATCTGGGAGGTGCGCACTGCGGGCCGCCCCTTCACCTATTCGGCCGCCCTGTGTGCCGTTGCTCTGGAACGTGGCGCCCGCCTGGCCGAGGCCCATCACATGCCCGGGGATGTGCAGCACTGGCGCGCCGAGGCCCGGATCATCCGCGAGGCCATCCTGGAAAGCGCCTGGGACCCTCAACTGGAATCCCTCACCGAGCACCTGGGGGGAGGCGGTCTTGATGCCAGCCTGCTGGCCCTGCCCCTGCGGGGTGTGATCCCGGCGGACCACCCGAAGATGGTGGCCACGACGGCGGCCATCGCGAAACATCTGGGCGCCGGTCATGGGCTGCTCTATCGCTACTTGCCGGAGGAATCCCCCGATGGCCTCACCGGTCACGAGGGGGCCTTCCTGCTGTGCAGTTTCTGGCTGGTGGACAACCTCGTGGGGCAGGGGCGCCACGACGAGGCCATGGAACTGTTCGACTCCCTCTGCGACCGCGCCAATCCCCTGGGGTTGCTCCCGGAGCAGATCGACCCCGCCAGCGGTGCCTTCCTGGGCAACTTCCCCCAGGCCTTCAGTCACGTGGGAGTGATTTCCAGCGCCATCAACCTGACCCGGGCAGGATTCGGTCGCTCCGCTCCATAGGGCGTATGCTATCCGCTATGCTCAATGATCAAGAGCCCATCAGAAGGTCACTGATAATTCCATGAGACTGTTTAACTGCGGCTCTTGCGGCCAATTGGTCTATTTTGAAAACACCAGTTGCACCCGCTGTGGCCACACCCTGGGATTCCTGCCCGATACCCTGGAAGTGGCGGCCCTGAGCCCGGAAGAGGGCGGATTGTGGCGACCGGTGGGCGCGGTATCCCAGAGGCGCTATCGCATGTGCAACCACTACGCCCGCGATGCGGTGTGCAACTGGATGGTGCCCGCCGAAGAGGATGAGCGGTTCTGCGCCGCCTGCCGTCTCAACCAGGTGATTCCGGATCTGAGCGTGCCGGGCAACAAAAAGTTGTGGTATCGCCTGGAGACGGAGAAGCGTCGGCTGGTCTACAGCCTGTTGCGCCTGAAACTGCCCGTTGTGCCCCGTACCCGCGACGCCCTGGGGCTGGCCTTTGCCTTCATGGCCGATGTGGAACCCCAGTTCTACGAAACCGAACGTGTCATGACCGGGCACGCCCGGGGCCTGATCACCATCAACATCGCCGAGGCCGACCCCGCCACCCGCGAGCGTCTGCGCGAACAGATGGCCGAGCCCTATCGCACCATCCTCGGGCATTTCCGGCACGAGTCCGGCCATTACTACTGGGAGCGGCTCATCAGGGACTCACCCTGGCTGGAGACCTTCCGGTCGCTGTTCGGGGATGAGCGGGAGAATTATGCCCAGGCCCTGCAGCGGCATTACCGGCAGGGGCCGCCGTCAGACTGGGGTCAACACTTCATCACCAGCTATGCCAGCAGTCACCCCTGGGAAGACTGGGCGGAGACCTGGGCCCACTATCTGCACATCGTGGACACCCTGGAGACGGCCCATGAATGGGGGCTGGAGGTGGGGCCGCGCATTGACCAGGGCTGCCAACTGCGCGCCGCGCCAGATTTCGACCCCTACGAACAAGGTGAATTCGCCCCCTTGATGGATCACTGGCTACCGCTCACCTATGCCCTCAACAGCCTCAACCGCAGCATGGGCCACAGCCCCGCCTATCCGTTTATCCTGTCCCTGAAGGCCATGGAAAAGATGGCCCTGATCCACCGGATCGTTGGTGGACACCGACCGGCTTGACCTGGAACCGGGCATCCACGATGCTCCTTTAACCACACGAACAGACCGCTGCGGGAGCCCGTCCAGACCATGCTGTTGATGATTGATAACTACGACTCCTTCACCTACAACCTGGTGCAGTACCTGGGTGAACTGGGTGCCGAGGTGGAGGTGCATCGCAATGATGCCATCACCGTGGACGAGATCGAGGCCATGGCCCCGGAACGCATCGTCATCTCACCGGGCCCCTGCACCCCCGATCAGGCCGGCATCTCCCTGCAGGTGATCCGCCGATTCGCCGGCCGGGTGCCGCTGCTGGGGGTGTGTCTGGGGCACCAGAGCATCGGACAGGCCTTTGGCGGGCACATCATCCATGCCCGGGAGATCATGCATGGCAAGACCTCCATGGTGCATCACAAGGACATGGGCGTGTTTCATGGGTTGGAGAACCCCCTGGAAGCCACCCGCTATCACTCCCTGGTGATCGACAAGACACGCCTGCCCGACTGCCTGGAAGTGACCGCCTGGACCGAAACGCCGGACGGTCAACTGGACGAGATCATGGGGGTGCGCCACCGGGAACTGGCCGTTGAAGGTGTGCAATTTCATCCGGAATCCATCCTCACCCGCCAGGGCCACGAACTGCTGCAGAACTTCCTGCGCACGCCTTTGGTGGTTGACCGGTCGCCCGGGGGCCGTGAAAATCCCGCCAGACACCACGACAGGGGGCGGGCGACACCATGAACATGCAGGAGGCCATCCGGGCCGTAACCGAACACCGGGATCTCTCCGGGCAGGAAATGATCACCGTCATGCGCCAGATCATGACCGGCGAGGCCACGCCAGCGCAGATCGGCGGGTTCCTGGTGGGGCTGCGCATGAAGGGCGAGACGGTGGACGAAGTCGCCGCCGCCGCTTCCGTCATGCGTGAACTGGCCACACGGGTGGACGTGGACGCAAAACACCTGGTGGACACCTGCGGCACGGGGGGCGATGCCTCCGGCACCTTCAATATCTCCACCGCCGCCGCCTTCGTGGTGGCCGCTGCCGGAGGTCGGGTGGCCAAGCATGGCAACCGCTCCGTATCCAGCCGTTCCGGCAGCGCCGATGTGCTGGAGAGCGCCGGCGTGAACCTGGACCTGGACCCGGATCAGGTGGCCCGCTGCATCAACCAGGTGGGCGTGGGCTTCCTGTTCGCCCCCCGGCACCATGGCGCCATGAAGCACGCCGTGGGCCCCCGGCGCGAGATGGGTGTACGCACCCTGTTCAATGTGCTCGGCCCGCTCACCAACCCGGCCGGCGCCCCCAATCAGGTGCTGGGCGTGTTCAGCACCCACTGGCTGGAACCCCTGGCCCAGGTGCTCAAGTTGCTGGGCAGCCGCCACGTGATGGTGGTGCATGCCGAGGACGGCCTGGACGAGATCAGCATCGGCGCGCCCACCCGGGTGGCGGAACTGCGCGATGGCGAAATCACCACCCGCATCATCGCTCCCGAGGCGTTCGGTATGGAACGTACACCCCTGGATGCCGTGCGGGTGGATAGCGCCGAGGAGAGTCTGGCGTTGATCCGGGGCGTGTTCGAGGGTCGCCCCGGGCCGGCAAGGGACATCACCCTGCTCAACGCCGGTGCCGCCATCTACGTGGCTGGCCTGGCCGAAACGCTGGACGCGGGTATCCAGCGGGCTGCCGAGGTCATCGACAATGGTGGCGCGGCTGCCAAGATGGACGAACTGATATCGCTGTCGGGGGCCATCCAGTGAGCGACGCACCGGATATCCTGAAGAAGATCCTCGCCCGCAAGCGCGAGGAAGTGGCTGAACGCCGCCGACACACCCCACTGGACGACCTGATCCGCTTCACCGACGCGGCCCCGGCCGTGCGTCCCTTCCTGCAGGCCCTCCGGGATCGCATTCAGGCGGGTGATCCGGCGGTGATTGCCGAGGTGAAGAAGGCCAGCCCCAGCAAGGGGGTGTTGCGGGAGGATTTCGACCCAGCGGCCATTGCCCGAAGTTATGAGCAGGGCGGGGCGGCGTGCCTGTCGGTGCTGACCGATCATGATTTCTTCCAGGGTCATGAGGCCTACCTGCAGGAGGCCCGCGCTGCCTGCGCTCTCCCCGTGCTGCGCAAGGACTTCATCATCGACCCCTATCAGGTCTACGAGGCCCGGGTGATGGGCGCCGATTGCGTGCTGCTGATCGTCTCGGCCCTGGGGGATGTGAACCTCAAGGACCTGTTGCTGCTCATCCACGAGTTGGGCATGAATGCCCTGGTGGAGGTGCACGACGCCGAGGAACTGGAACGGGCCCTCACCCTGGATGCCACTCTGATCGGCATCAACAATCGCAGCCTCAGAACCTTCGAAACCCGTCTGGAAACCACCCTGGACCTGGTGGAGCGCGTGCCTGCGGACCGCCTGCTGGTCACCGAGAGTGGCATTCACACCCGTGCGGACGTGGAGCGGATGCGTTCAGCGGGCGTGCATGCCTTCCTGATCGGCGAGGCCTTCATGAAGGTGCCGGACCCGGGGCATGAGCTGGCTACTGTGATGGGCTTCGCCCGGACCTGACCCCGGGCACCGTGGGAGCGGCCTTCGGCCGCGAATAGCGGCGGGCACATTGCCCGAACAGACCTCACTGCCCGCCGCCCTTCGCCGCCAGGGGCGGCTCCCACAGGCACCCCGATCCCAAAAACCCACCACCCCGCCCGGTAATCGACAACTGCCACCGGCAGGCGTAACCTGACCATCGAGGCACCCCACACCCCAACGGGGCGTGGAGAGAATAAACAAAAGCCCGATACCAAAGGAGACCGCCATGGCTGCACGCTATGCACTGATTCCGTCCCACACGCTGTCTGAACATGTCACCGTCCATCGGTTTGGCCAGGGTCTGCCCTCGCGGGTGACCATGGAGGATCCGGCCGGGGACGTGATGACCGATTTCCGCCGTGTGGAAGCCGTGACCGCGCCACCGGAGATGCCCATGGACGCGGCCCTGCAGAAGATGATTCATGCCGGGGTGCGGTTGTTGATTGTGGTGGACCCCGAGGACGGTGTGCGGGGTGTGGTCACCGCCCGGGACATCATGGGGGAAAAGCCGGTCAAGGCCGTCTCGGACGAGCGCATCTCCCACAACGCCCTGCTGGTGCAGCATGTGATGACGCCCCGGGGCGAGTTGAGCGTGATGGACCATTACGATGTGGTCACGGCCCGGGTGGGGGATGTGGTGGTCACCCTGCGCGATGCGGGGCGTCAGCACGCCCTGGTGGTGGAGTATGACGAGCGGCGCCGCGAGTTGTTGCGAGGGTTGTTCTCACTGACGCAGATCGGCCGGCAGTTGGGGGTGGAGATCACCTCGGAGGGGCCGGTGCAAAGTTTTGCGCAGATCGAGAAGTTGTTGAATCGGTAGGTTTGTGGCGGGTTGCCGAACCGGGCAGGGGACCCCCGCCCGGTTCTGCTTGGGTGGTTGTGTGTTACAAATCCCCCGCCGGGTTCTCATCCCCCTGTGCCCGGGGTGCCAAAAACTCCTTCTCCAGCGCCTTCACCCGTACCTCCATGGCTGAGAGGCGTTCGCGGGTGCGCTCCAGCATGGCGGCTTGTACCTCGAACTCCTCACGGGTGACCAGATCCATGCGATGGAAGGCACCGGACAGGCCGGCCTTGAGGTTCTTCTCAATGTCCGCCTGAACATGCTGCACGGACTCGGGCATCATCCCGCTCAATTTGCGGACCATTTCATCCAGGCTCTTGTTGTCGATCATGGTGCACCTCCGTGCCGTGTTCGTATGTCGTGCCCATTTTACGCCTTAAGTGGGCCGAAGGGCAGGCACCCCGCCCGCCGCCCCCCATCCCCGAAGTCCCTTTTCAAGTCTGCCCCACAATGGTGCAAGAATCCCCCCTCGCTCACCCAAAACAGGGCGCCCTCCACGGCCAGAATCGTGAACCAATCCACAAGGCCCTGAAAAACAGAGAAAAACCAACCTGGCACGCCAAATGCTAAAACCCTCCCGGCAGTGACTTTTACACCACAGATGTGAACAACGAACCTGCGAGAGGAAACATCCATGAGCAAGGCCCTGACCAAAACCGCCCTGACCGCCGCCGTCACCACCGCCCTGCTGGCTGGCGCCGCAGTGACCTCCACGGCATCGGCCGAGGTGAGCGCGAATATCGGGTTTACCAGTAACTACATCTTCCGGGGTGTCACGGAGTCTGACGATGGTGCCGCCGTTCAGGGTGGTATCGACTATGAGCATGAGGGTGGATTCTACGTAGGAACCTGGATTTCCAGTCTTGGTGAAACGAGCGTGGATTCGGTCCAATGCGCTGCCGGACCTGGCCAGGTTGCGGCATCTCAGGCAGCCGGAGAGTGTGAAGTTTCAACCAGCGCCGATCGCGGCGGCTATGAAATGGATCTCTACTTCGGCGTGGCTGGCGAGGTTGGTACGTCCGGGGTGGGCTTTGATATTGGTTATATCTACTACGCCTATCCTGCCGCAGAGAGTGCCGCCGACGCCAACTTCGGCGAGATCTACGGCGGCCTGGACTACATGGGCTTCTACGGCCTGGTGAACTTCGTCACCAATGCGGACGATAGCGACCTGGAAAGCTCCATCGCCTACGAGGTGGGTTACGGCTTCGACCTGATGGACGGCTACTCCCTGGGCGGCACCGTGGGCTACGTGGACTGGGATGATAGTGACTGGGAAGACTATACCTGGTGGTCCCTGCACGTCAGCAAGGCCACTGATTTCGGCGACTTCACGCTGGCCTACACCCAGAACGATACCGACGAGGACGACGATCCGCGCTTCAACGTCTCCTACGTCATGTCCTTCTAACCCGACCACGAGACACCCACGCACACGGTGGGCGGCCTGGTCGGGCGCCCACCCAAGGAGCAGCGAACATGAAACTGGTCACAGCAATCATCAAGCCCTTCAAGCTGGACGACGTGCGTGAAGCCCTGTCGGAGATCGGCGTGCAGGGCATCACCGTCACGGAGGTCAAGGGCTTCGGGCGGCAGAAGGGTCACACCGAACTCTACCGGGGGGCCGAGTACGTGGTGGATTTCCTGCCCAAGGTGAAAATGGAAGTCGCCGTGGATGATGGCCTGGTGGATCAGGTCATCGAGGCGGTGAGCAAATCCGCCAACACCGGCAAGATCGGCGACGGCAAGATCTTCGTCTTCCCGCTGGAACAGGCCATTCGCATCCGCACCGGCGAGACCGGTACAGACGCACTCTAAATCACGAACAAACACTCACTTGGCGGGGGATTCATTGTGGAAAACCAAGTCATAGAAGTCGCATATGCGCTAGACACATTCTATTTCCTCGTGTCCGGTGCCCTGGTCATGTGGATGGCCGCAGGGTTCACGATGCTCGAGGCGGGCCTGGTCCGCTCCAAGAGCACCGTGGAGATTCTTACCAAGAACATCGCGCTGTATTCCATCGCCTGCATCATGTACATGATCATCGGCTACAACATCATGTACGGTGGCGGCATCAACGCCCTGATTCCCAGCTTCTGGCCCGTGCTCAGCACCATGGACAACACGGCTGAAGAGGTCATCGCCAGCGGTGGGGATATCTACTACTCCAACATGGCCGACTTCTTCTTCCAGGTGGTCTTCGTGGCCACGGCCATGTCCATCGTCTCCGGTGCCGTAGCCGAGCGCATGAAGCTGTGGGCCTTCCTGGCCTTCTGCGTGGTCCTCACCGGCTTCATCTATCCCATCCAGGGTTTCTGGAGCTGGGGTGAAGGCTTCCTGGATCAGCTGGGCTACCTGGACTACGCCGGTTCCGGCATCGTCCACATGACCGGTGCCGTGGCTGCCCTGGCCGGCGTGCTGCTGCTCGGCGCTCGTAAGGGCAAGTACGGTCCCAAGGGTCAGGTCAACGCCCTGCCGGGTGCCAACATGCCGCTGGCCACCCTGGGCATCTTCATCCTCTGGATGGGCTGGTTTGGCTTCAACGGTGGTTCCGAGCTCAAGGTGTCGGATGTTGAGTCCGCCAACGCCGTGGCCCGTGTCTTCACCAACACCAACCTCTCTGCCGCCGGTGGTGTGGTGGCCGCGCTCATCGCCTCCCGTCTGCTGTTCGGCAAGACCGACCTCACCATGGGTCTCAACGGCGCCCTGGCAGGCCTGGTGGCCATCACCGCGGAACCGCTCATGCCCCATCCGGCACTGGCGGTGCTGATCGGCTTCATCGGTGGTGTGCTGGTGGTCTTCTCCATCGTCCTGCTGGACAAGGTGCGGATCGACGACCCGGCAGGCGCCATCTCCGCCCATGGTACGGCTGGCATCTGGGGTGTGTTCGCGGTGCTGCTCTCCAACCCGGACGCCACCTTCGTGGCCCAGTTGGTGGGTGTGCTCTCCATCTTCGCCTTCGTCTTCACCGCCAGCCTGCTGTTCTGGCTGATCCTCAAGTACACCATCGGTATTCGGGTGAGCGAAGAGGATGAAATGCGGGGCGTGGACATCGCCGAATGCGGCCTCGAGGCCTACCCGGAGTTCACTGCCGGTCGTAAGTAAAGTCTCCTCTGCAGGGAGTGAAGTGGTTGCGGGCGCCTAAGGCGCCCGCTTTTTTTGGTGCGCCAGGCATAGAGACGATCTGAGCCTGCCCCCTGTGGAAGCGGGCCCCGCCCGCGAAAGCGGTGAGCACATGGCATGGTCTGGGCGCTGCTGCCGCAGCGCATCGCCGGCAGGCCAGCTCCCGCGGTGGCAAACTGTAAAAATGTATGGTGACTAAAAAGGTGACAGACACCTTTTTGACCATGCCCTACGCTCGTCGGACAACCCTGTCAATAACGGCCCAGAGCCCGTACCATGCCCGGTTGGGTTTTCAGACCTCCCCATCGCCGCCCGGCAACCACACCCTCCTTTTTCCGCAGGACATTCTTTTGATATCCACCGCCAATATCACCATGCAGTTCGGGGCCAAGCCTCTCTTCGAGAACGTATCAGTCAAGTTTGGCGGGGGTAACCGTTACGGCCTGATCGGTGCCAACGGCTCGGGCAAGTCCACCTTCATGAAAATCCTGGGGGGCGATCTCGAGCCTTCCGGCGGCCAGGTGATGCTCGAGCCCAATGTGCGCCTGGGCAAGCTGCGTCAGGACCAGTTCGCCTATGAGAGCTACAGCGTGCTGGACACCGTGATCATGGGTCACGAGGCGCTGTGGAAGACGCGTGCCGAGCGCGACCGCATCTATTCCCTGGCGGAAATGAGCGAAGAAGACGGCATGAAGGTGGCCGAACTGGAAACCGAATTTGCCGAGATGGACGGATACACCGCCGAAGCCCGTGCTGGCGAGCTGCTGCTCGGCCTGGGTATTCCGCTGGCGCAACACAACGGGCCCATGAGCGAGATCGCGCCCGGCTGGAAGCTACGCGTCCTGCTGGCCCAGGCGCTGTTTTCCGATCCGGAAGTGCTGCTGCTGGACGAGCCCACCAACCACCTGGATATCAACACCATCCGCTGGCTGGAAGGCGTTTTGACCTCGCGCAACAGCACCATGGTCATCATTTCCCACGATCGCCACTTTCTCAACAGCGTCTGTACGCACATGGCGGATCTGGACTTTGGCGAACTGCGCCTGTTCCCCGGCAACTACGATGAATACATGACGGCCGCCACTCAGGCCCGCGAGCGCTTGCTGTCCGACAACGCGAAGAAGAAGGCCCAGATTGCCGAGCTGCAGACCTTCGTCAGCCGCTTCTCGGCCAACGCCTCCAAATCCAAGCAGGCCACCAGCCGCGCCCGGCAGATCGAGAAGATCCAGCTGGATGAGGTCAAGCCTTCGAGTCGGGTCAGCCCGTTCATCCGTTTCGATCAGTACAAGAAGTTGCACCGCCAGGCCGTGATCCTCGACAAGGTCAGCCAGGGGTTCGATGGCGAGCCGTTGTTCAAGAACCTGAGTCTGCACATCGAGGCCGGTGAGCGCGTTGCGATCATTGGGCCCAACGGCATCGGCAAGACGACGCTGCTACGCACCCTGGTGAATGAACTGCCACCGATGACGGGCACGGTCAAATGGGCCGAAAGCGCTGATCTGGGCTATTTTGCCCAGGAACACGCCGACGACTTCAAGAACGACGAGACCCTGATCGACTGGATGGCGCAGTGGACCACCGGCGGCGACCAATTGGTGCGCGGTACCCTGGGTCGCATGCTGTTTTCCAACGATGACATCCTCAAATCGGTGAAGGTGATTTCCGGTGGTGAGCAGGGCCGCATGCTGTTCGGCAAGCTGATCCTGCAAAAACCCAATGTGATGATCATGGACGAACCCACCAACCACCTGGACATGGAATCGATTGAGGCACTGAACCTGGCCCTGGAGAACTACCCCGGCACGCTGATCTTCGTCAGCCATGACCGCGAGTTCGTCTCCAGTCTGGCAACACGCATCATCGAGCTGAACGAAAACGGCGTGACCGATTTCAACGGCACCTACGACGACTATCTGCGTGAGCTGGACGTGGCAGTGTGAGCGAAAAAGGTGTCTGTCCCCTTTTAAGTGGGTCTCAGCTCTTTTGGTAGGGAGAAGGTCACCTTCTCGCTGCGGCCTTCGTGTTCCACGCAGGTTTCCACGCCCAGGGGCTTGAGGTGATCCACCACCTGTTGCACCAGGAGTTCCGGGGCGGAGGCGCCGGCGGTGATGCCGATGCGCTGACGGCCTTCCAGCCAGCGGGCGTCGATGTCCTCGGCGCCGTCGATGAGGTAGGCCTGTATTCCCAGCTTTTCGGCAATTTCCCGCAGGCGATTGGAGTTGGAACTGTTGGGCGAACCCACCACCAGGATCAGGTCGCACTGCCCAGCCAGGGACTTGATGGCATCCTGGCGGTTCTGGGTGGCGTAGCAGATGTCGTCACGGCGCTGCCCCTGGATGTTGGGGAAACGCTCCCGCAAAACCTGGAAGATGCCCTGGGTGTCGTCCATGGAGAGGGTGGTCTGGGTCACGTAGGCCAGGCGGCCCGGGTCCTTCACTTGCAGTTCCCGGGCCTGCTGGATGTTCTCCACCAGATAGATCTCGCCCCCTTTGCTGCGATCATACTGCCCCAGGGTGCCATCCACTTCCGGGTGCCCGGCGTGGCCGATGAGGATGACTTCTTCACCCCGGGCCGCATGGCGGGCCACCTCCATGTGTACCTTGGTGACCAGCGGGCAGGTGGCGTCAAAGACCCGCAGGCCGCGCTTGTCGGCTTCGTCCCGCACGCTTCGGGGCACGCCGTGGGCACTGAAGATCACCGTGGCGCCATCGGGCACCTGATCCAGTTCCTCCACGAAGACGGCCCCCTTCCCCCTGAGTTCGTTGACCACGTAGCGGTTATGCACCACCTCGTGGCGCACATAGATGGGCTGGCCGAACAGGTCCAGGGCCCGTTCCACGATCTCGATGGCCCGGTCGACACCGGCGCAGAATCCACGGGGGTTGGCGAGGAGGATATGCATGTTCTTCTGGCCTGAGAGTGAGGATGGCTGGTAGGGCGATATCCTACAACAACGGCGCGCGGCTGCCGAATGGGCCTGCGATGCTTGGGGGCAAAGGGGGCTGTCCTCCTTATGCAAATTGGACTATCCTCGAATTCTCCGCTCGTTCATGGGGCTACAGGCTTTGGCAAGCATCACCTTCGACACTCACGAGTTTATCAAGACCCTTGAGAAGGCAGGCTTCGATGAGAAGCAAGCAGAAGCTGTGGCGCTGGCTTTCAAAAATGCTCAACGCGAGGCAGAGGTTGCCACCAAGGAGGATATCGCGCTGGTGAGATCCGAAGTGCGTGAGATGGAGCATCGATTGAAAGCGGACCTGATCAAGTGGATGGCAGGTTTGCTGCTTGCTCAAGCTGCGCTGGTGGCCACTTTGGTGAAGTTGTTCTCCTGATCACATTTCGTGGAGTGGGCAGGCCACTACTGATTCAGTTCGGCGTTTCCACCGACAGCACCTCAATCTCCACCGTGATGGTGTGTCCCGCCAGCGGGTGGTTGAAATCCACAATGACACGGTCCCCCTCCATCTCCCGGATGAGCCCCGGGATCTGCTCGCCCTTGGGGGTGTCGAAGCCCACCAGCAGGCCGGGTTCCAGGGGCATGTCCTCGGGGAAGTCGCTGCGTTCCATGGTCTGAACCGCCTGGGCGGTGGCGAAGCCGAAGGCCTGCTCCGGGGGGAGGGTGGTGGTGCTCGACGCCCCTTCCGAAAGCGCCGTGACCAGTCCTTCCAGGGCGCCGTGCAACTCTCCCTCGCCGACGGTGAATTCCACCGGCTCGCCGTCATCTTCCCGTGTGCTGTCGGCTACCTGGCCGTTTTCCAGGGTGATGGTGTAGTGCATCCGCACCCGGCTGCCGGGGGCGATCACGAGCCCTGCCTCTGACGGGAGGCGGGTAGAAAGCTGGTGGCGATGAGGATCACGGCGCCCACGGTAATGGCGCTGTCGGCGATGTTGAAGGTGGGCCAGTGGTAGCCGGCGTAGTGAACGTCGATGAAGTCGATCACGTGCCCGTGCAGGACCCGATCGATGACATTGCCGATGGCACCGCCCAGGATCAGCGCCAGGCTGATGGCGGTGCCTGTCTCGCCCCGCTGGAGTCGATGCAGCCACCAGATGATGACGGCACTGACCAGCAGTGCCAGGGCCGTGAGGAACCAGCGCTGCCAGCCCCCGGCGTCACTGAGGAAGCTGAAGGCGGCGCCCTGGTTGTAGACCAGGGCCAGGTTCAGGAAGGGCAGGATCTCCATGGGGGCGAACTGCACGAGTTGATATTCGGCGATACGCTTGGTGATCTGGTCCAGCACGATCACGCCGAAGGAGAGCCATAGCCATTTGAGCATGTTGTTGGGTCTCTGTTTGCCTTGGGTTGTCTTCTGGGGGGAGGGCAAGCGGCGGCCCGGTCAGGCAAACGCCCGTTGCTCCCCCTCGCCCGCCACGTTCTCCACGCAGCGTCCACACAACTCCGGGTGTTCGGCGCTGCTGCCCACATCCTCCCGATGATGCCAGCAGCGGGGACACTTGGCATGCTCGCAGCGCAGGGCGCGGATGGCCAGGGCGGTGCCGTCGGGCAGGGCGGAAGCCACGGCCGTGGCCGGTGCCTGACCCAGGGCATGTACCCGGGCGTAGGAGGTGATCAGCACGAACCGCAGTTCATCCCCCAGGCGACTGAGGATCTCCTGCAGGCCGGCATCGCAGTAGAGATCCACCTCGGCATCCAGGGAGGCTCCAATGCCGCCTTCGTTGCGCAGTTTTTCCAGTTCACGGCTCACGCACTGGCGCACCTCCAGCACCCGGCGCCAGTCCTCCACACCCAGGGGCGCATCGTCCTGCAGGGGGAAGAGACCGTCATACCAGGTGTTGAGCAGCACCGAGGCGTTGCGCTCGCCGGGGATCTGCTGCCAGATCTCCTCGCCGGTGAAGGAGAGGATGGGCGTCAGCCAGCGGGTCATGGCCTCGATGATGTGGTACATGGCCGTCTGCGCCGAGCGGCGCGCGCGGCTGTCCGCCTGGGTGGTGTACTGACGGTCCTTGATCACGTCCAGGTAGAAACTGCCCATCTCCACCGAGCAGAAATTATGCACCCGCTGGTAGATCTGGTGGAACTGGTATTGCTCGTAGGCGCGGATGACATGCTGCTGCACCTGCAGGGCCTGGTCCACGGCCCAGCGGTCCAGGGGCAGCATGCGTTCGGCAGGCAGCAGGTCGGTGGCCGGATCGAAACCGTTGAGGTTGGCCAGCAGGAACCGGGCGGTATTGCGCATGCGCCGATAGGCATCGGCGGTGCGCTTGAGGATCTCGTCGGATACGGCCATCTCGCCACTGAAGTCGGTGGCTGCCACCCACAGGCGCAGGATGTCGGCCCCCAGGGTGTCCATCACCTTCTGGGGGGCCACCACATTGCCCTTGGACTTGGACATCTTCTGGCCCTGGGCGTCCACGGTGAAGCCGTGGGTGAGCACCGCCTTGTAGGGTGCGGCACCGCGCATGGCCACGGAGGTGAGCAGGGACGACTGGAACCAGCCCCGGTGCTGGTCGGAGCCCTCCAGATACAGGTCCGCCGGCAGGCCCAGGCCCGGGCGACGCTCGGTCACCGTGGTGTGGGTCACGCCTGAATCGAACCACACGTCCAGGGTGTCGCTCAGCTTTTCGAAGCGTTCGGCGTCTTCTCCCAGCAGTTCCTTCGGGTCCAGCGAGAACCAGGCCTCGATGCCTTCCTGCTCCACCTTTTGGGCCACGGCCTCGATCAGGGCCTGGGTGTCCGGGTGCAGGGCGCCGGTTTCCTTGTGGATGAACAGGGGGATGGGCACGCCCCAGTTGCGCTGTCGGGAGATGCACCAGTCCGGGCGGTTGCCCACCATGCCCTCGATGCGGGCGCGGCCCCAGTCGGGCACCCATTGCACCTGCTCGATGGCCTTGAGTGCGCCGTCGCGCAGTTCCGCCTTGTCCATGCTGATGAACCACTGGGAGGTGGCCCGGAAGATGATGGGGGTCTTGTGGCGCCAGCAATGGGGATAGCTGTGGCGCAGTTTCTCCACATGCACCAGCGCCTCGCGTTCCTTGAGCACTTCCAGGATGCGGCCGTTGGCCTCGGTCACGTTCAGCCCGGCGAACAGCTCGGTGGAGGGCAGGAAGCGGCCATCGCCCCCCACCGGGTTTTCCACGGGCAGGTCGTAACGGCGGCCGACGATATAGTCGTCCTGACCATGGCCCGGGGCGGTATGCACAGCGCCGGTACCGGCCTCCAGGTTCACGTGCTCACCCAGGATCACAGGCACGTGGCGGTCGTAGAAGGGGTGCTGCAGCAGCAGGCCTTCCAGGGCTGCGCCCTGGGCACGACCGATGATGTGGTGCCCTTCCAGATCGTAGCGCTGCATGAGGTTGTCCACCAGTTCGGTGGCCACCAGCAGGCGCTCGTCATTCACGGCCACCAGGGCGTACTCCAGTTCCCCGTTCAGGGCCACGGCCTGGTTGGCGGGCAGGGTCCAGGGGGTGGTGGTCCAGATAACCACGCTGATGGGGCCGCTGCCGGCATCACCATCCACATGCATGCGTCTGAGCAGATCCTCGTCTTCCAGGGCACGGAAGCGCACGTCGATGGCCGGGGAGGTCTTGTCCTCGTATTCCACCTCAGCCTCGGCCAGGGCGGAACCGCAGTCCACGCACCAGTGCACCGGCTTGTTGCCCTGGATCACGTGGCCACGGTCGATGATGCGGCCCAGGGCGCGCATGATGTCCGCCTCCACGGCGTAGTCCATGGTGAGGTAGGGGTTTTCCCAGTCACCCAGTACGCCCAGGCGCTTGAAGTCCTCGCGCTGGCGGTTCACCTGATCCTGGGCGTAGTGGCGACAGGCCTCGCGGAAGGCACGGGCGTCCGCCCCCTTGCCGGCCTTGCCCTGGCTGCGCTCCACCTGCAGTTCGATGGGCAGGCCGTGGCAATCCCAGCCGGGCACGTAGGGGGCGTCGTAGCCCGCCAGGGTGCGGCTCTTGACGATGACATCCTTGAGGATCTTGTTCACCGCATGACCGATGTGAATGTCCCCATTGGCATAGGGCGGACCGTCGGCCAGTACGAAGCGGGGCCGACCGGCGCTGGCCTGGCGGATCTGCTGGTACAGCCCCTCTTGTTCCCAGGTGGCCAGCATGTCCGGCTCGCGCTTGGCCAGGTTGCCGCGCATGGGGAAGTCGGTCTTGGGCAGGTTCAGGGTGTCTTTATAGTCGGTCAAGCTGGAAATCCTCGATTCAGTCCGGCGAACGGGCGTCGCTGGGCCGCACCTGAAAGAATGCACGGGCATGGTCAGCGTCCCGGGCGATCTGCGCGCGCAGCTCATCCAGGGAGGCGAAGCGTTGTTCATCCCGCAGGCGGTGGAGCAGGTCCACATGCAGGTGTTTTCCGTAGAGGTCGGCATCCACATCGAACAGATGCACCTCCAGGCGGTTCTGGATGCCCCCCACCGTGGGACGGGTGCCGGCGTTGGCCACGCCCTGCACCGGTTCGCCGGGCAGGCCGAACACCTCCACCGCAAACACGCCGCGCACTGCCATGGGGCAGGGGCCCAGGCGCAGGTTGGCGGTGGGGAAGCCCAGCAGGTGGCCCTTCTTGTCGCCATGTGCCACGCGCCCATTGATGCGATAGGGGCGGCCCAGGAGTTTTTCGGCCTCGTCCATGCGGCCTTCGGCCAGGGCGCCACGAATGCGGGTACTGCTCACCCGGGCCCCATCGATGTGAAAGGTGTGCATGTGCGCCACATCGAAACCATGCACACGCCCCGCCTCGCGCAGGGTTTCGAAGTTGCCGGCGCGGCCCTTGCCAAAGCGGAAGTCATCACCCACCACCAGGTGACGCACACCCAGGCGCTCCACCAGCAGTTCCCGGATGAAGTCCTGGGCACTCATCCCGGCCAGGGCCGGGTTGAAGTTCAGGCACAGCAGCCGGTTAATGGAAAAACGGCGCATGGCCAGGAGCTTGTCCCGGAAGCGTTGCAGCCGGGCCGGCGAGCGCTCGCCCATGAAGTATTCCCGTGGCAGGGGCTCGAAGGTGACCGCCACGGTGGGCAGGCCCAGTTCGGCCCCCTTTTCGGCCAGTTGCCCGAGCACCGCCTGATGCCCCAGGTGCACACCGTCGAAGTTGCCGATGGTGACCACCGAGCCCCGGTGTCGGGGCCTCAGGTTGTGGGCACCGCGAATCAGTTCCATGGGATTGGCCGCAAAAGCCTCGATTATACGTGGGGGGGTGGAACGTTTACAGGGTCGCAGCCGTCCCGGCGGGTCACCTCAGCAGGAACGCCCGCGGTCGTACGCCCGTGGCCAGCAGTGCCAACCCATAGGCCCCGCCACCCAGGGCGATCAGGCCCAGCAGGGCGCTCACCCGGGTCAGCGCCGGCCATTCACTCCACTGGCTCAGTTCCGGGGTCAGCAGCAGCAACAGCAGGGTGAGCAGGCCGGCCGCCAGCAGCATGCGCCACCACAGTCCCAGCCAGCCTGGCAGGATCACCAGGATGCCATCGCGGCGCAGCCCGCGATAGAGCAGCCCGGCATTCAGGTAGGCCGACAGCGATGTGGCCAGGGCCAGGCCGGCATGGGGCCCGGGCCAGCCCATCCACACCCAGGGCACGACAATGGCCAGGTTCAGCACCATATTGGCCAGCATGGCAATCACCGCCACCTTCACCGGGGTCTTGGTGTCCTGGCGGGAGAAGTACCCCGGCGCCAGGATCTTGATCAGGATAAAGGCGGGCAGACCCATGGCATAGGCCATCAGCGACAGGGCGGCCATGCGGGTGTCGCTCTCCAGGAACTCCTGATACTGGATGAGTGCCGCGAGGATGGGGGCAGCGAGCAGGATCAGGCCCAGGGCCGAGGGCAGGGCGATGAGCAGGGACAGACGCAGGGCCCAGTCCAGGGTCTTGCTGAAGGCCTGCGGGTCCTTGCGGGCATATTCTCCGGAGAGGCGCGGCAGGATCACCGTGCCGATGGCGATGCCGAACAGGGCCAGGGGCAGTTCCACGAAGCGGTCGGAGAAATACAGCCAGGTGATGGAGCCGGCGGCCAGGAACGAGGCGATCAGGGTGTCCACCAGCAGATTGATCTGCACCACCGAGGTGCCGAAGATGGCCGGGAGCATGAGCTTGGCGATGCGCTTCACGCCCTCGTGGGCCCGGCGCAGCCGGGGGCGTGGCATCAGGCCATGGCGCATCAGGAAGGGCACCTGGAAGGCCAGCTGAACGATGCCGGCCACAAACACGCCCCAGGCCAGGGCCACCACGGGCTCCTCGAAATGCGGCGCCCCCCAGACGGCGGCGGCGATCATGGACAGGTTCAGGAACACAGGCGTGAAGGCCGGCACGGCGAACCGCCCCAGGCTATTGAGGATGCCCCCGGCCATGGCGGTGAGCGAGATGAACAGCAGGTAGGGGAAGGTGATGCGCAGCATGTCGGTGGCCAGGGCATGACGGCCATCCTCCCCGTGAAATCCGGGGGCAAACACGCTGATCAAAAGGGGCGCCGCAATCACCCCCAGCAAGGTGGTGATGAACAGTACCAGGGTGAGGGCGCCGCTGACATGATCCACCAGATCCTTCAGGGCCTGGTGACCGCGTTGCTCGCGGAACTCGGCAAACACCGGCACGAAGGCCTGCGAGAAGGCCCCCTCGGCAAACAACCGGCGCAGGAAGTTGGGAATGCGAAAGGCGACAAAGAAGGCGTCGGTGGCCCCGCTGGCCCCGAAACTCACTGCCAGCACCATGTCCCGCAGATAGCCAAACAGCCGCGACACCAGGGTCATGGCGCTGACGACGGCAGTGGACTTGAGCAGTCGGCTCATCGGTTGACGCGAGCTCACGGGTGGCCGGGTACAAAAAAACCCGGAATGACCGGGTTCACAGGCACATCATCACAGATGAACCAGAAAGCCCCTCTCCCCCGGGGAGAGGGGTTGGGGTGAGGGAATCCCCAGCCCTTCTCCCCCAAGGGGAGAAGGGAGCCACGTCGATTACAGCGCCCGCACTCGTGCGTTCAGACGGCTCTTGTGACGCGCTGCCTTGTTGCGGTGCAGGACGCCCTTGGAGACGGACTTGTCGATGACCGGCACAGCCGCCTGGTAGGCGCTGGTGGCGGTGTCCTTGTCACCTGCTTTCACAGCCTTCAGCACCTTCTTGATGGCAGTGCGAAAGCGCGAACGCGCGGCCATGTTGTGCTGGCGATTCTTTTCGCTCTGGCGGGCACGCTTGCGAGCTGAGGCGATGTTGGCCAAGGTAATCTCCTGAAAATTCGGGTCAGTTCCGGAAAAGCCGGCAATCTTGCATGGAAGCGGGGGGAATGTCAATTCCCCTGATGCCCGCATCTTTCATGAACTTGCTGCGCTGCAGATTGATCCACCGCAGTGCGGCTGCCACTCTTGGCTGCACCCGCCGCCAGAGGAGGCGATGGGGAACACCAATGGAGGATACGTCATGACACAATCCTGTCCGAACGGGATGAGCGCTCACGAAGGCCGAACCGCGGCTTCGGGACTGAAACGCTGGCAGGGCCTGGCCATGGCCTGGCTTCTCATCAGCCTGGCCTTCCTGGTGGTGCCGTCCACGGCTGCCGCTGCGGACCCCGCCGCTCGCGTGGTCTACCACGCCGATTTCTCTGATCCCCGCCGGTTCAGCGCCATGCTCACCAGCATCAACAACATGGCGGTGCACTACGAGAATGAACTGATGGATCACGACATCCGCATCGTCGCCGTCTCCCATGGCATCCGCTTCCTGACCGACGACCCCCTGGAAGACTCCCCCTTCGCCGAGGACGACACCCTGGCCGCCGAACGTGACAACCTGCGCGGTCGGCTCAGCTCACTGATCTCCATGCACGGCGTGAAGGTGGAATTGTGCGACCTCACCCGCTCGGCCCTGGATCTGCCGGAGGATGAACTGTACGACGGGGTCTCCATGGTGCCATCCGGCGTGGTGCGCCTGGCCGAGCTGCAGAACACCAAGGGTTTCGCCTACATCAAGATCGAGTAACAGGCATCCAGGCTGGAATGCATCAAGGCACTGTCGGGTGCCGGATGTCTGTTGGCGGGCTTCAGCCGCAGGAAGCGGCTGCAGAGCCTACATGGATGTATTCACGGCGTCCCGCCAACAGACATCCGGCACCCGGCAGGGCCGCTACCTCTGCAGTCTGTCCGCACCCGGCAGGGCCGCTACCTCTGCAGTCTGTCCGCACCCGGCCGGGCTGCGCTCCCCGCACCCTACAACACCACCAGATTGTCCCGATGCATGAGCTCCGGTTCATCCACATAGCCCAGGATGGACTCGATCTCGTCGGCGCGCCGCCCCATGATCCGACGGGCCTCGTCAGCGGCGTAATTCACCAGCCCCCGGGCCACCGGGCGGCCATCCGGGTCCAGACAGGTGACCACCTCGCCCCGGGAGAAACGCCCTTTCACATGGGTGACCCCCACCGGCAGCAGACTGCGGCCCGCCTCCTTGATCACTCGTGCAGCACCGGCATCCAGCAGCAACTCCCCGCGGGAAACCAACTGCCCTGCGATCCACTGCTTGCGTGCAGCCAGAGGCTCCCGGTCAGGGCGCAGCAGCGTGCCCAGGTCCTCACCGGCAGCGATCCGCTCCAGCACCCCGGACGTGCGCCCGGAGGCGATCAGTGTGTGGGTGCCTGAGCGGGCCGCGCGGGCCGCGGCCGTGAGCTTGGTAGCCATGCCCCCGCTGCCCAGTCGGCCGAAGGTGGGAGCCACCAGACGCAGCAGACTGGGGTCCGAGGCCAGCCCTTCCGAGACCAGGCGGGCATCCTGAAAGGTGCGCGGATCACGGTCATAAAGGCCTTTTTGATCGGTGAGGATCACCAGCAATGACGCCTCCACCAGGTTGCACACCAGGGCCGCCAGGGTGTCATTGTCGCCAAAGCGGATCTCCTCGGTGGCAACGGTGTCGTTCTCATTCACCACCGGGATGGCGTGCATGCGCAGCAACGTGCGCAGGGTGCTGCGGGCATTGAGATAACGACGCCGATCGGCCAGGTCATCATGGGTGAGCAGCACCTGTGCCGCATGCAGGCCATGCTTCTGGAAATGGCTCTCATAGGCCTGCACCAGGCCCATCTGCCCCACGGCGGCCGCCGCCTGCAACTCATAAAGGGCCGACGGTCGCTCCGTCCAGCCCAGGCGCGTCATGCCCTCGGCCACGGCCCCGGAGGACACCAGGATGATCTCGTGGCCGGCGCGGCTGAGCCTGGCCAGTTGGTCAGCCCAGCCGGCCAGAGCCTGCATGTCCAGGCCCTGGCCGTCGTTGGTGATCAGTGCCGAGCCAATCTTGACGACCCAGCGGCGGGACTTGCCCAGTGCTTCACGTGTCGCTGTCATGCTCTTCCAGGTATCTCATGACCTGTTGTGTGAGGGTGTCCGTGCCCTCGCCGGTGAAGGCGGAGATGTGAAAGACCGGTCCCTTCCAGTCCAGAGCCTCGATCACGGCCTGACAGCGCGCCTCGCGCTCATCCGGCGGGATCAGGTCCACCTTGTTGATCACCAGCCAGCGAGGGCGTTCCAGCAATTGCGGGTCGAACTGGGCCATCTCCTGCTCGATCACGCGAACCGCCTGCTCAGGCGCCTGCTCAGGATCGGGTGGTTCGATGTCCACCAGGTGCAGCAGCAGGCGGTTGCGGGACAAGTGCTTGAGGAACTGTATGCCCAGTCCTGCCCCCTCCGCCGCACCTTCGATGAGCCCGGGGATGTCGGCCATCACGAAACTCTGCAGCGGCCCCACGCGGACCACGCCCAGGTTGGGGTGCAGGGTGGTGAAGGGGTAATCAGCGACCTTGGGGCGGGCGCCGGAGACCTTGGAGATCAGCGTGGACTTGCCCGCGTTGGGCAGTCCCAGCAGACCCACATCGGCCAGAACCTTCAGTTCCAGGCGCAGCTGGCGCAGTTCCCCGGGCGTACCCGGCTTGGACTGGCGCGGCGCCCGGTTCACCGAGCTCTTGTAGCGGGTGTTGCCCAGGCCGTGAAAACCGCCCTGGGCCACCAGCAGCTTCTGGCCATGGTCCACCAGATCGCCGATCAGCTCGCCGGTCTGGGCGTCGAAGGCCAGGGTGCCCACCGGCACTTCCACTTCCAGGTTCTCGCCGGCGTGGCCGGTCATGTTGCGGCCACGGCCATTCTCACCGCGCCCGGCCTCGAAGTGCCGCTGGAAGCGAAAATCCGCCAGGGTGTTCAGGTCGTGGGTGGCCACCAGGTAGACGGAACCGCCGTCGCCCCCGTCGCCGCCGTCCGGGCCGCCAAAGGGGACGTATTTCTCCCGGCGAAAGCTCACGCAGCCGTTGCCGCCGTCTCCGGCCTTGACCTTGATGGTGGCTTCATCAACGAATTTCATGGGGTGGCTTCTTGTTCCGGGGTGGTGGGTGCCCTGTCAGGATACGTCGCCCGGGGGCAAAGCGACACCCTCTCCTGTGGTTCCACGGGGGAGGTAGGGGCATTAAAAAAGCCCCGGAAGGCCGGGGCTTTGGAGTCCTTGCTGCCGCTTGTGGCCGGCAATCAGGCGGCGAGTACGCTCACGTACTTGCGGCCCTTGGGACCTTTGGTCTCGAATACCACCTTGCCGTCCGCCTTGGCGAACAGGGTGTGATCCTTGCCGCAGCCCACGTTCAGGCCGGGGTGGAACTGGGTGCCACGCTGACGAACGATGATGTTGCCGGCGATCACGGCCTGGCCGCCGAAGCGCTTCACACCAAGACGTTTGCTTTCTGAGTCGCGGCCGTTACGAGTACTGCCGCCTGCCTTCTTATGTGCCATTTGCTGTTACCTCTTCTATCAGCCGGCGATGGAAGTGATTTCCAGCTCGGTGTAGTGCTGGCGGTGCCCCATCTGCTTGCGGGAGTGCTTGCGACGGCGGAACTTGATGATCTCCACCTTTTCGCCGCGCCCGTGGGACTTGATGGTCGCGGTCACTTTGCCGCCTTCCACGTAGGGTGCACCCACCTTGATGTCTTCGCCGCTGCCGACCAGCAGGACGTTGTCGAATTCCACAGAGGTGCCTTCCTCCGCGTCGAGCTTCTCGACCCGGAGCTTTTCACCCTGGGCAACCCGGTACTGCTTGCCACCGGTAGCGATAACCGCGTACATCTTTGATGTTCTCCGAAAAGGTCTTCAATCCAAAGACGCGGAAGTTTACCTGCGCCGCAAGCGGTGGTCAAATAGAAACACACGCAAACTCAGGGATACGCCTTGACACTTAACCACTCCGTTCCTAGCATGCCCGAGGCTCCCTCCCTTAGTGATCAAATTCCGTCCATGGACCTTAACCAGATTCGCGACCTGATCGCCGACGACATGAAGGCGGTCGACGACTGCATATGTCGGCGTCTGCAATCCCCTGTGGTGCTCATCAACCAGCTGGGCCACTACATCATCAGCAGTGGCGGCAAGCGCCTGCGCCCCATGCTGGTGCTGCTGTCCTCCGGGGCCTGCGGCTATCAGGGCAAGCAGCACATCGAGCTGGCTGCGGTCATCGAGTTCATCCACACGGCCACCCTGCTGCACGACGACGTGGTGGATGCCTCGGAAATGCGCCGAGGCCGGGAGACCGCGAACGCGCGCTTCGGCAACGAGGCCAGTGTGCTGGTGGGCGATTTCCTCTACTCCCGCTCTTTCGAGATGATGGTGGAGATCGGCGACATGCGCATCATGGAGATCGTTTCCCACACCACCAGCACGGTGGCCGAGGGCGAGGTGATGCAGCTGCTCAACTGCCATGACGCGGATACCACCGAAGAGCGGTACATGCATGTGATCCAGTCCAAGACGGCCAAGCTCTTCGATGCCGCCGGGCGGGTCGGCCCGGTGCTGGCGGAGCAGCCCGAGGCGGTGATCCAGGGGCTGGCGGCTTATGGGATGCACCTGGGCACGGCCTTCCAGCTCATTGATGATGTGCTGGATTACAGCGGTGACCTTGATGCGATGGGCAAGAACATGGGTGATGATCTGGCCGAGGGTAAACCGACGCTGCCATTGATCCATGCCATGCGTGTGGGCAGCGAGGCGGATGCGGCCCTGGTGCGTGAGGCCATCGAGAAGGGCGGGCGTGATTATGCCGAGCGGGTGCTGGCCGCCATCCAGGCCACGGATTCCATCGAGTACACCCGTCGCATGGCGGAGCAGGAGGCGGATAATGCCATTGAGGCCCTGTCCGTCCTGCCGGAGAGCCCTTACCGGGATGCCATGGCGTCCCTGGCGCGGTTTTCCGTGGGTCGGGGGTATTGAGTACGGTGGGTGATGGACGGGGCTCTGCGGTGTTGGACTTTCACGATGCTTCGTAGCACAATACGCACCCTGTCGGGACGGCCAGTTCCACAGTCAATCGGAGTGTAGCTCAGCCTGGTAGAGCACCGCCTTCGGGAGGCGGGGGTCGAAGGTTCGAATCCTTTCACTCCGACCAGATGGAAAAACGCCATGAGGGTTGCCCTTCGTGGCGTTTTTTTTGGCCTGCTTCCTTGTTGCACAAATGCCAGGGTGCCTGGGTTCAGAGTCCGGGGGCGTCTCCCTGGTGTCGGGGGCCGGTGCGCGGGACGCCGTGAATACATCCATGTAGGCTTTGCAGCCGCTTCCTGCGGCTGAAACCCGCGCACCGGCCCCCGACACCAGGGAGACTGGTCGATATCCGGGCTTCGTTTTTGTTATCCCCGCCCACCCAGTAAACGGTCGGTGATGCTCTCCATCGCGGTGCCCATGCGCTTGCCCAGGCTCTGGCGGCGCTTGTAGGTAATCTCGTAGAGATCATGCTCCCGGGCCAGCTTCATCAGCACATCGTCGCTGGTGCCCAGTTCGTCCACCAGGCCCAGGGGGCGGGCCTGTTCGCCGTACCAGTGCTCCCCGGTGCCCACCTGATCCATGTTCAGAGCGGGGCGATAGCGGGACAGGAAGGTCTTGAACAGGGTGTGGGTTTCTTCCAGGTCTTCCTGGAACTTGGCCCGGCCCTCGGCGGTGTTACGGCCCAGGACGGTGAGGGTGCGCTTGTATTCGCCGGCGGTGAGCAGCTCGATATCCACGTTGCGGCGTTTGAGCCAGCGGTGGAAGTTGGGCAGTTGCGCCACCACACCGATGGAGCCGACGATGGCAAAGGGCGCCGCGATGATGCGGTGGGCCACGGCGGCCATCAGGTAGCCGCCGCTGGCCGCCACCCGGTCCACGCAGACCGTGATCTTGAGGCCCGCATCACGCAGACGCACCAGCTGCGAGGCCGCCAGGCCGTAATGGGGCACCATGCCACCGCCGCTTTCCACGCAGACCACCACGTGATCCAGACCCTCCCGGGCCTGGGTGAGCACCGTGGACACCTCCTCGCGCAGGCTCTCCACGTGGGAGGCCCGGATGTCGCCGTGAAACTTCAGCACGAACACCCGGGCTCGATCCGGGTCCGGGGACGGATCCAGCCCGGTCTCGGCCTTTTTGCCACCGCGCAGGCGTTTGAGCCGCGCCGCCCACCCCTTGGGTGCGGCGAAACGGCTTTTCAAGGTGTTCTCCATGTGGCGGTAGCGGTCGTTGAGACGACGCACATTGAGGTGGTCCTGGCCGCGATCCCGGGCGCTGGCGGCGGTGCTGGCAAGACTGCCCAGCACCACCAGGATGGCCACCACGATGGTGAGCGCCTTGGCCAGGAAGATGGCGAAATCGTAGATGAATTCCATCAGAGGGAATCCGCCTTACGCCTTCATCACCTGGTTCTGCAAAAAGGCCTCGTATTCGGCCACGAAGGACTCGGGCATTTCAAAATAGGGCAGGGCACCGGTGGGCATCTCGTAGATGAGCCAGTTGGGGCGCTTGGCCACCACTGCCTTACCCTTGAAGTCCACGAAGTCGCCCCGCTCACCATGCACCATGAACACCGGCAGCTTCAGGGACTCGTAGATGGTGGTGATGTCGGCGCTGAAGAGGTTGCCGGCCAGGAAGTGGTAGGGAGCATTCTTGGCGCCCGGCTGGCGGGTGGTGGCCACGCTGTATTCCAGCAGGCCCAGGTCGATGTCCTTGGAGCCCCAGGCCTTGTTGAGGAAGTAGCGGATCACGCTGCGCTTGGTGAGGGCATTGAACAGCCCCTGGCTCCAGGGGGCACGCACGAAGAAGGTGTGCAGCCAGGGCATGCCCCGGGTGCTCTCCGCCGGACCATCCAGGCGACCGGTGCCCTTGAAGCCGGTGGGGCTCACCAGGCCGATGCTGCGGAAGGCGTCGGGAGACTCATGGGCGGCGCGGGCCAGGAACTCCGAGCCCAGGGAGAGGGCAACGGCGTCCACCTGGCCCTCGCCGTGCAGGCGTTTGATTTCCTCCACCATGGCATGAACGGCGTCCGTCATCAGGCGGGGCGTATAGGCACGGTCACTGCGATCCGAGCCACCAAAGCCGGGCAGTTCCAGGGCATACACCGGACGCCATTTGGCGTAGTGATCGTAAAGCGGCTTGACCTCATAGGCGGAGCCAGCGGCGTTCACGCTGTGAATCAGCAGCAGGGGGACGTCGGTACGCTGCTCCTCGCTTTTAGGGGCTGCGTGGTAATAGCACAGACTGCCCGCCTTGCTTTGCAGCGTGCGACGCTCGCCGGTGAGGGCTGAGGGCAGGGTGTGTGCGGATGCCTCGGCCTTGTCTGCGGCGCCATCGGTGGCGGCCTCGGCCAGCTGGATCGTTGGATGGGTGGGTAGAGCGGCCGCGGGATGCGGCTCAAGGGAAATTGTGCTGGACATGATGGATGACTCCCGGTCGTGTGGATGTGCGGCTGCCATTTCCCATAGGGAACGGCAGAATCCTGAAGATGTGCCTGTGAGTATCTGGAGTTTGGCCATGCCGATCAAGCGGTGCGGCATTTGCAAAGCGGCCATCTGCGCCAATTAATCCGCAGTGCTATAGTCAACAAGCAGGAACAGGCAAACGAACAGAATAACTGGAAGGAGGCGTGTTATGAGCGTGATGTCCCGCGCAGTGGTCACTTTGGCTGTCGCCGCATTGTTGCCCCTGGGGGTTGTCCAGGCGGATCTCAATCGCCCGGCGCCGCCAGAAGGGGTAGAGGTTTATTTCATCACACCAACGGATGGGGAGACCGTGAGTTCGCCGGTGACGGTGCGCATGGGGCTCAAGGGGGCGGGGGTTGCTCCAGCCGGGGTGGATCGCCCTGATACGGGTCATCATCACCTGCTGGTGAACAAGGATCTGGATGATGTGAACCTGGATGCGCCGCTGCCCTTCACCGATCAGACGGTGCACTTCGGTGGTGGCCAGACGGAGGCGGAGCTGGAACTGGAGTCCGGCACGCATACCCTGCAGTTGCTGTTCATGGACTACCGGCACGCCAGCTTTGATCCGCCGGTGGTGTCCGAGCAGATCACGATTACGGTGGAGTAGGTGCTTTCCCCGGGAGAGGGGCTTTGGCCCCCCTCCCGCCATGGGAGGTGATAAAAGGTTCTGTTAGTATAGCCAACAGTGATGCGTGGCCCCCGGAGTACTCCGGCCGAAACCACAACAACGATGGCTGCGTCAGGATCTTTCAACACCACCATAGGAAAACGGCAACATGCATATCGGTACCACTCTCACCAACTTCATCATCGAAACCCAGCGCAAGTTCGAGGGGGCCACCGGGGAGTTCACCGGCCTGCTCAACGACATCTCCGTGGCGTGCAAGAAGATCTCCGACCTGGTCAACAAGGGTGATCTGGTGGGTGTGCTGGGCACCGCCAGCACCCAGAACGTGCAGGGGGAGGAGCAAAAGAAGCTGGACGTGATCACCAACGAGATCTTCATCGAGGCCCTGGCCCACAACGGCCACGTGGCCGCCCTGGCCTCCGAAGAGATGGACGACGTCTATCATCTGCCGGAAGATGCGCCCCGGGGCAAGTATCTGGTGCTGTTCGACCCCCTGGACGGCTCCTCCAATATCGATGTGAACGTCTCGGTGGGCACCATCTTCTCCATCCTCAAGGCGCCGCCCGGCGTGCGTAACCCCAGCAAGGAAGATTTCCTCAAGCCCGGTACGGAGCAGGTAGCCGCCGGCTACTGTGTGTACGGGCCCTCCACCATGATGGTGCTGACCACCGGCACCGGCACCAACATGTTCACTCTGGACCGTGATTTCGGTGAGTTCCTGCTCACCCACTCCAATGTGCAGATCCCGGAAGATACCCAGGAATTCGCCATCAATGCTTCCAATATGCGCTTCTGGGAACAGCCGGTGAAGCGTTACATCGGCGAATGCCTGGAGGGCAGGGACGGCGCCCGGGACAAGGACTTCAACATGCGCTGGATCGCCTCCATGGTGGCCGAGGTGCATCGCATCCTGACCCGTGGCGGGGTGTTCATGTATCCCCTGGATTCCAAGATCCAGGCCAAGGGGCAGGGCGGCAAGCTGCGCCTGATGTATGAGGCCAACCCCATGGCCTTTCTCATCGAGCAGGCCGGCGGCGCCTGCACCACCGGTCGGGAGCGCATGATGACCTTGAGCCCCAATGAGATCCATCAGCGCGTGCCGGTGATCCTGGGGTCCCGCAACGAGGTGGACCGGGTCACCGGTTACCACCGGGAGTAGGGTGACCCACGGGTCACTTCATCCCACAAGGCCCGGCACTGCCGGGTCTTGTGCGTTTTGCGAATGATGTGTTTGCCAAACCGGGGCTGAAGGGTCTGTAATACACCCACGTCATCACTGAACCACCCACCCACTGACCTCCATCCAAGAGGGGACGACATTTATGGATCGCTGTATCGGGCTGGACATGGGCTACGGCTACATCAAGGCGGAGGATGGGCAGAACGGTTACGTCTTCCCCAGCGTGGTGGGCGAGGCAGGGACCCACGCCCCCATGTCCCTGGGCTTCAGGCGCCCGCCGCCGACGGAGGACCTGCGCGTCTCGGTTGGGGGGCGGGAGTATTTCCTGGGAGATCTGGCCATCCGCCATTCCCGCATCGCCTACCGGGGGCTGTCCTCCACCCGCGCCGAGGGGGATGACATCCTCATCCTCTGTCTGGGCACGCTGGCCCTGTACTGCAAGGAGAGCCTCAACAGCTTTTTCGTGGTCACCGGCCTGCCGCCGGGGCGCATGCACATGGCCGACGACCTGGTGCGACGCCTGCAGGGGGATCACGAGGTCATCCGCCGCATCGGCAGTCAGCGTCATGCCTACAGCGTGCGCCTGGACCGCATCGACGTGGTGCCTCAGCCAGTGGGCACCTTCTGGTCCATGGTGCTGGATGAAAGGGGCAACCTGCGCGAGGACAGCCCCATGCTGGATGGCCGGGTGGGCATCATCGACGTGGGCTTTCGCACCAGCGATTTCGCCACCATCGTGGACGGCGAATACGCCCCGGCCTTCAGCCGCACGGTGCCCATCGGCATCTCCCACGGATACGACGAAATCGCCGAGCTGCTCAATGCCAGGTACGGCCTGGAGCGTGAGACCTACACCCTGGACGAGGCCATCATCGACGGCGAGCTGAATGTCTCCGGGCGCAAGGTGGATATCAGTGGCCTGCGGGATCAGGTGTTCCAGGATCTGGCCACCAAGTTGCTGGTGGAGATCAACTCCCTGTGGCAGGTGGATGACTATCCCTTTGTGCTCATCACGGGCGGCGGTGGTCAGGTGATGTCCCGCTATCTGCGCGAGCGGATCCCCCATGCCCGAACCGTGGAAGAGCCCATTACCGCCAATGCCCGCGGGTTCCATGCCTGGGCGCGCTACAACGCGCTGCAGACCGGCATGGGTGAGCGTAGCGGTGATGCAGCGTCGGAGGGTGACGGCGGTTCGGATTGAGTTTTATCAAGTTGCCCGCCTCGCGCCCTTGGTCTACGTTCATTCAAGGCCGGTGGCCTGAGCCAAAGGAGGCAACATGACAATAAAACTCTATCGCTGGGTGAGTTTGATCGCCCTGATGTGCCTGCCCGCTGCGGGGGTCGCGCAAGACGGCCCCCGGCTGGCGCCCGGCATGGTCAATCCCGGGTGGGTGGAGCCGCCCCCCTGGTTCCATGAGTCCTTCCTGGATATCCGCGAGGATGTGGAGGAGGCCGCCGCTGAGGGCAAGCGGCTGATGCTGTATTTCTACCAGGACGGTTGCCCCTACTGCGAGAAGCTGATCCGCGATAATTTCGGTCAGCGGGACATCGCCGAAAAGACCCAGGAATACTTCCACGTCATCGCCATCAACATGTGGGGGGCCCGAGAGGTCACCGACATGGAGGGCCGTGACACCACGGAGCGGGACTTTGCCCGAGATCTGGGCGTGCAGTTCACCCCCACCCTGCTCATGTTCAATGAAGACTTCGAGACCGTGGCACGTCTCAATGGCTATTACGAGCCGCATCGTTTCCGTGCCGCCCTGTCCTACATCGGCGAGGGCCTCGAGAATGAGATGAGCTTCCCCGAGTATTTCGAGCAGGCCGGCGGTGAACCCGCTTCGGGAGAACTGCATGTGCGCCAGGACTGGATGCAGCCCCCCATGGATCTGGCGGCGGCCCTCGAGGAAGGTGACAAGCCCCTGGTGGTCTTCTTTGAACAGGCCCAATGCTCTGCCTGTGATGAATTGCATGGGGATATCCTGGAGCGTGAGGAGACTCAGGCCCAGCTGGAGCGCTTCCAGGTGGCCCAGGTGGACATCTGGTCCGACACCCCGCTGGTCACCCCCGATGGTGTGAGCACCACGGCCCGGGAATGGGCCCGTGAGGCCGGCGTGCTCTACACCCCCACCATGGCCCTCTACACGGCCGAGGATGGCGAGGTGATCCGCACGGAGGGGTATCTGCGCAGCTTCCATGTGCAGTCGGTGATGGCCTACGTGGCCACCGGCGCCTATCGGGAGGAACCGGAACTGCAGCGCTATCTGGATGGCCGCGCCCAGTCCCTGTACGAACAGGGCATCGAGGTGGATCTGATGGACTGAGGCGCCTGGCGCCTGCACTCAGGCCGTTCATTGGGTTAACCTAGGGCCTTCGTTGCATATTGGCCGGAGGCCCGACCCTTGATCAGGGGAACCCTTTACATCATTTCCGCCCCCTCCGGGGCGGGCAAGACCTCGCTGGTGGCCGCTCTGCTCAAGGCGCGGCCCAGTCTCGTGGTATCCGTATCCCACACCACCCGCAAACCCCGCGATGGGGAGGTGGATGGGGAGCACTATCACTTCGTGAATGCCGAGCAGTTTCTGGGCATGATCGAGGATGGCGCCTTCCTGGAGCATGCCCGGGTCTTCGATCATTACTACGGCACGTCCCGGGCGGCCGTGGAGGCGGAACTGGGGCGCGGTCTGGACGTGATCCTGGAGATCGACTGGCAGGGGGCGCAGCAGGTGCGGCGTCTGATGCCCGATTGTCAGTCGGTGTTCATCGTGCCCCCCTCCCGTGATGAGTTGCGCCAGCGCCTGCATGCCCGGGGCAAGGACAGCGACGCCGTCATCGAACGGCGCCTGGGGGAAGCTGTCAAAGAGATCAGCCACTTTGATGAATACGATTATCTGGTGGTGAACGACGACTTCGATCGGGCCTTGGCAGAACTGGCTGCCATCTTTACCGCCAACCGCCTGCACACCCGACCGCAGCGGCATCGCCATGAAGCGCTGTTGCGGGATTTGCTGGCGTCCGGGGAAGCAAACCCCTAGTATTAACCGTTTTTTCCGAAAGAATCAGGAGTTGAGCCGACCATGGCCCGCGTTACCGTTGAAGATTGCCTGGACAATATGGACAACCGCTTCCACCTGGTGCTGGTCGCTGCCAAGCGCGCCCGGCAACTGGCCGGCGGTGCCCATGCCCATCTGGACTGGGAAAACGACAAGCCCACCGTGCTGGCCCTGCGCGAGATCGCCGAAGGACTGGTGGGCCCCGAAGTGCTGGATGAAGTGGTGGCACGGGAGCATGCCGGCCCCTCCCAGGTGAGCGAAGAGGAGGTGCGAACGGAGATCTAGTCCCCCGTGCGGATCCTCATCGGGATCCGCGGGCAAGACAGGCCCGCAAGCATGCCCCATGGTCGAGAGTGCCACACCCAGCCAGGCCACCAATCCCTCCGCGTCCCTGGACACCACCCGGTTCATGGCCAAGGATCTGTGCGCCTATCTGGAGAGCTACCTGGAGCCCGACCAGGTCAGCGAGGTGTATCGCGCCTATCTGTTCGGCGCGGAGGCCCATGAGGGCCAGACCCGCCTGAGCGGCGACCCCTATATCGTCCATCCCCTGGCCGTGGCCAAGACCATGGCCGAGATGCGGATGGACCACCGCAGCATCATCGCTGCCATCCTCCATGACGTCATGGAGGACACCCACATCAGCAAGGAACGCATCATCGAGGAGTTTGGCGAGGATGTAGCCGAACTGGTGGATGGCGTCTCCAAACTCACCCATCTCAAGTTCCGCTCCAAGGCCGAGGCGCAGGCCGAGAACTTCCGCAAGATGATGCTGGCCATCACCCGGGACCTGCGGGTGATCATGGTCAAGCTGGCGGATCGCCTGCACAACATGCGCACCCTGGGGGTCATGCGGCCCGACAAGGGGCGACGCATCGCCCGGGAAACCCTGGAGATCTACGCCCCCATAGCACAGCGCCTGGGCATGAACGCCATCCGGCGTGAACTGGAAGTGCTGGGGTTCGCCTCCCACAACCCGCTGCGCTACAAGGTGCTCCAGGATGCGGTGAAAAAATCCCGTGGCCATCGCAAGGAGGTCATGCAGAAGATCGAGACGGCCATCTGCTCGCGCATGGAGGAGGCGGGGATTGTCTCGCGCATCATCGGCCGGGAGAAGAACCTCTACAGCATCTACCGCAAGATGCGGCAAAAACGCCTGTCCTTCGAAGAGGTCTTCGACGTCTTTGCCATCCGCATCGTGGTCACCGATGTGGATGCCTGTTATCGGGCCCTGGGCGTGGTCCACAACCTGTACAAGCCGGTGCCTGGTCGCTTCAAGGACTACATCGCCATCCCCAAGGCCAACGGCTACCAGAGCCTGCATACCGTCCTGTTTGGCCCCCATGGCATCCCCATCGAGGTACAGATCCGTACCGAGGAGATGGACCGGGTGGCGGAAAGCGGCATCGCCGCCCACTGGCTTTACAAGGCTGGCGATCGTCAGTCCGCCTCTGCCCAGGCCCGGGCCCGGGAATGGCTCAAGGGCGTGCTGGAGATCCAGCAGGCCGCTGGCAACTCCATGGAGTTCCTGGAAAACGTGAAGGTGGACCTGTTCCCCGAAGAGGTCTACATCTTCACGCCCCGGGGCGAGATCATGGAGTTGCCCAAGGGAGCCACGGCGGTGGACTTTGCCTACGCAGTGCACTCGGATGTGGGCAACACCTGCGTGGCGGCCAAGATCGACCGGCGCCTGGCGCCGCTGTCCACCAAGCTGGAGAGTGGCCGCACGGTGGAGGTGATCACCGCCCCTGGCGCACGCCCCAATCCCGCCTGGCTGAATTTTGTGGTCACCGGCAAGGCCCGGGCCGCGATTCGACATTACCTCAAGAACCTGCAGCAGGATGAGGCGGTCAGCCTCGGCCGTCGCTTGCTGGACAAGGCCCTGATCGGCGTCGGCAAGAGCCTGGAGGAGATCCCCCCGGAGCAGATGCAGGGCCTGCTGGAGGATCTGCAACTCCCCAATCTGGACGCCTTGCTGGGCGACGTGGGGTTGGGCAACCGCATGGCCACCCTGGTGGCGCGGCGTCTTTGCAGCGATGATGCGGACGCAGGAGCCGATGAGGCTGCGCCTTCGCCGGCCACCTTGGGCAAGCCCCTGGCGGTCAAGGGCACCGAAGGCATGGTGCTGTCATTCGCCAAGTGCTGTCACCCCATACCCGGCGACCCCATCGTGGGCGTGATGAGTGCCGGCCGGGGGCTGGTGGTGCATCGCGAGCAATGTCGCAACGTGGCGGAGTATCGCAACAAGCCGGACAAGTGGATACCGGTGGCCTGGTCGGAGGACTCGACTCAGGAATACGCCGCTGCCATCCGCGCACAGACCGCCAATAAAAGGGGTGTGCTGGCGAATCTGGCCTCGGTGATCGCCGATATGGGTTCGAATATCGAGAATGTCTCGTTCGACGAACGTGATGGTCATGCCTCGACCATCACATTCACCCTGAGCGTGCGCAGCCGCAAGCACCTGGCGGACCTGATGCGCCGCCTGCGCCGGGTGCCCGAGGTGCTGCGCATCTCCCGGGCACGGGGATAAGGCCCCCGGCGCGGGTCGGTCCTACTCGCTTACGGCTCCCCGGGGGGCGCTGCGGCCGCCCTGCGAGGCGGTCTTCTTGTTGCTGAAGGTCTTCTTGCGTGCACCGCCGTTGCCGCCGGCACGGGGGCGCTTGGGCCCGCCGCCGCGTGGTGCGCGGCCAGCCGGTTCGGCGGTTTGTTCGCCGGGTTTTTTCTGGTTGACCGGAGCCAGGGAGATTTCCAGCTCGATGAGCTCATCCCATTGTTCTTCGGTGCGCTGGCTATCGGGAATGGCCAGCAGGCTTTGCAGCCGACGGCGCGGAGAGGTGGGTTGGGAATCGTTCATGGCTAGGTCGTCGCGTGGATGAGCCAGGGTAGGCGGGATGACAGGTGAATGGCTGACATCATGGTCTTTGTCTCCATGAAAGGATGAGGGGATTGCAAGGCGGGTGGGCGAGGGATCAGGTGGCACGGGCCTTGTCCATGAGTTGTTCGGTGATATCCAGCAGGTCCTGATAGGTGCGGGCATCTTCGCCCACCACCACGTAGCGGCCATCCACCACCAGGGTGGGGACGCTGTTGATGCGGTATCGGGACTGCAACCGGTCGCCGCGCGCCACCAGGGTTTGAGTACGGGAGGCATGGAAGGCTTCGGCAAACCGTTCGGTATCCACGTCGCGGTCGTCCATCCAGTCCATGATCGCCTGCTCGGTGAACAGCCGTTCACGGCGCTCGCCGATGGCATCGAAGACCTCCTGGTCCAGTCGTTCCAGTTCCCCGGTGGCCTCCAGGGCGAAGTAAAGGCGGGAGAGATTGGCCCAGGCAGAGCGATTGAAGGAGACCGGAACACGGCGGAACACCACATCCTCCGGTAAGTCCTCAAGCCAGGGCTTCATCACCTGATTGAGCTGGCCACAGAAGGGGCAGCCGTAGGAAAAGAACTTGAGCAGCTCGATCTTGCCCTCAGGGGCCTCGCTCTGGGGGCGGGAGATGGCGCGCCAGTCCCGGCCCTCCTGCAATTCGGCCAGGGTGACGGGGGCAAGGGTCAGGCCCAGCCCTCCTATCAGGAATTGATTGAATCGACGTCGGGTCAACGGCATCAGTTTGCTCCAGGGGCAGGATCATTTGCTTCGGTTTCAGGCCGACCACCCTGGGTGGATGACTTCAAGATCGGGTATAGGGTCGGGTATTCGGCCATAGACGGGCACCAGCCCGCCGCCAGTGAAAGGTGGTGTCATCACAGCCTTTCGGAATGGGGCCTAATGCCCCGGGGCCTGCGTGAATTCAACTCCACGCCTGGCGCCATGCCAAGGGGCGCGGCCAAAGCTTTGGGCTGCGCATCCCGTCGTTCGGTATTTGCCCTGATCATGCCCGGAGGTGGGCTCCGTGATCAATGGTGAGCCGATGGTTGGTTATTATACTGGCCCAAGGCCGCTAAATGCCATCAACGCGCCTTGATGAACATCAGGCGCCCGATGAAAGCCATGGTCAGAATGATCCAGCCTATCGGGTAAGGCAGTATACCCAGCACGAAGGCCGTCAGGGTGGCGAACAGAAGGGCGCCGATGATCAGTAGTGGAATGTCCATGCCTGTTTGAACACGCCTCGGGGCGGAAGTGCCCTGGAATATCACTTGAATCGGGGCCGGTCGGCCCCCTGGATGCCATGACAATCTTGATATCCCTCATCGGGGCAACGGTGCTGATTACCGTGGTCCTGTTCTCCCTGCGCCTGTGGTTGCAGCGCGCCTTTCGCATCCGGGATCGGCGCTGGGTGAATGACCCTGAAAGCCTGGCCATCCCGGCCGAACGGGTCCGGGTGCCCACGCGCCGGGGGCGGACCCTGTCCGCCGCCTGGTATCTGAGCCACCCCGGCGCGCCGGTGGTGGTCATGGTGCATGGCTGGGGGGCCAATGGCTCGCATCTGCTGTTCATGGTGCCAAGGCTGCTGAGTGAGGGGCTCAACGTGGCGGTGTTCGATGCCCGTTGCCATGGCCAGAGCGATGATGACACCTTTGCCTCGCTGCCCCGCTTTGCCGAGGATGCCGAAGCCGTCATGGCCGGATTACGGGCGCGAGGCTACGGGGATTTCATCCTGCTGGGGCATTCCGTGGGGGCCGGGGCAGTGCTGCTCACCGCCTCGCGCAACCCGGGGATCCGGGCGGTGATCAGTCTGTCTGCCTTCTCCCACCCCGAACCCATGATGAACGGCTGGCTCCAGGAGCGGGGCATCCCCCGCCGGCCGTTGGGGCTGATCATCAATCGCAGCGTGGAATGGCTCATCGGCCATCGCTTCGATGACATCGCCCCGCGCACCACCGTGGCGAAGATCAAGGCGCCGCTGCTGCTGGTGCATGGTTGCCAGGATACGGTGGTGCCTCCCTGGCACGCCCACCGTCTGGCCCAGGAGAACCCCCAGGCCACGTTGCTCAAATTGCCCGATGTGCAGCATAACGACCCCGACGGATTCGCCCGTCACGTGGACCCCATCCTGGACTGGCTGCGACCCCACCTGCGGCATCAGGTCCGTGTTGACCCCGAAGAGCGAGCGGAACGTGTTTCCGGGACCGCTTAGCATCGAGGACTATCGTCCGCATCGAATGCATAGGGGGCTACCATGACTGAAATGAGCGCACCGTTTGCGCCTGTTCCTTGTCTGTGGGAAGCGGGTATTTCTGCAGGAATGCTATTAGGGGCTAGTACGATCTCGCCAATAGCCAGGATTCCGAGAATGATGAGCAAACGCTACAACGAGCCGTTCATCGCCGCGATCGACGACAACGATATCGATAACATCAAGGCCAGCTTCAATGGCCTCAAAAAACTCAGCCCCAAGGCCCGGTCGTCCTTGCTCATACCAAGCCGCCGCCGCTTCCGCTTCGTCGGCAGCCTGGCGGAGAACTCGCAACCGGGGCACTATTCGCGCTCAATTCTTTCGCGCATACGCCTACGAAATTCAGACCGCTCCACCAATCCTGCCTGTCCCGCATCGATCTCACCGATTCGACGGGAAATTTCACGCTCCCAGGCATCTTCGACCCCATTGTCACGGGGCGCATCAAGGCTTTGGATCAGATCATGGGCCAATTCCGCCCGTTCAGCCTCGGAAAGTGCCAGGGCTTCGGAGCGTAGGCGCTGCAACGGCTCAGCGGTCATAGGAACTCCAGAAATAGCTACCAGGGAGATGGTAGCGCCCATCGCCGCCCCTAACAATGGGTTCAGCCGGACCCCGGTAAGCTCGGCGGTGGCAAAGCCGGTCTGGCTCAGTGGCGGGGCCGGCTAACCCAAACGTTGAACTAAGCCGCATTAGCGGCAGCTTTCCCCGTCTTCGCCCCCGCAGAGCAATTATTCATCGAAACTCCTTTCAGGGCCGCCTCCTTGGCCGAGGTTCGAGAGGAGAATCGCCATGACACCCCTTCGTCATCAGATGCTGGACACCATGTGCCAGCGTGGTTTCTCGGATATACCTATCGCATCGCCATCACCAACCGGCGGATACTGGGAGTGGATGATGATGGAGTTCAGTTTACCTACAAAGATTATCGGAGCGAGCAACGCAAGGTCATGACCTTGACCGGGCAAGAGTTCGTGCGTCGCTTCCTGCAGCACATCCTGCCGAAAGGTCTCATGCGCGTGAGGCACTACGGTTTTCTTGCCAATCGTTGCCGACGGCGCAAACTTGACCTGATCAGGGTGGCATTGAAGGACTAGGTCCCGAGAGCGCCGGTAGTCCCCCCGGCTGCGGACCCGCCTCACTACCCTTGTCCTAAATGCCGCGCCGGCCAGTTGCATGTGGTTGCTGAAATCCCGAAGGCTGTATCTCCCTTCCCTTTCCAGGAGCGACGATGCTAAGTCACTGAAACATCGCTGACGATAAGCCGCTTTGAGATGGCCTTAGCAGAGGTCGGGCTCGACTGCGGCTAGGACATTGAAACCGAGCATGAAATCGGGCTATGTTGAGTCTGAACCGACTGTCAGGGATGCCTCCGAAATGGGTGAAATTGTCTGGAAGGAACCGATGAAGGCCTGTCGTGCTGATCACAGGACTGCAAATGCCCTCCCTGGCCCGCTGCGGCCAATACAATTCCCATTATAGAGTATGTGCACACACGGCTTCGTCCAACAGACGTTTATCGGCCATGCTGCGCACGGCAGATAAACGCTTATATGTTGGGTCTACCCCATGTTATGCGATCAAGGAGTAAAAATGGAATTATGGAAGCAAGTTAAAATTTCAGCGATTCAAAAATCAATGCAGCTGTCATGGCTATTTGTATTACTTGCTGGTATTACATTTTTAGATTGCATCCTTATGATCCAGTATGGCGAGGGAGTGACCATACTCTCGTGGGAATGGGTTAAAACCACTCTTGATATTCAAGATATTCTGCTTGGGGTTGGTCTTTTCTCGTTTATTTTTGCTGCCGTGTTACCTGGATTTTGGTTTATTATCTGGCCTCTTCTTCTCATAGGTATTTCCTACATCACCAAAAATCACAAAATACTAAATGATTATCCTGGGGATGGTCATGAAAGGATTGAGTCATTAATTAGAAAAGCAGCCGAAGATGGAAATACAGCTTTACTGAGATTCTGCGAAAGGCATGAGCATGACATTGAATCAAAAAACTTATTGTCACTGTGTTCCCAAGGGATGATTTTATTTACATTTGGTGCCTGGTTATTTTCAGATAATGGAAACCAACCAATAATTATGAACTTCTTCGACTTCTGGGAAGCCCAGCCATGGTATATAGCTATGCCAATTAATTTTCTTGTAGGCTTGTTCTGTATGGCCGTTTTCTTAATGGTTGGAATGAAAAAGAATCAAAGCTCAGAGTATGTGTATTACCCAGAAACATCGCATAACAAAAAAATCAAAAAGGACGCTGAAAAAGCGCCTTTTATTTAGGCGTTATTAACCCGGCAATCAAACAAATCACTTTATTTTGCATTTACTTGCTTCAAAATCAGTGACTTAACGGAGCTACGACGAGCATGAATGGTCACCGAGTTAATAGCTATAGAAGGAGCAACCGTGCCACGAAAGAAGAGCATCAAGAGGTGCGCGAGTGAGTTCGTCGCGAAGGCGGACGAGTTGGAGGCATTCCTGGCCTCATCGGCTGCCGGGCTGAGCGATAAGGAACAAAGCTGGTGCCACGATTATGCGATTATTCGCTTGTACAGAGAGTTTGAGCAGATGATGCTCTCTGCGATTGTTGGGGCGATCAATAACGATACTGCCACGATCGCGTACTCCACGGGAATAGATTTCCCTAAGCACCTGACGGACGAAGTCTGCGAGTATCTCGTTCTTGGGGGCGGCTATTTCGATTTCAAGGGCAGGGACGGCCTGATAAAGCAGCTAAAAAAGTACGTGCCTGACAATCATTACCTTCTCACGATCGTGCGGCAGGCGCGATACCGCCAACCACTTGAGAGGCTTACCGCACTGCGGAACTATGCGGCTCACGAAAGCGCGCAGTCAAAGCGCGCCGTCCTACAGGCCACAGGTCAGCAGCGCATCGGCTCCGCCGGTTCATGGCTGAAGACGCAGGGGCGCTACACAACCCTCTCCGGAGAGTTGCGCCACCTCGGGCAGGAAATTCAAAATGTCGCGCCGTACTGAACGCCAGCTAACGAGGCGCTGCAGCCGAGCTTGGCGTTAGCGCGCCGCGCAAAGCGCGGCGCATCTGGCCGGGTGTAAGTCCTGGCATGGAAAGGGTTAACCACCCACCATTACCGAGTGTTGCGCCTCTGGCGGAGCGGTGGCTTCGGTGAGAACTGAGGCTACACGCGAACAAGAGAGGTGAAGCGTACACAGGGTACGTCATAGACCGGATGGGGACGCAGCCCCTTTGAGCTGGAATCGCTTCGAAAAGCCGTTCCGGATTGGCAGCGTTGTAACGCGCGTGAAGCCTAAACGAACCGGGCGCATTGGTGAGCCTGGAGAGAGCCGGCGGAGTTCTCAAGCTACGGTATGTGACGAGAGATGCGTCGTGAACGCGGGAGGCCCTTGTGGCTCCTGAACCGGAACACCGTTGGGAAACCATGACATATGGCTATTGAGGCACGAAGGAGAAATCTGGATACAGGGCTAGGCCGGAGTCAGGGGGAGCCTGAAAGGCCCGGTCCAGGTAAGGAAAGCGGACCCCGAGAAAGGGAACGTGACCTGACGGCCACAGGGGAGTCGGATCACCTCATAGTACTCCGAGACGGTAGAGTGAGTGTGATCACCCGAATTGATGTCCTCCTGATCACGTTCGTTAAGGGGCCTGATCAGCAAGACGCCGCCGGCGCCCGGGAGGGAGTTCGGCGGCGTCTTGGGCGTAGGTCTTGGGAGGACGTCAGAACGGAGGGTTGTCTGGGTCCTCGGTCGGGAGGGGGACGTCGGACAGTAAGCTGAGCTGGGTCATATTTTCCTGCGAGCGTTCGTCGTGGTAGCGGTGGATCTGCCCCAGGTAGTGGGATTCGAACAAGATCAGGAAGTCGTGGAGCAGGGCCTGCAACTCGACGACAGCGTCGTCGCTGAGTTCGGGCCAGGGCAGGGATTGCGGATGGAGGGTTGCGGGCATGAGGGTCTCCAGGGGTTCAACGGCTTGCGGCGGCACGGCGCGGAGTGGGTTTTTCTGCGGGGGCGAACACGTCGAGGTAGAGTTTCTCGTCGAGCTGCGGCAGATCGCGCTGGGCGGCCACGGCGAGCAGTTCGGCGGCCAGGGTGGTGAGCAGGCGGTAGTTGCCGATGGCGTGGTCACACAGGGTGTGCTGGAGCGTGGGCGTCATCAGGCTGGCGTTGCCGGCGGTGTTGAGCAGATGCTGCAGGCAAGCCAGGAGTTCCTCGCGGCTGGCCGCTTCGGTGACCAGACGGGTGCGGATGCGGGAGCCGAGCGGGATCAGTTCCTCGCGGCGCAGCTTCTCGGGCAGGCGGGCATCGCCGGCAAGGATCACGCACAAGAGCGTCTGTGAGTCGAAGCGGGCGCTGGCCATCAGGCGCAGTTCGGACAGGACCGCGGGACTCATTTCCTGGGCTTCGTCGATCAGGAGCACTGCGCGCCGGCGGGTGGTGTCCAGATGCGCGAACCAGTTCTCGCGCAAGGCCTTGAAGCCGCCCCAGCGGTTGTGTGGGCGCAGGGGGACGCCGAAGAGATCGCCCATCTCGCGGTAGAAGTCGGCCAACTGGCTCTGCGGATGATGGATGGCGACGACGGTGAGATCGGGCAGCCGTGCCAGGCGTTCCGCGATCAGGCGCAGAACCACGCTCTTGCCGGTGCCGGGGTCGCCGTTGATCATGGCGAAGCCGCCTTCGCGGACCAGGCCCTGTTCGATGCGCCAGTAGAAGTCCTCGACGCGTGCGGGCACATAGAGCGCCTCGACCGGGATTTCGGTGGCGAATGGGTTCCACTTCAGCCCATAGAGGGCCAGTAATTTCGAGTTCATGCGGAGTCCTCTTCGGGGTCTGGGGTGGGCAGGTAGGCGGGCGGCAGGCCGGTGGCGGCATAGTCGGCCAGCAACTGGCGCAACAGCGGCGCCATCCCCGAGGGTGGCAGTGGCGTGAGCGCGCGTGCCGCAGGTGGCCGGACGCGTCGTTGTGCGTTGGCGTTGGCGGATTTGTCGAGCGGCAGCACCGGGCACAGGACGGTGCCGGTGCGGGGATCGACCAAGTCGACGCGGGTGCGATCCCACCGCGCGTAGCGCAGCGACACCCGGTCGAGGTGCTGGTAGCGGGCGGGGATCTCGAAGCGCTGCCCCTCCAGAGACACCGTGCCATCGGAGCGTCGCTGGCGGCGGGTGACCTCAACACGGAAAGCATCGGCCAGTGCCGCGACCGGCGGGCAGTCCCGGCTGACGTTCGGCCCGGCCAGATAGCGTTTCAGCGGGGTGGTGTCGAGTTCACTGTGGCGGGTGCGGTGATACTCCTGCTCGGCCCAAGCCTGCGTGGTCTGGTTGAGCACATCGAGGGTGAGTGGGGTTTGTCCCTCCAGCATCGGCATCAGGCGACCTTCGATACGCCCCCAAAGGGACTCTTGCTTCCCGTTCTGGTAGGGAGAATACGGTAGCGTCGTCTGGTGCAGCACACCCAGGCGCTGCAATCCGGCAACGGTTTCCTCGGCGATCATCGCTGCACCGTTGTCCGTCATCAGGGCACGCGGCAACCCGCGCTTCATGAGTGCCTGGGACAGGCCGTGGACGAGGCTCTGCGCCGTCTCGTCCAGGTACCACTGCAGGTGGCAGATCAAGCGCGAGCGGTCATCCAGGATGCCGAGCAGGTACGGTTTGACCCAGGCGCCCTCTCGGGTCAGTACCTTGCGCGAACCGTGGTGGAAGTCCAGGTGCCAGAGCGCACAGACATGGTCCAGCTCGTAGCTGCGCACCTCCAGCGCTGCGAATCGGTCGCGGGCGAGGATCGCGCCGTCGGTTGCACACTTCGGCCGCGCCTGGCGGAACATCCCGTGCGCCTTCAGATAGCGCCGCACCGTGGGATACGAGGGCATGCAGACCTCGCTGTCGGCCAGGTCCACGCACAGGTTGTCGAAGTGCAACTGCACCGTCCAGCCCGGATGTTCCCGGTATTGCTGCACCAGGGCGGCGATCACGGCCGGCGTCATGGCGGTGAAGTGGCCATGCGGGCGGCGCTGGTTGCGCAGTGCCGCCACCGGGTCGGGGGCCGACCGTGCCGCGTAATACCAGCGCTCCAGTGTGGACACCCCGAAGCGCACCTCGGTGCCGGTGACGGGATGGCGCCAGACGCGCTCGGCCAACGCCGCCAGTGCCGCCCGCAATGCTCCCGGTTCCGGCGGTGCGGCGAACAAGGGACCAATGATCGAGAAGCGCAAGCGCGCCCATCGATCACGCAACAGAGGATCGTTCGGTGGATGCACGTTCGTCTCCCAATATGCGCGGTGCCGGCGGCACCACGACCGGGAGAGAAGGCTACGCAGCGGGAATCGGTTCGACCATTGGCATCCTCTGCGGGAACTCAGCGCCCCTCGGGCGCCGTGATCGTGAGTGGGGTGAGCAAGGCCAGCAGGCACCGCAGCGGTTCGTGTTCCTGGCCGGGCAACTGCTCCAGGAGACCGTTCGGCAACCGTGCCGCAGCCACCGGCAGCAGGAACCGCGCACCCAGCACCCGCCACAGCGAGGTCCGCACAAAGTCTTCGCGCCACCACCGCCGCCACCGTGCCAGGGTGCGCCAGGGAATCGATAACGCTTCACACAACGCAGCCGCCGCCGTGCCGTGCCCGGCCGGCCGGGTTGACCCCAGCACCACCACCCAGCTCAGCCATACGCGCCGCCCCAGAAAACGCACCGACTGGCTGGTCGTCCGACGTCGGCACTGGCTGCAGCAGAAACTCAGCCGCGTCGCGTATTCAGCGCGGAACGCAGGCGGGCAGCCGCGCGGCTTGCGTGGATAGTTGGCGCGGTGTAGCACGCCGCCACACGGGCACCCGGCCGCCTGCGCCTCGGCCGCCAATGCCTCATCGATGTGGATTAGAAACCGGAAAAACTGGGGATCGGACAACGGAACATGGCACACTGTGAGTGTCTCTTGGCTTGGTAACCAGAGACTCCCCCAAAGGGCGCGTTCGTTCAAGCTCCCCGAGGGGGATCCCCCCTCAAACCTCACCCTGCGTGATCATTCCACCCGCAAACACCCTCAGTAAGGGTGATCGTACTCAGTAGAGCCGATCACATGGGGAAGGGGGTGACAGTCATACACAGTCCGCAAAGGCCACTCGCGCCGGACACTGTCGGGCCGGAGAACGACGAGCCAACCTTCCTGCGGGCGATATCCATCAAGGCGGGCACTGCGAAAGCCCACCGATTCCAGAACCTTTATGGCCTTTTGAATGAATCACTACTGCACCATGCCTGGCGCACCCTGAATTAAAGGGGAGCCCCGGGCGTGGACAAGGTGACCATGGCCGAATATGGCAGGAACCTGAGTGAAAACATCAGACAACTGGTAGAACGCCTGAAACGTAACGAGTATCGAAGCCGGTTGATCCGGCGCCGGTACATTCCGAAGGGAAACGGCAAGGAACGACCGCTGGGAATTCCGGTGGTGGAAGACCGACTGCTTCAGGCGGCAGCACGCCTGCTGCTGGGGCTATCTACGAAATGGATTTTCTCCCCACCAGCTACGGCTACCGGCCGAAGCGGGGTGCACAGCAGGCGGCCAAGGATCTCACCTATGAGCTGCAGTTTGGACGCCACGGTTATGTTGTCGAAGCCGACATTAAAGGCTTCTTCGACAATATTGACCATGACTGGCTGCTACGGATGCTGGCGGAACGGATTGACGATAAACCATTCGTTGGTCTCATTGCCAGCTGGCTGAAGGCCGGAATCCTGGAGCGAGATGGATCGGTACTCCATCCGCACACGGGAACCCCACAGGGCGGTGTGATCTCGCCGATACTGGCGAACATCTATCTGCACGATGTGCTGGATGTGTGGTTTGAGAAGCGGATCAAGCCGAGCTGTGCCGGACAGGCGTACATCATCCGCTTTGCGGATGATTTCGTGTGTGCTTTCCAGTACCGGGCGGATGCACGGCGGTTCTACCGAGCCTTGCCGAGGCGACTGGAGGCCTTTGGTCTCCAGGCTGCCTCGGAGAAAACGTGCATTCACCGCTTCAGCCGTTTTCACCCGACGCGGACCCGGCGATTCACCTTCCTTGGTTTTGAATTTTACTGGGAAGCGGATAGCAAGGGGACGCCGCGTGTATGGCGGCGGACCAGCCGCAAGAAGCTGCGCAGTGGCATCCGGGCTGAGTACGATCACCCTTACTGAGGGTGTTTGCGGGTGGAATGATCACGCAGGGTGAGGTTTGAGGGGGATCCCCCTCGGGGAGCTTGAACGAACGCGCCCTTTGGGGGAGTCTCTGGTTACCAAGCCAAGAGACACTCACAGTGTGCCATGTTCCGTTGTCCGATCCCCAGTTTTTCCGGTTTCTAATCCACATCGATGAGGCATTGGCGGCCGAGGCGCAGGCGGCCGGGTGCCCGTGTGGCGGCGTGCTACACCGCGCCAACTATCCACGCAAGCCGCGCGGCTGCCCGCCTGCGTTCCGCGCTGAATACGCGACGCGGCTGAGTTTCTGCTGCAGCCAGTGCCGACGTCGGACGACCAGCCAGTCGGTGCGTTTTCTGGGGCGGCGCGTATGGCTGAGCTGGGTGGTGGTGCTGGGGTCAACCCGGCCGGCCGGGCACGGCACGGCGGCGGCTGCGTTGTGTGAAGCGTTATCGATTCCCTGGCGCACCCTGGCACGGTGGCGGCGGTGGTGGCGCGAAGACTTTGTGCGGACCTCGCTGTGGCGGGTGCTGGGTGCGCGGTTCCTGCTGCCGGTGGCTGCGGCACGGTTGCCGAACGGTCTCCTGGAGCAGTTGCCCGGCCAGGAACACGAACCGCTGCGGTGCCTGCTGGCCTTGCTCACCCCACTCACGATCACGGCGCCCGAGGGGCGCTGAGTTCCCGCAGAGGATGCCAATGGTCGAACCGATTCCCGCTGCGTAGCCTTCTCTCCCGGTCGTGGTGCCGCCGGCACCGCGCATATTGGGAGACGAACGTGCATCCACCGAACGATCCTCTGTTGCGTGATCGATGGGCGCGCTTGCGCTTCTCGATCATTGGTCCCTTGTTCGCCGCACCGCCGGAACCGGGAGCATTGCGGGCGGCACTGGCGGCGTTGGCCGAGCGCGTCTGGCGCCATCCCGTCACCGGCACCGAGGTGCGCTTCGGGGTGTCCACACTGGAGCGCTGGTATTACGCGGCACGGTCGGCCCCCGACCCGGTGGCGGCACTGCGCAACCAGCGCCGCCCGCATGGCCACTTCACCGCCATGACGCCGGCCGTGATCGCCGCCCTGGTGCAGCAATACCGGGAACATCCGGGCTGGACGGTGCAGTTGCACTTCGACAACCTGTGCGTGGACCTGGCCGACAGCGAGGTCTGCATGCCCTCGTATCCCACGGTGCGGCGCTATCTGAAGGCGCACGGGATGTTCCGCCAGGCGCGGCCGAAGTGTGCAACCGACGGCGCGATCCTCGCCCGCGACCGATTCGCAGCGCTGGAGGTGCGCAGCTACGAGCTGGACCATGTCTGTGCGCTCTGGCACCTGGACTTCCACCACGGTTCGCGCAAGGTACTGACCCGAGAGGGCGCCTGGGTCAAACCGTACCTGCTCGGCATCCTGGATGACCGCTCGCGCTTGATCTGCCACCTGCAGTGGTACCTGGACGAGACGGCGCAGAGCCTCGTCCACGGCCTGTCCCAGGCACTCATGAAGCGCGGGTTGCCGCGTGCCCTGATGACGGACAACGGTGCAGCGATGATCGCCGAGGAAACCGTTGCCGGATTGCAGCGCCTGGGTGTGCTGCACCAGACGACGCTACCGTATTCTCCCTACCAGAACGGGAAGCAAGAGTCCCTTTGGGGGCGTATCGAAGGTCGCCTGATGCCGATGCTGGAGGGACAAACCCCACTCACCCTCGATGTGCTCAACCAGACCACGCAGGCTTGGGCCGAGCAGGAGTATCACCGCACCCGCCACAGTGAACTCGACACCACCCCGCTGAAACGCTATCTGGCCGGGCCGAACGTCAGCCGGGACTGCCCGCCGGTCGCGGCACTGGCCGATGCTTTCCGTGTTGAGGTCACCCGCCGCCAGCGACGCTCCGATGGCACGGTGTCTCTGGAGGGGCAGCGCTTCGAGATCCCCGCCCGCTACCAGCACCTCGACCGGGTGTCGCTGCGCTACGCGCGGTGGGATCGCACCCGCGTCGACTTGGTCGATCCCCGCACCGGCACCGTCCTGTGCCCGGTGCTGCCGCTCGACAAATCCGCCAACGCCAACGCACAACGACGCGTCCGGCCACCTGCGGCACGCGCGCTCACGCCACTGCCACCCTCGGGGATGGCGCCGCTGTTGCGCCAGTTGCTGGCCGACTATGCCGCCACCGGCCTGCCGCCCGCCTACCTGCCCACCCCAGACCCCGAAGAGGACTCCGCATGAACTCGAAATTACTGGCCCTCTATGGGCTGAAGTGGAACCCATTCGCCACCGAAATCCCGGTCGAGGCGCTCTATGTGCCCGCACGCGTCGAGGACTTCTACTGGCGCATCGAACAGGGCCTGGTCCGCGAAGGCGGCTTCGCCATGATCAACGGCGACCCCGGCACCGGCAAGAGCGTGGTTCTGCGCCTGATCGCGGAACGCCTGGCACGGCTGCCCGATCTCACCGTCGTCGCCATCCATCATCCGCAGAGCCAGTTGGCCGACTTCTACCGCGAGATGGGCGATCTCTTCGGCGTCCCCCTGCGCCCACACAACCGCTGGGGCGGCTTCAAGGCCTTGCGCGAGAACTGGTTCGCGCATCTGGACACCACCCGCCGGCGCGCAGTGCTCCTGATCGACGAAGCCCAGGAAATGAGTCCCGCGGTCCTGTCCGAACTGCGCCTGATGGCCAGCGCCCGCTTCGACTCACAGACGCTCTTGTGCGTGATCCTTGCCGGCGATGCCCGCCTGCCCGAGAAGCTGCGCCGCGAGGAACTGATCCCGCTCGGCTCCCGCATCCGCACCCGTCTGGTCACCGAAGCGGCCAGCCGCGAGGAACTCCTGGCTTGCCTGCAGCATCTGCTCAACACCGCCGGCAACGCCAGCCTGATGACGCCCACGCTCCAGCACACCCTGTGTGACCACGCCATCGGCAACTACCGCCTGCTCACCACCCTGGCCGCCGAACTGCTCGCCGTGGCCGCCCAGCGCGATCTGCCGCAGCTCGACGAGAAACTCTACCTCGACGTGTTCGCCCCCGCAGAAAAACCCACTCCGCGCCGTGCCGCCGCAAGCCGTTGAACCCCTGGAGACCCTCATGCCCGCAACCCTCCATCCGCAATCCCTGCCCTGGCCCGAACTCAGCGACGACGCTGTCGTCGAGTTGCAGGCCCTGCTCCACGACTTCCTGATCTTGTTCGAATCCCACTACCTGGGGCAGATCCACCGCTACCACGACGAACGCTCGCAGGAAAATATGACCCAGCTCAGCTTACTGTCCGACGTCCCCCTCCCGACCGAGGACCCAGACAACCCTCCGTTCTGACGTCCTCCCAAGACCTACGCCCAAGACGCCGCCGAACTCCCTCCCGGGCGCCGGCGGCGTCTTGCTGATCAGGCCCCTTAACGAACGTGATCAGGAGGACATCAATTCGGGTGATCACACTCACCGGGCCTGCTAGGACTGGTTGAAAACACACCGGTATCTTCGTCTGCCGGTACTGTTGGCAACGATGAAACGCAAGGTACGGGGGCACTACAATTACTTCCGTGCCATCGGTAACATCAGTTCACTGTGGTGTTTTCACACTGCGGCAATCCGATTGCTCTACAAGTGGCTGAACCGTCGCAGTGAAAGGCGAAGTTTGACCTGGGAAGGTCTCAGGCGGGTGCTGGAGGCCTACGCGTTTCCGACACCAGTTGAGGCGATGCAGGGGATACGGAATCGGGGGCTTGCGTGAGGGAACGCCCTTCTGCGCGAGTGAGTATGACTGAAGAGCCCGGTGCGGGAAAACCGCACGCCGGGATCTGTGCAGGGGGCGTCGGGTAACCGGCGTTCCTACTGCGACGGCGAAAAACTTGATAGGAGAAAGCAAAATGGCCGATTTAAACTGGAGCGATGTTCAGGATCGTCCCGACGAAAGAATGGAGTTTGGCGCCAATCATGTGCGTTGCGGGTGGCGACCGCATCGAAGATTGGCCGATAAGTTTAAGTTCTTGGGTCTGCGATCCGCTTTGCATGGCAGTAAGCATTCTCTACAGCAATTGCTCCAAGAAGTCGGGGGTAACGTGAATGCGAAGCAGCATGCGGAACGAGGTGAGGCCATCTTTGCGGCGGTTTGGTTCAGTGATAGCGAATGGGCAATCCTGTGTGATGCAACGAAGGCCGTAATTGTGCCAAGGGCAACCGTTGATTGTATCGAGGAATGTAAAACGCGCAATGATGCCGTAACTAATTTGCTGCGTGAGGTGCTCGAGAATACTAATACAGCACTAGTGGAGAGGTTTGATGACGGTCTGTACCAACGAATATGCGGCGCCTAACAAGGCCAATCACGGCGACAGCTTTTTCGTTGCGGCTTCGCCTTCACTGTAAAGCTTCGCGTGTTGGCAACGTTGGGCAGAGGGCAAATGAGACCATTCACAATCGTTTTGCTTGGGTTCCTACTCGTTATTTTTCTGGGTTCTGTTGCTCTAGTGGTATTTGATAACTCGGTCCTACCTACATCAATAGAGCCTAATCAGCTTGCGGCGTACGGGACTTTTATTGGCGGAGTGCTTACTTCAATCACCATAATGGTCGCTGCATTCGCATTGTTGCAGAGAGAACGAGCGCATCAAGCTGAGATGAAAAGTTTACAGTCGCAAAGCAACAGGCTGGATCTGATGCGCTTCGTCCAAAAAATAGAAAAAGATATTCAGGCTGAACTTGATAAGCTGACAATCAACGTCACCTATAAACAAGAGCAAGTTAATGCTACAGGAACTGATGCCTTTCTGAATATAACCTTTCTCGAGTGGCGAGCCGTAATCCCCTCCGAAAAACAGGTTAAAGATAGATTACACGCATCAAACGGGCAGGTAAGTCGCAACGAGTCATTGGTCATATGCTATGAAGCTTTCAGCACAATCACTATCTATCTAAATTCGCTACGTCAGTATTGCCAGGAGCACGATAAGCTCTCCGGAACCAACATGACCACGCTGTATTTCCTTCGCAAGTATAGAGTAGGTATTGAGAGACTATCTGATCAGGGCTACGGCGTTCAAGAGTGGAAGCCAATGGCCCAACAAAATGCTCAAGCGGACGCGGGCTAAATTGGTGGCCGGTAAAGCGGGGCTAGGACCGTGGCCGCGCCGCTTATCATAGACGTTCGAACTGAATAAACCGGGCCCCACCAGCGACTCCGCCGTCCGGCAACTATACAGGAGTACGGTTTCGGCATCTTTGTGCCAGATGAAGGGCTTAGGATCCTCGTTATAGATCTTCAGGAAATGCCGAATGGAATGCTATACGGGGTCTGCCGGACGGGTACAGATGAAAAATAACCAGCCCATTGAGCCGACGCCAAAAAGCGGCGCGGTTGATGGGTGGCGTTAGCAGCACTTCCAATCGGCAATTCCTGACTGATTGCAAAGCCTCCCGAAAAGGCATAATTTATATACCATGAATCGATTCGAATATGACCCTTTTAAGAGTCAGCTTAACCTGGAGAAGCACGGCATCGACTTTGAGGATGCTCAGGAGCTCTGGCAGGATCCGGATGTTGTAGAAATTGACGCTAAAACGATCGATGAGCCCCCCCCCCTGTCAGGATAAGTGTGTGTGCCGCAGCAATGCGGTTTCGGTTGGTGAGAGCTGACCGGGCAGCATGAGAAGCTGCCGAAGTGATGGCGGAACCGACCCGCCGGAGTCTGTCTGCAGGGACCGGCTCCAAACCACCCTCGAGCGGCATTGGTTGGAGACCGTTGTCGTGAGCGTCGGGGGAGAAGGCACATCCACGTGGTGTGTCAGGTATGGATCGAGAAGACGAGTGCAAACGAATCACTGTTGACGTGTCGAAAATGATTAGGCGACATCAAAACCGAGGGCGACTTTTACCCTCGGGACAAATCCACCGGAAGCCTGCTGACTGGGTGGGTGGTGTCCGGCATAGAAGTGGCGTGATCTCGATCTGGGCGCTTCGGCGGAACTGCGGGAACTCAAGTCGTGATGCCAAGGGAGACTGCCAAGTGACACAAAGCAAGGCACTGAGTACCGATGCACGACTTGAGGACGGACCGGCCCGTATGAGCGATGAAGCGGCTGTAATGGCTGCGGAGCGAAGGGGCCGGGTTGTTCTGGTCGACCCGATGGTCAACTCCGATTCTGGAGGATGAGCCCTTGATGTCGACAAAACCGTTTGTGATTCCAAAGCGGCTGATATGGGAAGCCTATCACCGCGTGAAGGCCAACCGCGGCGCAGCGGGGGTCGATGCGGTTTCCATCGAGCAGTTTGATGAAAACCGAAATGGCAATCTCTACCGGATCTGGAACCGGTTGTCCTCAGGCAGTTATTTCCCGCCTGCGGTCAAAGCGGTCCCCATCCCCAAGAAGTCCGGTGGGGAGCGGATGCTGGGTGTGCCGACCGTCAGCGATCGGATCGCCCAGACCGCCGTCGTCCTGGCCCTGGAACCCGATCTGGAGCGGGTGTTTCACCCGGACTCCTATGGGTACCGGCCGAGTCGCTCGGCCCATGATGCACTCGCAGTGACTCGCCAGCGCTGCTGGCGCCGTGACTGGGTGCTGGAGTACGACATCCGCGGATTGTTTGACAACATCGATCATGCACTGCTACTGCGGGCCCTTCGTCATCATTGTCAGGAGCGATGGATTCTCCTCCATGTGGAGCGTTGGCTGACCGCGCCGATGCAGCGTGCCGATGGAACAGTGATCGAGAGAACGGTCGGCACACCGCAGGGTGGGCCGCTATCACCGTTGCTCGCCAACCTGTTCCTGCACTATGCGCTGGATCACTGGTTGGCCGCGCATCATCCGGAGATCGAGTTTTGTCGCTACGCCGATGATGGCATCTTGCACTGTCACAGCGAGGCCGAGGCACTTCAGATGCGCGAGCATCTGTCGTCTCGGCTGCAAAGCTGCGGGCTTGAACTTCACCCGGACAAGACCCGGGTGGTCTACTGCAAGGACAGCAAGCGACCGGGAACGTATCCGGTTATTCAGTTTGACTTCCTTGGCTACACGTTCAGGCCGCGGCGGATCAGGTTACGCGATGGCACGTTGAAGACGGGCTTTACTCCGGCGGTGAGCCGGACGGCCCTGAAAGCGATGCGCCAACGATTGCGTGACAGTGGGGTGTTCCGGTACAGCCACCATGATCTTCAAGCACTGGCTGACTGGACGGCACCTCGCCTGCGTGGATGGATGCGGTACTACTGCCGCTATCGGGGTTCGGAGTTCCAGACCCTGGCCGACTACGTTGACTTCCTGATCGTTCGCTGGGCAATGCGGAAATACAAGCGCCTGCGAGGGCATAAAACTCGCGCTTACGCATGGCTGGATCGACAGAAGCGTCGCTCCCCATCGCTGTTTGCTCACTGGAGCGGCCGCGGCGAGTTTGTGGTTGGAGCAACAAGAGCCCGGTGAGTCGAGAGGCTCACGCCGGGTTCTGTGAGCGGCCGAGGGGGCAGTTCCCTCGGCCGACTCGACCGTCCGGTTTGATAGAGTATTTAAAACACCCTGGGGGCGAGAGAGGAGCGCCCAAGATGCCGCGATATCCTGACGAACGCAGAGAAGCCGCAGTAGCCAAGCTATTGACCCCGTACAACCTCTCGCCCCGGGAGGTGGCGGAGCAGGAAGGGGTTTCCATTGCCACGGTGTACAAGTGGCGCAAGGAGGCCCGAGAACAAGGCCGCTGTCTTCCCCAGGCCACGGGGGCCGGCACTGAAGCCTGGTCATCCAAGGACAAGTTCTCCGCAGTGGTGGAGACAGCCGGGATGAACGCCCAGGAGGTGGCGGAGTATTGCCGTTCCCGGGGTTTGTATCCGGAGCAATTACAGGTGTGGCGCCACGACTGTGAACAGGCAGCCGGCTTGGCGAGCCAGGACCGCCGCCGTGAAGCCCAGGAACTCAAGGACCACAAGGCCCGCGTTCGTGAGCTTGAACGGGAGCTCAGACGCAAGGAGGCCGCGTTGGCGGAGACAGCGGCACTGCTGACACTGTCAAAAAAGGCCGCCGCGATCTGGGGGGACGAGGAAAAATGATCAGCACCGCAGATCGCCGCAAAACCGTTGAGCTGATCGATCAGGCCCGGGCCAAGGGGGCAAGGCTGACACCCGCCTGCGAGGTGGCCGGTATCTGTGCCCGCACCTACCAACGCTGGACCGCGCAGGACAACCTGGGGGAGGATCGCCGCCCTTTCGCGGATCGGCCAAGGCCGGCCAATGCCCTGAGTCCTGAGGAAGAGCAAGCGATCCTGGACGTATGCAATCGGCCCGAGTACGCGTCCCTGCCACCGGATCAGATCCTGGTGCGCTTGCTGGACGAGGAAGATCGCTATCTGGCCTCGGTGTCCACGTTCTACCGGGTGCTGCGCCGTCACGGCCAGGTGGCTCACCGGGGGCGTGCCAAGGCCCCCCGCCGCAGCAAGCCACCGACCACGCATCAGGCCCATGCACCTAATCGGCTTTGGGTCTGGGACTGCACCTGGCTGCCAGGCCCGGCCCGGGGGACGTTCTACTACCTGATCATGATCCTGGATGTCTTCAGCCGCAAGGTCGTGGGCTGGGAGGTCTTTTCGTCGGAATCGGCGGACAACGCCACGCAAGTCATTCAGCGGGCCGTGTTGGCCGAGAACATCGTGCGAAAGCCTCTGGTATTGCACGCGGATAATGGTAGCCCCTTCAAGGCCGCCACGCTGCTGGAGAAGCTGCGGGACATGAATATCGACCCCTCCTTCAGTCGGCCACGGGTGAGCAACGACAATGCCTACGCTGAAGCCTTGTTCCGTACCTGCAAGTACGTCCCTGGCTATCCGGCCAAAGGTCTGGAATCGCTCGACAAGGCCCGTGAGTGGGTGCATGGCTTCGTCCGCTGGTACAACCACGAACACCGTCACAGCGCCATCCGCTTTGTCACGCCCGCTGAGCGTCACCGGGGTGAGGATAAGGCGATCCTGGTACGCCGTCATCAGCAGTTCCAAAGAGCCCGACAGCTTCGCCCGGAGCGCTGGACTGGAAAGACTCGCAACTGGTCGCATGTCGATACCGTCACCATGAATCCTGAGCGCGTTGCTCAAGATCAGCCACTGAGAATGGCTGCATAACGATGCACTCTCAGGCGACAACATCATTGACAGCCGCCGGCCCCGGACGTTGGTTATTGGCACCATTGGAACGAAGGTGTGGTCGGCAATAATTACCTACCGGAAGGGCACCATCCGCATCATCTCGGTCAGAAGGGCGCGGAAATCAGAGGTGGCACTGTATGAAAGCTGAAGAGTTAGATAAAAGGTTCGACGATAACGAAGAAGATCTACTAGAACACCTTGATCTAAAAACCGCAAAGCGTCCGAATCAGGTGCAGAAGCGGGTTAACGTAGACTTTCCCATTTGGATGATCGAGTCGCTCGACCGTGAAGCGAGTCGCTTAGGTGTTACTAGGCAGTCAATCATAAAGGTATGGCTCGCCGAGCGTTTAGAAGAAGCGGCTGCTAACAAAGCATGTCAGCGGACAAGCCGCTGAATGCGGGCGTTAACTCTCTCTATCTATGAAAGTAGTAACCTGGAACTGTAATGGGGCACTGAGACGAAAGCTCGCGGAAGCAGAGATCTTGCAAGCTGATGTCTTGGTGGTTCAGGAATGCGAAGACCCTGCGCTATCAACTCCCGCCTATAGGGATTGGGCAGGCTCATACCTCTGGTTGGGCGAGTCAAAAAATCGTGGTATCGGCATTTTTCCTCGAAACGGTCATCGAGTTGAAAGGTTAGATTGGAGCGGCAGTTTTTCTGTACCTGGGCTGCTAAGCAAGAGTGAAAAACTGAATTGGAACACGGAAGATCTCAGGCTTTTTCTTCCTTTCACCATCGACGGAGATTTCACTGTGCTGGCCGTCTGGACGAAGGGGCGCAATGACGAAGCATTTGGCTACATGGGGCAATTCTGGAAGTATCTTCAGATCCACCGTGAAGACCTTAGCGGGCCAAAGACAGTCATTCTCGGCGATTTTAATAGCAATGTGCGCTGGGATAAGCCTGACCGTTGGTGGAATCACTCGGACGTAGTTGCTGAGCTTAACGAGATGGGTTTCAAGAGCCAGTATCACCGAGTCTTCGAGGAAGAGCAGGGAAACGAGACCAGCCCAACATTTTTCTTACAGCGGAACCGCGAGAAGGCGTACCACATTGATTACGTTTTTACTTCGTCTGATTTTACGGAAGAATGTACTTTGCAGGTCGGTCAGCACGATGAGTGGATTTCAATAAGTGACCACGTGCCATTGACGTTGAGCATCAACAGTTAATCGGATAGCCGGGGTCTTTTCTCCCCCGGCCTCCACAATACCCCGCATGCGGGTCCGCACGGGGCGTTTCCACCGGAATTCAAAGGACCATGCGAACATGGAGACCTTCAACGTTGGTTACCCAACGAATCGCCAAGGCCGTTTCACCCGGTCGGGCGCATTACGGCCGTTGAGACTAGCTGGCCTCTCTCGTTGCGGGGGGTTCGGGCCTTCACCGTGTCTCACCCATTACGGTGAGCGTTTGGCTACTATGCCGTTTGCTGACTTCTGCCTCATCACGCCAAGCGTTACCGGTTGGCGCGCTGGCCGGGTCGCGGTAGGGTCCGGTGGTGATTCCTGCCCTTTCGGGCTGGCCCACAGTCCGGCTCCCATGGCGACCACAGTCCCGGTAGGGTTCGATGGTCATTCCGGCCCTTTCGAGCCGGCCCTCAGTTCGACTCCCATAGGGGACACGGGCCGCAAGTGAGACAGATCTCCCCGAATAAGAACATGAACTTTCAGTGCACAACCGCCGCATTTACCCTATCCCCTGCACCTGATGGGCTTCGTCACCTTGTGTTGGCTCGAGTCCAAAGTGTGGACATCTCAGGTACTCCTACAGGGGACTTTCACCCCATCAGTTCATGCCCATGTCGGGCGTACACAAATCAAAGCACGCGGACGCAGCATAGCTGCGCCGGTGTTTGAAGCGTTATGTGCTTTGAGAGATGTTCTAGCTTCATTTCTACAGCGTAGCGTAGTAGAGTGTAAACGAATAAATATTAAGTGAGGTAGTTATGGCTATTTCCGCAGAAATTGTTGAAGCAGAAGCACTTTCTCTTCCCAGAGAGGATAGAACTCGCTTGGTAGTACACCTGTTAGAGAGCATTGAGGGGCGCCCCGGTTCTGACCCCCGACAAGTGGAGCAAGCTTGGCTGGCTGAGGCTAGTCGGAGGTATCAAGCCTATCTTCGCGGTGAAGAGCAAGCTATCCCTGCTGAAGACGTATTTACTGATCTACAGGCAGATGATCGTTGAAACCCGTTCGTTTCGTTGAATCCGCCCGTGAAGATGTTCAGCGGGAAAAAAGCTATTATCGCAAAATCAGCCCTGAGTTAGCTCAAAAGTTTCAAAACGCGGTAGAGAGCGCTGTTGAAGCTGCCGCAAGCCAACCGTTAGCAATGCAAATTCTTGCGCATGAAGTGCGGCGTTGGCCTCTCGAAACATTTCCTCATGGGGTGCTCTACCGCAATGAAGATGAATTCATTCTTGTGCTTGCAGTGTTTCATCCAAAGCAAGCGCCAGGGAAGTGGCGAGAATTGGCACGCACATAACAAGGCACAGCAGTCGGTCCTCGCGGTGCTCGGCTGCTGTTTGCGGCGTTAAATCAGTGCGTTAAATCAGTAGTGGTACTGGAACTGGGCGAGGAGCAAAGCGTCATCAGTGACTTTGTAGACCATGCGGTGCTCGTCGTTAATTCGGCGAGACCAATAACCAGCGAAAATGTGTTTGAGTGGTTCTGGCTTTCCCACGCCCTCGAATGGCTCTCGTTTCGTCGCATTGATTAACTTGTTGATTCGGATCAGGAGCTTTTTGTCCGTTTACTGCCAGTACAGATAATCTTCCCAGGCGTTTTCGGAGAAGATGAGTTTCATTCAAGAAGTTCCTTTTCCTGGCCGCCGCCTTGCTCTAGCTCGACAACGGACTCTAACAAACGACGGGCGTTCTTAGGGGCGCGCAGGAGATATGCGGTCTCTTGCAACGCCTCATAGTCGTCAAGAGAGATCATAACCACGGATCCGGCTTGCTCCGGGTGATGATCACCGGAGAATGGTCTTCGCAGACCGGAACGTGTCAATGGTTTTGCGACACCCGGGGACGTTAATTTAGTGTGCAGGCTACGGGTTCGCTGGGGGGTGTTTTCTCCTCAGGTGGCGGGTTGATCCAGACAGCGGTCGGCATCGGCGGCAGTCGGGGCCGCATGCTCTTGAACCGGTTGGGGTTGGCCAGGAAGGCGGCGTCAAGCGTGACCTGGCGGATGACCCGAAGGTCGGCGGCCAAGCCGTAGTGGACGCTGTGCGGGGTCATGTAGCCGATGCCGCTATGGCGGTGCTCGGCGTTGTACCAGGCAAAGAAGGTTTGGCAGTGGGCTCGTGCGTCCTCGATGCAGCCGAAGCGCTGAGGGAATCCGGGCCGATACTTCATGGTTTTGAACTGCGACTCGGAGAACGGGTTGTCGTCCGAGACGTGAGGTCGGCTGTGGCTCTTGACGACATCGAGGTCGACCAGCAGGCTGGCGACCGGCTTGGAGCGCATGGCCGCACCCCGGTCGGCGTGCAGGGTCAGCATGCCGGGCTCAACGTTGTGCCGCGCCACCGTGTCGGCGATGAGCTGCTGGGCGAGCTCAGAGGACTCCCGGGGGGCGATGAGCCAGCCCACGACGAAGCGGCTGTAGATGTCCAGGATCACGTAGAGATGGAAGCAGGTCCACTTCGCGGGCCCCTTGAGTTTCGTGATATCCCACGACCAAACGCGATTGGGCGCTGTGGCCAGCAGTTCGGGCTTGGCATAGACCGGGTGCGTGAGCTGGTTGCGCCGCTCGCCGCTGGCGCCGTTGGCCGCCAGTAGCCGGTACATGGTGCGCACTGAGCCAACGTAGACGCCCTCGTCGAGCAGCGTGGCGTGCACGGCCGCCGGCGCGGTATCGGCGAAGCGTTCGCTGTTCAGGGTGTCCAGGACCGTCTGCCGTTCGTTGGCATCCAGGGCCATAGGCGGCGGAGGCCGAGGTGCCCGCGGCCGGGGCGGCCCCATGACCGTGCGCCGGTGCACGCGGACTTTGTGGCGTGCAGGTTCGCCACGCCCAAGGCCCATGGCGCGACATGCCGCGCCGACGCCGAGCGAGGGGGTGAGTTCCAACGCAGCGGCCATCAGGTGTTCCCGTGCTTGTCGGTGGTGGCCAGCAGATCCAGCAGCGCAGTAACTTTTTTTTGGACCTCGATCACCAGGCGCGCTTTGTCGAGTTCGACGCGCAGCGTGTCGCGCTCACGGGTCAGCCGGGCAATCTGCTGTGCATCAATGCGCGCGCCAGCGTCCACCTTGGGGCCGCGTTTTTGGGGCGCCAGTGCCGCCAGGTCTGCGGCCTCACGCTGGCGCCGCCAAGTGCTCAGGGACGATGAGTACACGCCCTCGCGGCGCATCAGCGCACCGATTTCTCCGGGCCGGGTGCATCGGTCAGCAGCCTGTAGAATGCGGCGCTTGTCGGCGTTGGTGAAGGTGCGGCGGCGCGCACGCGGCACCACCTCGGAATCGCTGCCGGGCGGGATCGGCGCCGGTGTCGATCCGGGCGCATCTTCAGTCGCCCTACGGGCTCCTTGCAATGCGCCCGGATCGGAAGGAACGTTCTCTGCGTGCATGGGTACCTTCGACTGCGGGTTGATCTTCATCATACCGAGTTATTGTCAAATCTGGTGTACGGCGGTCAGGCGGCCTTCCTGTCTGACTGATCGATTACTTGCTCTCCGTCCTGGAACTTGACGTTGTTGACGACCAGTTCCAGTTTCTGGAAATGCTTGATGCGTCTCCAGCGCTTCTGGGCACTCTGGAGCAGCTTGAATACCATCGCCAATGTCGTCGCCCGGGATCCGCAGCTCCGGCTGCGCTTGGTCCGCAGGCGAACCGTGGAGAACGTCGATTCCACCGGGTTGGTGGTTCGGATGTGCACCCAATGCTCCGCAGGGTAATCGTAAAATGCCAGCAGCTCATCCCGATCCTTTGCCAGGCAGGCCATCGCCTTGGGGTACTTGGCCTCGAAGCGTTTCAGGGTGCGATCAAAGGCCTGGTGAGCCATTTCTCGGGTCTGCGCCATCCAGATTTCCTGGAGATCGGACTTGACCTTGGGCTGCACCGACTTGGGCAGCTTGTTGAGCACATTCGCTGTCTTGTGGACCCAGCAGCGCTGATGGTCCGTCTGTGGATAGATCTTGCTCAGCGCTGCCCAGAACCCCATGGCACCGTCGCCCACAGCCAACTTGGGGCCGGTGGTGAGGCCGCGCTCCCGCAAGTGGGTCAGCAGCGCCTCCCAGCTATCCGCCGACTCACGGAAGCCATCCTCGACAGCCACCAGCTCCTTGCGGCCATGCTCCGTGACCCCGATGATCACCAGCAGGCACAAGCGGTCATCCATGCGCACCTTGCTGTAGATGCCGTCAGCCCACCAGTAGACGTAGCGGCGGTCTGACAGGTCCTGCTGCCGCCACGCTGTGTGCTCATCCTCCCACTGCTTCTTGAGCCGTGAAACCGTGTTGGCCGAGAGCCCCTTGGCCTTCTCACCCAGCAATGCCCTCAGGGCCTCCTGGTAGTCCCCGGTGGAGACCCCCTTCAGGTAGAGCCAGGGGATCAACTCCTCAACGCTGCGAGCCCGCTTCAGGTAGGGCGGCAGCAGACTGCTGTTGAAGCAGGCGCCACCGCCACTGCGGTCACGCACCTTGGGCACCTGGACGCTGACATCACCGATCCCGGTCTGCACCGTGCGCTCGGGCAGGTAGCCATTGCGAACCACCGCCTGGCGCCCATCGTCGAGGCGCTGCTCGGCATGCTGCGCCAGGAAAGTGGCCAGTTCGGCCTCGACCGCCTGGGCAATCAGGTCGCGGGCACCCTGGCGCAGCAGCTCGTGCAGCGGATCCGTGGCCTGCGGTTCTGGTTGTGAAACAGCTTGAAGGGTAGACTTGGTCATGGCGTATCCGCTTTTGTTGATTGAGATCTTGGTCGTGATCAATCAACAGGATACGCCACCTTCACTTCCTTCCCCCATACACCAGATCTGAGCTTAACTCCATCATACCTACCTCTTTGCTCACTGATCTCTCGGGGGTAGGTGTCGCAGGTCATATTGGCACGGGGGGGACCTGTTCCATAGTTTTTGCTAGGTTGGCTCTGGCGGCTTTACAGCGACCGATTTTCCGCCTCTTCACCGCTCAAAACCGGCGCGTGAGCGGGACGTTAGGCGAAAAAACTTAAAAGGAGAAAGGAAGATGGCCAGATTTCATCTGGAGCGATGTTCAGGATCGTCCCCCCCAGAGGAGCACGCGCGTGGCTCTGGAACCGCTTAGCATCCTGATCATCGCCACGGCGGCCTTCTTCGCTGGCATCATCAATGCCCTGGCCGGTGGCGGCAGTTTCCTTACCCTGCCGGCTCTGGTGTTTACCGGTGTGCCCCCGGTGGCGGCCAATGCCACTGGCACGGCGGCTCTGCTGCCGGGCTATCTGGCCAGTGCCTGGGCCTATCGGGATCTCATCAAGGCCCCGGCGGGGTTGTCGGTGCTGGCGGTGGTGGTCATCGGTGCCGTGGGGGGCGCTGCGGGTGCCTTGCTGCTGCTGGCCACCTCGGATCAGGCCTTCCGGGTGATCGTGCCCTGGCTGCTGCTGTTTGCCACGGTGTTGTTCGCCTTCGGGCCGCGTCTGCATGGGTTTCTGTCCCGGCGTGCGGGGCGTGGCCATGGCCTCTGGGGTCGGGTGGGGGTGCTGGCCGTGTGCGGCTATGGCGGGTATTTCAACGGTGGCATGGGCATCGTCATGCTGGCCATGTTCCGCCTGCTGGGTGTGCATGACCTGAACGTGGCCAACGGCCTGAAAAACCTGCTCTCCGCCGTGCTCACCGTGATTGCCGTGGCCATCTTCGTGGCTGGCGGCGCCATCTCCTGGCCGGAACTGCCCCCCATGGCCCTGGCCGCCGTCCTGGGCGGCTTCGCTGGCGCCCGCATCGGCCGGCGCCTGCCGCCGAATGTCTTGCGCAACGGCATTGTTCTCGTGGGGGCGATCACCACGGTGATCTTTTTTGTCGATGTATACCGGTCCGGGCCTACGTAATTCAGGCTACTCCAGGACATACGGATGGGATAATCTAGAACGGATGAAAGTACGCGATATTCTCCGGAAATTGAAGGAAGACGGGTGGTACCAACACTCAACACGGGGTAGTCACCGGCAATTCAAGCATCCCTCTAAACCCGGCAGGGTGACAGTGCCAGGAAAACCCGGAGATGATTTGGCTGTCGGAACGGTGGACAGCATTTGCAAACAGGCTGGCTGGAAATAGGTGCTGCTATGAAGTACGCAATCGTCATTGAAAAGGCAGAAAAAAACTACTCAGCCTATGTGCCCGATTTGCCGGGCTGTATTGCCACCGGGGCAAGCATCGAAGAGGTCGAGCAGCAGATTCGGGAGGCGATCGAGTTTCACCTTGACGGTATGCGAGAAGACGGGGAGCCCATTCCACCGCCGAGCAGCCACGTTGAGTACGTCGAAGTCGCCTGATCACGCAGGGGGTGGCTCTGGCTGGCAGGCCCAACGGCCTCCAGCCATCACCACCCGATCGCCTCGGGCAGCCACAGGGCGATCTGCGGGAAGGCCACCAGCAGCCCCAGGGCGGCCAGCTGGATGATCACGAAGGGGATGGCGCCCTTGTAGATGTCCGTGGTCTTGATGCCTCGGGGCGCCACCCCCTTCATGAAGATCAGCGACCATCCGAACGGCGGCGTGAGGAACGAGGTCTGCAGGTTCATGGCGATCAGGATGGCGATCCACACCATGGAGAACTCCGGGTAGCCCGCCAGGAAGGGCATGAACAGCGGCACCACGATGTAGGTGATCTGAATCCACTCCAGGAAAAACCCTAGCAGGAAGATCAGCAGCAGCATGAACAGCAGCGTGCCGTAGGGTCCGCCGGGCACCCAGTCAAACATGGCCTCCACCAGGAACTCTCCATCCAGCCCCCGGAAGGCCAGGGCGAACACCTGCGAGGCGATCAGCACGAAAAACACCATGGCGGTGATGCGCACCGTGACCTTCAGGGTCTCGGACATCACCGGTCGGCTCAACCGCCCCATCACCGCCGCCACCACCACGGCACCCACCGCGCCCACGGCAGCTGCCTCGGTGGGGGCCGCGATGCCACCGATGATGGCCCCCAGCACCGCCAGCACCAAGGCCAGCGGGGGCAGTACCGAGGTGAACAGGTCCCGGATCAATTGACGGGTGCTCATGGCTGCCCGCTCGGCCGCATCCAGGGCCGGCACGTCGGCGGAATAGAACCAGGCCAGCACGAACAGGTACAGCACGTACAGGGTGGCCAGCAGCAGCCCCGGGATCAGGGCCGCGGCAAACAGGCTGCCCACCGAGAGGTTCATGGTGTCTGCCAGCACCAGCAGCACCAGGCTTGGAGGAATGATCTGACCCAGGGTGCCCGAGGCGCATATGGTGCCGCAGGCCACGGTGGGTTTGTAGCCGCGCCTGAGTAGCGTGGGCAGGGCCATCAGGGTGAGGGTGACAATGGCCGCCCCCACGATGCCGGTGGCCGCTCCCATGAGTACACCCACCATGATCACCGCCAGGGCCATGCCACCGGGCAGGGCACCGCTGGCATGGCCGATCACCTCCAGCATGCGCTCGGCCACCCGGGTCTTGTCCAGCATCACGCCCATGAAGACGAATAAGGGGATGGCCAGCAGGGTGTAATTGGTGATGGTGCCGAAGATGCGGGCGGGCAGCAGTTCGAACAACCAGCCTTCAAAGCCGATGAAGCCGAAGATGAAGCCCACTGCCGCCACGGCAAAAGCCACCGGTATCCCGGTCAGCACCAGGACGAAGAAGGCGACCACCATCATCAGGGCGATGTACTCAAGCGGCATGATCGGCGCTCCCTGCGTGGTGACGACGTGCATGGCGGTAATGGAAGACCAGGCGCCGACCAATGCGCAGCAATTGTCGCAATGACTCGATGAGAATCAGCGCAAAGCCCACCAGGATCATGGCCTTGGGCAGGAACAGCCAGGGCATGCCGCCGGCATTGGGTGAGCCTTCACCGCGCACGTAGGAGATCTGCACGAAAGGCCAGGTGTAGTAAAGAACCAGCAGGGAGACGGGGATGGCCACCAGCAGCATGGTGATGCCATCCAGCCAGAGCTTGCCCACGCGGCTGAGGTGATGGGAGAACACATCCACCCGCACGTGCTCATCGGAGCGCATGGCATAGGCGATGCCCGTCATCACCGTGAGGGACAGCACATACCATTCCAGTTCCTGGGACCAGACACTGCCCATGCCCAGGGCATAGCGGGCCGCCATGTTGGCGAAGACCAGCAGCACCAGAGCCGCCATGCTGATGGCTGCTATCCAGCCAGCCAGGCGGGTCACCTGGTTCAGGGCGCGTTCGATGCGCAGCAGGAGTCGGGACATGAATGCCTCCCAGGCAGCATGAAGCCCCTCTCCCGCAAAGGGGAGAGGGGCTGGGGTGAGAGCGGGTTATCCCAGGATCTTTTGCCCCAGATCCCGGATCTGGGTCTGGAACATGGTCTCCGAGTTGGCCTGCCAGCGGTCGTGGCGGGCCTTGAACCTGAAATAGCTCTCGTGGACCTTGCGGGTGAGCTCATCGTCCGCGGCGCGGTCGCTGAGGATATCCCGGGTGGCCTCCAGCAGGGCCTCGATTACATCGTCGGGCACCGGGCCGAACTGCACCCCATGGTTGTTCACCAGGTCGTCCAGGGCATCGGCGTTGCGGGCCTCCAGCCAGGCATGGGAGGTGATGTTGCAGGCTGCGGCGGCGTTGCGCATCACCGCCTGCAGGTCCTTGGGCAGGGAATCCCAGGCGCGACGGTTCACCACCACCTCGGTGCTGGTGGCCGGCTCATGCCAGCCGGAGGAATAGTAGTACTTGGCGGCCCGATGCAGGCCCAGTTCCCGATCGGAATAGGGGCCCACCCACTCGGCGGCATCGATGGCGCCGCGTTCCAGGGCAGCGAACAATTCGCCACCGGGCAGCAGTCGCGCATTGGCGCCGATGGCGTTGTAGATGTCCCCGGCCAGGCCCGGCATGCGGATGTTCAGTCCCCGGAAATCCCGTACGCTCTCCACCGGTTCACGGAACCAGCCCATGGGCTGTACCCCGGTGCAGCCCACCACCAGGGGGATCAGGTCAAAGGGTTCGTACACCTCCCGGTAGAGTTCGTAACCGCCGCCCTCGTTCAGCCAGGCATTGTGGCCCTGGAAGGTCATGCCGAAGGGAACGGTGGTGAAATACTGGGCGGCGAAGGACTTGCCGGCCCAGTAATAGGCGCAGCCGTGGTTGAGCTGCACCTGACGGCCGGAGGAGGCGGCGTCAAAGCCTTCGAAGGCGGGTACCAGTTCGTTGGCCGAATAGACGCGGATGCGGATACGCCCGTCCGACATTTCCTCCACCCGCCGGGCGAAATCCGTGGCACTGCCCGGGCCGGTCTGGAAGAAGGGCAGCCCACTGGGCCATGTGGTGGTCATGCGCCAGTTGAAGCGATCGCGGGCCTTGACGATGGCGGGCGCGCCCAGCACGGCGGCGCCCGTGGCGACTGCCGTGCCTGCCTTGAGAAAGTCGCGACGTTTGATGGACATGGGGGTGGTCTCCTCGGTGGTCTGTATTCTTGTCATCGGTTTTACCGGCTCTTGGGCCAGGGAAAATATGACGCATCCGGGTCGCAGATGCCAGACGGCGTGATTTGCCAGCGTGCTGGAGGAGAAGGGTGGGATGGGGGGGGGCGCATTGGGTCGCGCCCCTGATCCTTGAATGTTCTGGGCTGTGCCCGCGTGCAGGGGCCCGTCTGCGGGGCGGAGTGGGCGTTACGGCGGGGTGATGAGGCCGTCGGTGGCCTCCAGAATCCGCTGGTTCATCGCCGGATCCCTGGCCTGCGCCGGGGCCTTCAAGGGGCCCTTGCGGGAGAGATACTGCCCGGTCAGCTGGGCGCACTCCGGCGCAGTGGCGTAGTGGATCACACCCTGTGCGGCGCGCTCTGCCGGAGGGATGGCCCATCCCAGCCAGCGAGCCACGGCACGCCAGAAGGCGTTCTGGGCGCCATCGGTGCCACCCAGATTGGACATGAACACCCCCGGGAAGACGCAGTTCACGGTGACTCCGGTGCCCTCCAGCTGGCGCGCCAGTGCGAAGGTGGTGTGCAGCATCCCCAGCTTGGATTGTCCGTAGGCCTGCATCATGCGGTAGCGCCGCTTCTCCCAGTTGAGGTCGTCCAGGTCCATGGCTGTGTTGAACCGGGTGCCTACGTTGATGATCCGTGCCGGAGCGCTGGCCTTGAGGCGGGGTAGCAGCAACCGGGTGAGCAGCAGGGGGGCCACATGGTTGATGGCCAGGGCTTTTTCGATGCCATCCTGGGTGAGGCGTCGCTCCGGGAAGGCGCTGCCGGCATTGTTGATGAGCAGGTGCAGGGCCTTGAAGTCGCGCTTGAAATGCGCGGCCACACGACGCACATCCGCCTGTTCCGTGAGATCGCCGGCGATCAGATAGATGTCTTCATTGCCGGTTTCGGCACGGATCTCCCAGCGGGCCTGTTCGCCGCGGGGCAGGGAGCGGCAGACCATCACCAGGGTCATGCCCCGACGCGCCAGGTCCATGGCGATGGCCTTGCCCAGGCCGGAGTTGGCGCCGGTGATCAGGGCAGTTTGTTGAGTGGGGTCGGAGGAGGCGGTATTCATGGGTGTCACAGCAGCCGCTCGATGTCCTTGGCGATGTCCTTGGGGTCCGTGTTGGGGGCATATCGCCGGGTCACCCAGCCCTCACGGTCCACCAGGAACTTGGTGAAGTTCCATTTGACGGCCTGTGAGCCCATCAGGCCCGGCGCCTGGGCCTTGAGGTGCTGGTAGAGGGGGTGGGCGTTGTTGCCGTTTACCTCCACCTTGGCAAACATGGGAAAGTTCGCCTGAAACCGTGTACTGCAGAACTCGGCGATCTGGGATTCATCCCCGGGTTCCTGATTGCCGAACTGGTTGCAGGGAAAGCCCAGGACGTCGAAACCGCGCTCATGGAAACGATCCTGCAGGGCCTGCAGGCCACTGTACTGGCGCGTGAAACCGCATTGACTGGCCACGTTGGTGATCAGCAGGACCCTTCCGGCAAATTCCGACAGCGGGCGGGGGTTGCCCTGGATGTCGGTGGCCTCGAAGTCATACACGGAGGGGGTGGTCTCTGGCATGGGCTGTGCTCCCTGGGCGGTGGTACGTGCCATCCCGAGGGGATGGGTCGTGATGCCTTGAGAGTGCCCGATGTGGGGGTGGGGGTAAAGCCGTAACAAGCCCCTCTCCCGCCAGCGGGAGAGGGGGTGGGGTGAGGGTGGTGGGCTTACCGCGGCAGGTCGGTGCGGCCCATCAGCCACTGATCCACCGAGCGGGCGCACTGGCGTCCCTCGCGGATGGCCCAGACCACCAGGGACTGGCCGCGACGCATGTCGCCGGCGGCGAACACGCCCTCGGCGCTGGTGTGGTAGGCCTGCTCGCCCTCGGTGCTGCCCTTCACGTTGCCGCGGGCATCCAGTTCCAGATTGGCCTTGTCCTTCAACTCAGCCAGCATGCCTTCCTGCACGGGATGCACGAAGCCCATGGCCAGCAGCACGAGATCGCAGCGGATCTCCTGCTCGGTGCCGGGCACCTCGCTCATCTGGAAACGACCCTCGGCGTCCTTCTCCCACTTCACGGTGACCACCTTGGCGGCCTTCACATTGCCATGACCGTCGTCGATGAAGCCCTTGGTGGCGATATTCCACATGCGGTCACAGCCTTCCTCCTGAGAGCTGGAGGTGCGCATGCGGTTGGGCCAGTCGGGCCAGGTGAGGCCCTTGTCTTCCTTCTGCGGCGGCTTGTCCAGGATCTCCACCTGGGTGACGTGGGCCGCGCCATGACGGTTGGAGGTGCCGATGCAGTCGGAGCCGGTATCGCCGCCACCGATGACCAGCACGTGCTTGCCCTGGGCGCTGATGAAGTCGTCGTCGGGCACGAACACGCCCTGCACCCGCTTGCTGTTGCGGGTGAGGAAGTCCATGGCGAAGTGCACACCGTTGAGCTCCCGGCCGGGAACCGGCAGGTCACGGGGCTTCTCGGAACCACCGGCCAGCACCAGGGCATCGTAATCGTCCTGCAGCCGGGACACGGGGATGTCCACGCCGATATGGGACAGGGTATGGAAACGTACGCCCTCGGTACGCATCTGGGCAATACGCCGGTCGATGTGGTGCTTGTCCATCTTGAAGTCCGGGATGCCATAGCGCAGCAGACCACCAATACGGTCGGCCTTTTCGAACACGTCCACGTTATGACCGGCCCGGGCCAGTTGCTGGGCACAGGCCAGACCGGCCGGGCCGGAACCCACCACGGCCACGGTCTTGCCGGTGCGCCGATGGGCCACCTGGGGTTTGATCCAGCCCTCTTCCCAGGCCCGGTCGACAATGGCGCACTCGATGGTCTTGATGGTCACCGGCGTGTCGTCGATGTTGAGCGTGCAGGAGGTCTCGCAGGGCGCCGGACAGATGCGCCCGGTGAACTCCGGGAAGTTGTTGGTGGAATGCAGCACCTTGATGGCCTGTTCCCAGTCGTTCCGGTAGACCAGGTCGTTCCAGTCGGGGATCAGGTTGTTCACCGGACAGCCCTGGTGGCAGAAGGGGATGCCGCAGTCCATGCAGCGAGCCCCCTGTTCACGTACCTGGTCGGGCTTCAGGGGAATGACGAATTCCCGGTAGTGCACGATGCGGTCGGCGGCCGGCTCGTAGTGCCGGTCGCGACGGTCGTATTCCATGAATCCGGTTGGCTTACCCATGGTTGGCGCTCCCTTCAAGCGTCTGGCTGGCCTTTGGCGGTTTGTTGGGCTCGGGCGGACGTGCCTTCTGGGCCTGGAGGTCTTCCAGTGCGCGGCGATAATCCACCGGCATCACCTTGACGAAGCGGGGCAGCCAGGCCTCCCAATCGTCCAGAATGGCCCTGGCGCGGGTCGAGCCGGTGTAGTCCAGATGACGCTGGATCAGGCTCTTGAGGCGCTGGGCATCAAAGCGGGTCATGTCGCGGCTCACATCCACGCGGCCGTGGGTTTCCAGGTCCCCGCCCTGGTGATCCCAGGCCTCCAGGGCATCGTCCTCATCGGCGATGGGCTCCAGTTCCACCATGGCCTGGTTGCAGCGGTCGGCAAAGCTGCCGTCCTCGTCCAGGACATAGGCGATGCCCCCGGACATGCCGGCAGCGAAGTTGCGACCGGTGGTGCCCAGGCAGACCACGACACCGCCGGTCATGTATTCGCAGCCGTGGTCGCCCACGCCCTCCACCACCGCGGTGGCGCCGGAGTTGCGCACACAGAACCGCTCACCGGCCACACCGCGGAAGAACACCTCACCGCTGATGGCGCCATAGAGCACCGTGTTGCCCACGATGATGTTGTCCTCGGCCGGATTGATGGCCGAATGGGCCGGCGGATAGATGATGATGCGACCGCCGGAGAGGCCCTTGCCCACGTAGTCGTTGGCCTCGCCTTCCATGTCGATGGTCACGCCCTTGGCCAGCCAGGCCCCGAAGGATTGGCCGCCAGTGCCCTTGGCCTTGATGTGGATGGTGTCGTCCGGCAACCCCGCATGGCCATAACGCTCGGCCACGCGGCCGGAGAGCATGGTGCCCACGGTGCGGTGGTAGTTGCGGATCTGTGCCTGGATCGTCACCGGCTTGCCCTGGCTCAGGGCGGGCTCGGCCTGCTGGATCAGTTCGTGATCCAGGGCCTTGTCCAGGCCGTGATCCTGGAGTTCGCAGTGACGGATGGCCACGTCCGGGCCCACGTCCGGGCGGGTCAGGAGCCTGGTGTAGTCCAGCCCCTCCGCCTTCCAGTGATTGATGGCGCGACGCATTTCCAGGCGGTCTGCCTGACCAATCATCTCGTCCATGGTGCGGAAGCCCAGCCTGGCCATCAGGCGGCGGACCTCTTCGGCCACGAAGAAGAAGTAGTTGATCACGTGTTCGGGCTTGCCGGTGAAGCGCTTGCGCAACTCCGGATCCTGGGTGGCCACGCCCACCGGGCAGGTGTTCAGATGGCATTTGCGCATCATGATGCAGCCTTCCACGATCAGCGGTGCGGTGGCAAAGCCGAACTCGTCGGCCCCCAGCAGGGCGCCGACGACCACGTCACGGCCGGTCCGCAGACCGCCGTCCACCTGCAGGGAAACGCGCCCGCGCAGGCGGTTCATCACCAGGGTCTGATGGGTCTCGGCCAGGCCGATCTCCCAGGAACTGCCGGCGTGCTTGATGGAGGTGAGCGGGCTGGCGCCCGTGCCACCGTCGTAGCCGGCGATGGTGATGTGATCCGCGTGGGCCTTGGAAACGCCCGCGGCCACGGTACCCACACCCACCTCGGAGACCAGCTTCACGGAGACGCGGGCCTTCGGGTTGACGTTCTTCAGGTCGTGGATCAGCTGGGCCAGGTCCTCGATGGAATAGATGTCGTGGTGTGGCGGCGGCGAGATGAGAGCCACCCCGGGGGTGGAATGACGTACCCGGGCAATCTGGGCATTCACCTTGTGGCCGGGCAGCTGGCCGCCCTCGCCGGGCTTGGCGCCCTGGGCCACCTTGATCTGGATGTCGTCGGCGTTCACCAGATATTCGGTGGTCACGCCGAAGCGGCCCGAGGCCACCTGCTTGATGGCGGAACGCTCCGGATTCATGGTGCCATCCGCCAGGGGCAGGAAGCGCTCCGGCTCCTCGCCACCCTCGCCGGTGTTGGACTTGCCGCCGATGGCATTCATGGCCTTGGCCAGGGTGGAATGGGCCTCGTGGGAGATGGAGCCGAAGGACATGGCCCCGGTAGCAAAGCGCTTGACGATCTCCTTGGCCGGTTCCACTTCGTCCAGAGGGATCTCCCGGTCGGCAAAACGGAAGTCCATCAGGCCACGGAAGGTGAGCAGGTTCTCCGTCTGCTCGTTGATCAGGCGGGAGAACTCATCGTAGGTGGCGGCGTCGTTGGCACGGGTGGCGTGCTGCAGCTTGGCGATGGTGTCCGGCGTCCAGACGTGGCTCTCGCCGCGCAGGCGGAAGGCGTAGTCGCCGCCCACGTCCAGCTGGTCGCGGTAGATCTCTGCATGACCATAGGCCTGCTGGTGCCAGCGCACGGCCTCCTCGGCCACCTGGGCCAGACCGATGCCTTCCACGCGGGTCTGGGTGCCGGAGAAGTACTTGTCCACGAAGGGCGTGTTCAGGCCCACGGCGTCGAAGATCTGCGCGCCGCAATAGGACTCCAGGGTGGAGATGCCCATCTTGGACATCACCTTGAGCAGGCCCTTGCCCACCGCCTTGATATAGCGCTTCTGGGCCTCTTCAAAGCTCAGACGCTCGGGCAGGCGGTCCAGCATGGACTGAATGGTGTCAAAGGCCAGGTAGGGGTTGACGGCTTCGGCGCCATAGCCCTCCAGGGTGGCGAAGTGATGCACCTCCAGTGCCGCGCCGGTCTCCACGACGATGCCGGAGCTGGTGCGCAGGCCCTTGTCGATCAGGTGATGATGCACGGCCGAGGTGGCCAGCAGCATGGGGATCGGCACGCGATCCTGGTTGGTGTCGCGGTCGGACAGGATCAGGATGTTGAAACCATCCAGCACCGCCTGTTCCGCCTTGGCGCACAGGGCTTCCAGGGCAGCCCCCATGCCCGCAGACCCCTCGGATGCGGGGTAGCACACATCCAGGGTGCGGGTGCGGAAGGCGCCGCTGGAGTTGTACTCGATGTGACGGATGCGCTCCAGGTCCTGATTGGTGAGCACCGGCTGCGGGGTCTCCAGGCGCCAGTGCTGACCGGCTTCGTTGATGCCCAGCAGGTTGGGGCGCGGCCCAATCATGCACACCAGCGACATGACCAGTT